>PGZN01000079.1 GCA_002840165.1 Firmicutes bacterium HGW-Firmicutes-8
CTTGCTATAACTGATGCCTCTTCTTCCCATAAAAAGCTCCCCCTTGTGTAGTCCTGATTTTTTGTTATTTCAGGTGTCTACTCAAAGGGGAGCATATCACATCACCGGCAGGTTTATTTTTTTGCTCATCTCTCCTTTGTACTACTACTTCGTGAAAGTTTGTTTTTAAACTAAATTTTTACCATATGCCGCTTCGGGTTTAACATCAGAGGATGAAAAACGAAAACAAAAGAAGACACGGAGTTCGCGGAGAAGTCGCGGAGGACACAGAGAGACATCAATAACAATAGCAAAAAGCTTTCTTCCCAAGTATGGTAATTATTTAACACAAATTTTAATGTAAAACCAAAAAGCAGTCACAGGTCTTACAAGTTCACTTTTCTACCTTACTTCTAACTCATTTTTGAAAGAGCAGGCCGGTTGATGGGATGACTGAATAATTATAAGGTTTTATAATAATTTATTCATTAGAGTATCACATTTCCGAAATAGAAGGGGAGAACAAGGGTCAGCAATGACTCTCTGCGCCCTCTTCTTCCCAGTGAATCTCACTATCTCCGCGTTCTCCGCGGTTGTTTTTAAAATTGATTGCAGCTTTGCTGCGCTAGGCCCTTAGGACCATTAAGCAATGCCTGTAAGCCAATTGTCAATTGTCAATTGATTTGCATGGATTATTCTCCCCCAATATGCAAAAACTACTGCCAAAGGCAGGGTTTTATTGATGTCACGTCTGAGAAGAAAAGATGAACATATCTTCACTGCCCTGAAGCTGGCCCAGCGGTCTGCCATTTCAGGGTTTACTGACGTTGCTTTTGTACACAATGCCTTGCCGGAGATATCAAGCCGGGATATTACCCTGACAACCGAATTGTTTGGGAGAACGATAGAGGCCCCCCTCGTCATCAATGCCATCACCGGGGGAGGACCGGGCCCGGGCAGGATAAATGAGGCCTTGGCTATTGCGGCCAGGGATACCGGCCTGGCTATGGCGGTCGGTTCCCAGACGATAGCGGTGGAAAACCCGGCTTATGAGGAATCATTTAAGGTGGTCAGAAGAATCAACCACCACGGTTTGGTGATAGCCAATGTCAGTGCCAAAGAATCTGTGGAAACCGCCCTCAGAGCAATTGATATGATTTCTGCGGATGCTCTGCAGGTGCATCTTAACGCACCTCAGGAGACAGCTATGAAGGAGGGTGACCGGGACTTCCGCGGCTGGCTTGACAACATATCAAAAATCGTCAAAAGAGTCTGTGTACCGGTCATTGTCAAGGAGGTTGGCTTTGGGCTGAGTTATGAAGCTGCCCGACGACTGAATGAGGTAGGGGTGGTCCATTTTGACGTGGGAGGCCGCGGGGGCACAAACTTCATCGCTATTGAGGGCTGGCGGGGGGAAGGCAAACAGAACTGTCTTGAATCCTGGGGTATTACGACAGCTGCCAGCCTCGTGGAGACAGATAGCTGTGGACTGTCCGCAGCGATTATCGCGACCGGCGGCATAACTAACGGTCTTGATGCCGCTAAGGCCCTGGCCTTGGGCGCCAGTGCAGCCGGAATTGCCGGGACCTACCTTAAGGTCCTGTGGGAACAGAGTGTTGACGGTCTTATCCAAAGCATCGAAAATACGAAATCTGATCTGAAAAAAGTTCTGCTCATGGTCGGGGTGAACAGCCCCCAAAGGCTGCAGAACGTGCCGGTCGTCATCACCGGCAGGACGAGAGAATGGTTAAATGAAAGGGGCATAAACACTGCCAATTACGCCCGCCGAAACGGGCTGGTCAGCACACAAAATAGTATATTTCCTCCGGGTGACGGGAAACCTACAAAAAGCTAGGTGCTAGTTGCTAGTTGCTAGTTGCTAGTTGCTAGGTGCTAGTTGCTAGGTGCTAGTTCCTAGTTCCTTGTACCATTTGAAAACAAATGATTATCCATGATAATCAGCACCATCCAAGGGGATTAAAAAAAGTTAGTCCCGTCTTCTATCATTTTAGGCTATGAAAATTTGTTGTAATATGAAAGGAGATTTGAAAGATGACCAGGTTTCCATTTGGAATTATTGCTCTTATCGTTGTATCAGTGTTGGTTTATTTTGGTTTAGCACACAGGGTCCTTGACCGGATGCGAATTTCTGATAAGATGGCCCTTGGACTCATTGCCGGTATGGTTGTCGGCAGTTTTATCGATATTCCAATTTCGATGGGTAGGGTAAATGCTTCAATCAACGTGGGAGGTGGGCTAATCCCAATAGGACTGGCGATATACGTGTTAACAAAAGCCGGAACCACCAAGGAATGGGTCAGGGCGCTCTTAGCCACAGGTGTTACGGGAGTATTTATATATTACATCGGTTCAGTATTAATGAAGGGAGATCCGGGAGTGGCTTTCGGCCTAATCGATCCCCTCTGGGTGTATCCGATTGCAGGAGGCCTGGTGGCTTATCTAGCCGGCAGGTCCAGGAGGTCAGCCTTCATAGCGGCCACGCTTGGAGTCCTGTCACTTGATATAGTCAACTGGGTTTACCTGGTAAATACGAGGACGCCCGGAAAGGTAAGCATAGGCGGTGGTGGGGCTTTTGATTCAATAGTCCTGGCTGGTCTCGTGGCTGTGCTGTTGGCAGAAGTAATCGGTGAGACGAGGGAAAGACTGCAGGGAGGGCCGACCAGTAAAGGGAGGCCGGTGGAACTTCTCGAAGGTCTGAATAATGAAGCATACAATGGTACAGAGGTTGAAGACAGTGAAACAGCCGACGGGCCGGAAGAAAAGGGGGCGGACAAATCTTATGAATAAAAGAATGCAGATTATGATGGGAGTTCTGCTTCTGGTTATCGGGGTAGTCATTACCAGCATTCCCCTAGCTATGGTAGTGCCGAAGGTTCAGGAAACTGCCGCCTATTCCCTTTTTGACCGCCTGGGCCTGGCAGGCGGATATGAGCAGGAGCTTAAAACCGGTGAGTATATGACAATTGTTGACGAAAAGTCAGGCAGAGTTGTTGACAAGACAGCCAGGGTAGTCTATGTCGGCGATGAAGTGATTAATGAATCTAACCGGCAGTACCGGGTAACCAGGGTTAGAGGAAACATGGCCTATTCCAGGATGATTGGGAAAGCAAGTGATATTACCTGGAAAGAGGAGTGGGGAACGGTACCTGCTGACACAGGCGTAGAGGCTGCCGTAGGACTTGGTACAACACAAATTGGCATCTATCACACTCACAGTGATGAATCATATGTTCCGACTGACGGCGTCGAGGCTAAACCGGCCATGGGGGGCATCTTTGACGTTGGCACAGCCTTGGCTTCGGTTTTAAAGTCCAAGGGTGTATCAGTCATTGATGACAAAACACCCCATGAACCGCATGACGCTAACGCCTACCACAGGTCAAGAAAAACAGCAGTCAAGCTTATGCAGAAAAGGCCCCTAGCCCTTTTGGATATACACCGCGACGGCGTCCCTGACCCGAGTTTCTATAATAAAAACGTGGAGGGCAAGAAAGTTACACAGGTCAGGCTCGTTGTCGGCAGGCAGAATCCCAATATGGCGACCAACCTGGCCTTTGCCAAAACCGTTAAGGCATATATGGACAAATACAAACCAGGGCTGATCAAAGGAATTTACATGGGCCGGGGTGACTATAACCAGGACCTTTCCCCGAGGGCTCTCCTTCTTGAAGTGGGGACCCATACAAATGACAAGTACAGGGCAGAAAAAGGCGCCTCTATATTTGCTGATGCATTTCCATCTATCCTAAAAATTACACCTGCCGGGGTCCCTGGCGGAGGGCCGGGCAAAACAAGCCCCTTCGGACTTTCCGGCCGGGAAGCGGGAAGCGCCTGGAAAACTATAGGCTGGTTAATTGGGATAGTCTTAATCGGTGGAGCCGCATTTCTTTTTATCAGTACAGGAAGTATAAAGGGAATCAGAAGCAAAGTCGGGGAGCTTGGCAAAACTGAGTTTGCAAGTTTATTCGGCCTCAGGAAAACTAACCGCAAGCGTTCTCCAAAACGGAATAAGCAGGACTAAACTATTAATCAAAGGTTAAAGGCTTGAAGGGGAACTAGACATTGGGGGAGGGAGTTCGGATGGACAACTATGGCATGACGATTGGCCTGGGAATCCTGATGGGTACTTTGGCCAGGGCGTATATGCTGAGGTCCGATTACCGTCAGTATCCGGGCTACCCTCACGGTTTTGTTACCCATATGTCATTGGGTTTTGTTGCTGCAGCCTTGGGGTCAGTTGCTTTACCGTCTATCGCTGAAAAAGAATTTACCGCAGTTACCTTTCTCGCTCTTGCTGCCCAGCAGTTTAGGGAAGTCCGCAACATGGAGCGTGAAAGTCTTGCAGCACTGGAAGAAGCAGAACTTGTACCAAGAGGTCTTGATTACATCGAAGGAATAGCCAGAGTATTTGAAGCCAGAAACTACCTCGTCATAGTAACTGCATTAGCCACCAGTTCAGCTAATTATTTCACCCGCTGGCCCCTATTTTCTTTAGCTGTAGGATTTTTGGTAATTGCCGGGACATCGAGGCTGATGAGGGGAAAAGTAATCGGCAATATAGCTGTAGTTAAAAGGGGAGACCTGCAGTTTGTAGGTCCCCTCTTAAAGGTCAATGAAATAGAAATGATGAATGTAGGAATGCCTAAGATGAGGGAGAAAATACTTCGTGACGGGCTGGGTGTAGTAATTCACCCTAAAGATGACAATGCCAGGGCAACCTTGAGCAATATGGGCCAGAGGCAGGCTATCGCCCATGTGGCCACCGCAATTCTGGGGACGAAAAAGGACATTGATACCCCTGAGTTTACGCCGATGGTTAGGAAGAACGTGGATATAGGATCTATCGCCCTTTTTTGTGTGCCGGCCGAGAAGGATATTAAAAGTCTCGTGGCGGCCGTGGAGAGGGCTCCTGTTTTGGAAAGCGCCAGCCGGGCGCCTCTAAAAACAAAAGCCGGCCGGATTGCGGCAGATTAGGTGACAGGTGTGAAAAAAGATGACCTTCTAGCGGTTGTAACATTGAATAAGGAAGCGGTCGGGGGAGACATCCCGATATTTTTTGCCTCAACTCAAGAAGAGCAGGCCGCTGTTGCCGCCACTCTGTCCCAGGTCCTAAAGGCGATGGTCCATGATATAGGCAATGGGGTGTATATTATAGTGAGGCACTAACTAACGGGTCAGTTGACAGTTGTCAGATGACAGTTGTCAGGTGACAGGATAAGTATGTAAAGGTATCAGGTTTTTGGTTTTCGCAACTGTCAACTGTCAACTGTCAACTGTCAACTGTCAACTGACAACTGTCAACTTGCTATAGGAGTTTACTGTATGAAAATAATATATCACTGTTACGGTGGGGCTCATGCCTCTGTTACTGCAGCCGCAGTTCATCTGGGCTGGCTGCCGACTGACCGTCTGCCGGATAACGAAGAGCTGAAAGCAATCCCGCATTTTGACAGGCCTACCGCCGAGGACCATGGGCGTATACGCCTGATGGGAGAGGATGAATCTGGCCGCGAGATATATATTGTCGGTCGGAGGAACGAGGCTCAGGTTTTTGAAAACATGGCCCGAGGGTTAATGGATATTTATAAACAATCAGAAGATGAATTTCGCTTCTTTGATGTAATGCCATATATTAATTGGAAAATGGTCCTCGGAGGGTTTACTTCCAGGAGGATGGGGATAACCTGGTTCGGTCGACCTGTAATTATTTCCGGGGTTAAATATTCCTATTGGCCTATTGTGGGCCTTGTTCAAAGGGTTAAGGTGGTCACTGCGGCCGGTCAAAAGGGGATAAAAAACTAATTTGGGGAGGAGAAATGAAGGTATTCTATCTATGCCGGACTGGGCATCATACTTCACTGATTGCGGCAGCCCTGCGTTTAGGGAGGCTGCCTGCCGACCCGGGTTCAGCCGGGGAGATATACAATATTCCGGGGTTTGATGACATGGATTTTAAGGATGTTGGTAAACCGTATTATGTAGGTACTGACAGCAGTAATGTAGAGATTTACACGATTGGTGTTATGCGGAACCATGCCATGATGGCCCGGGCAGCCAATGATTTAATCGGTCTGATGGGGGTTAAATACGGTGAATGGCTCGTTATTGACGCTTCACGGTCTGTCAGTAAATGGACTATTGCCGGACTGATTTTTAAAAAACTTCGCCTGCGGACACTGGCCAGGACCTTTATTTATTTTGGAGCAAGAAGAGAATATGACCGACTGGCCGCCATATACCATTAAACAAAGCGCATCCGGCGCTTTTTGTCGTTTGGCTTGACTTCACAGAAAACATGAAGGATAATTATGGAGAGTGAAGTGGAAATGGGGTAAAAACGCCTTGCGAGAAATTAAATCTACGATAGACAGGGTCCTCCCTGACAGTATTGCCGGGGAGCTGGGAATAGAGGCTGGGGATGTGCTGGCCTCTATTAACGGGCAGCAGCCCCGAGACTTGGTTGATTACCGGTTCCTTTGTGCCGATGACGAGCTGGAAATAGAAATAATAAAGAAAGACGGCGAGGTTTGGGTTTGTGATATCCAAAAGGAGTACGATGAGGATTTAGGCCTCGGTTTTGCCGAAGACACCTTTGATGGTATAATGGGCTGTGTCAATAAATGTATCTTTTGTTTTGTCGACCAGATGCCTCCAGACATGCGTGAATCCCTGTATGTAAAGGATGATGATTACCGCCTGTCTTTCCTGCACGGAAACTTTGTTACCCTGACGAACCTGCAGAAAAAAGACTGGGAACGCATCATCCGCCTCAGGATAAGTCCGATTCATGTATCTGTCCACTGTACTAATCCGCAGATGAGGGAACTGATGCTGGGACATAAAAGGGCTGGAAAGATCTTAGACCAGCTGACTTTGCTGGCTAAAGCGGGCATAGACTTACATACCCAGATAGTCCTTTGTCCGGGGATAAATGACGGGGAGGAACTCGACCGGACTATCAGGGACGTCGCGGTCCTCTGGCCTCATGTAAAGTCTATGGCCGTTGTGCCGGTTGGGCTAACGCGACACCGTAATAACCTCCGTGCCCTGCGGAAATTTACGTCCGCAGAAGCATCCGGAGTGATTGATCAAATCCACCGGTACCAGCATGAATTTCTTGATAAATACGAGTCGCCCCTTGTTTACGTTGGGGACGAGTTTTATGTGGCAGCCGGACGGGAGTTCCCGGAGTCCAAATACTACGGTGATTATCCACAGATGGAAAATGGGGTGGGGCTTGTCCGCTTTTTTTACGATAGTTTCGAGGACCAACAAAGCGTCCTGCCGATCGCACTGCCCAAAACAAGGAAGGTTGCTGTCGTGACAGGGGTTTCCGGTGAATCTGTTTTAAGGCCGGTGATAGATCGTTTAAACCGGATAGAGAATCTGCAGGTAGAACTCGTCGGGGTTTTTAACGAATTCTTTGGCGGTCATGTGACGGTCGCCGGCCTTTTGACGGGAAATGATCTCACTGCTGCTCTTAGAAAGCGGCTCCCAGTTGACTGCATCCTTCTGCCTTCAGTTATGTGTAAACGTGACGAACCAGTTTTCTTGGACGGAAAAACTATCGCCGACCTATCAGGGGAATTAAATACCCCGGTGCAGATTATAAATATCGAAGAAGGCGCCGGCGAACTGATTACAGCAGTTATTAAAGAAAACACAGAGAACACGGAGAAGAACTGAGGACACAGAGAAAAATTAATAACCCGTACTGAATTCCTTCTTCCGCAGCAAGGTGACAATTAAATGAAATATACACAAAACAAAAAAGCAGTTACATTTCATAACTACTACTTCGCGAAAGAAATTCCATACTCTTTGTGGCCTTTCTTTTTATCCTTCGACCACATGGAAATGCCCATTAGCCTTTGTGTTAATGAAAGAGAGTCCGGCCTAGAATCATATATTTTTATCAGCGGCTTTTAGATTCTGACTTTTAGATATCCGCGTTATCCGCGACATCCGCGGCCGGCTTTTTGGTTTTAAAAATTGATTGCAGCTTTGCTGCGCTAGG
>PGZN01000020.1 GCA_002840165.1 Firmicutes bacterium HGW-Firmicutes-8
CGAGATTGGAAGCAAGTAAAGAATGGCAACAAATCCAGTAATTTCAATGGTTCAAGCCTTTTTTATCACCGCCTCGTTATGTTTAGGCGGGAATCCAGGTAACAAATAATGATCAATATTAATATTCCATAAATTGGTTATATCTGTTGTAACAATAATATCACTGTCTAAATAAATAACTTTTTGTATATTTTCGTCTAACAAATCTGGTATGGATATACGGTAATATTGTTTCCTTAGTGAGATAATAAACCGCCTTGAAATCTTTATATATTGATGGATCGATCTGTATGAATGCAACCTTCAAATTAAATTTACCTACTGTTTTGGCCAATAAAGATTTATTCTTTGGGGAGAGGTCGCTGGCGATGACATATATTTTGATGGGGTTCTTTGAAACCTTATTTTCTAATATTGAATTTAACATTACGGCAAGCGGCTCAGCATTCTTCAGACAAAGGTACACCTCCCGGACATAATAAATTTAAACGAATACAGACAAATGAGGACTATATATTAGTATATTTATTTGTTTTATTTAAGGTGTTAGTTTAAAAGCTCCCCTGTTGCTTCCGGTCACATAGATTTTTGTATTTACATATAATGCTATTGCTTAAAACCGGAAGAAATTAAGGAGATGATGTTATCTGAGCAATAAAATTATAGGGTGCAAAATTTGTGCGTTTGACAGTGATAAACCTATTGTAAAGCTTTCTAGGGAAACAATCAGCAAAATAAATATTGATGTAAAAACACGGGTAATATTAAGATTTGGTGGTTTGTCAACTTCAGTCACAGTAGCTCAAATGGATTCAAAACAATTAACGGACGGGGCTGTAATGCAAATTTCCCAAAAGGCGCTACAGGAACTCAGAATACCTGCAAACATAAAGGTATCCATTCTACCCATAGGCAAACAGGAATTCCGGCTGGGGCCTTTGATAGGAATCCTGACTTCTGGCCGTGTTTGTAGAAATAGAACTTTTAACTTTTACTTGAATTATTCCGTGATGTTGAAAAGCGGGCTTTTATATATTTTCAGCTATCAAGGACTGAACACTAAAACCAAGACCATTACAGGTTATTATTTCAACCATTCCGAAAAGACCTGGGTCCCAGCCGAACTCCCTTATCCTGATGTTGTCATAGATCGGGTTTACCCTAATACATACTGGGCTCACCGACAACTTGAAAAAGTGATAGGCAGAGGAAAAATATTTAATAAAAAAAGTCTAATCAATAAGCTGGATTTTTACACTGCTTTAAGCGCAGATAGCTTTTTAAAAACTCATGTGCCTGTAACAAAGACCTGTACTAATCCTGCAAACCTTGAAAATTTCCTGAAAACGCACCGTAAGCTTTTTATCAAGCCCCTTAATGGGATGCAGGGGAGAGGCATTATCACGGTTTCTTTAGAAAACAACGCAGCAAAATGCCGGTTTATGTTAAAAGGAAAGGTTATAGAAAAAAAATTGACCGGCTTCGATGAAATTTGGGGTGTATTGCAGCACTTTGGCCATCCAAGAAGAAGGTATATTATGCAAAACGCTATCCCCAGAATGGAATACCGGGGAGGACCTTTTTGTTTTCGGGTGATGGTATGCAAAAATGGCAGCGGGCAATGGTTAGTACCTGCAATTTTCACCAAAACTGCAACAGGCGCTTCCTTTTTAACTAACCATGCAGCAGGCGCCAGGTTCGTCTCATTAAAAAATCTGTTTAAAGAGATAGAAGGCCGGCTTGGATACGACAAAACTCAATTTATAAATCAACTTATTGATCTGGGTGTCAAAACAGCGGGCATTCTTGACCAAAAATACGGACCACTGGGAGAACTGGGACTTGACATGGTGGTTGACCGTTCTGGCAAGCCCTGGCTTATAGAAGCGAATGGCAACCCCGGAATGGTTCCAAGAAGTCACATGATTGAATTTCCGCATTGGGTTTACCAGATGTTCAACCTCCCAGTGTCTTATGCAATATACCTGGCCGGTTTTAATAACTAAAATCCCACGGTGGTTTTTAACCACTCATTACTTTTTCCAATCATGAAACGAAACAGACCGAATCTTATATTTGTTTGCCAGTTTCTTTTCAATTTTAGATATATCTTTAAGCCTGTTTCTTGTCAAACTTAAATTTTGCCTTGGTTTTAAAATTATTTCACTGAGGTGATTTTTCATCATAAAATTCCCATACGTTTCAAATTCGGAAAAACTGTCCCATTGGTTCTTATTCATGCTGTTTAGTACTGCAGTATACCAATCTGTTTGATGCTTAAATTCAATCCGCTTTTTTAGCTCCTGAAGTCGTTTCTTCTTAAAATACATATAGTGACTGACAAAAAAAATGTGTTGAGCAGGACCCGCAGCGTCTTCTCCCAATAGTCTCTTATAAGTTTCAAAATACGGCTTGTAATAAAGACTTCTAAAGAACAATACCGATTTCTTATCACGTTCAAAAACATGCGGCCTAATTAACACAGTATCTGCATCAAGGACTAAAAAGCCCTCGTTCATACTTAAGGTATCACCGCTCAGTTTCAGAAACTGCTGAAATAACCATCCCGACCGGTCTATGTAAGTATTTCTCTTTTTCGGAGAATAGACTATGTCCTTTTTTGTAATTGGCAGTACTGAGTTTTCGTTAATAAATTTACAGTTCTTTTCGCTGCTTAGTTTTCTGATTTTGCAGCTTTCCGGTGCGACAACAAATATTTCTCCGAGTGGATGCCTTATGTGTTTCCTGGCTGAGTCGATTACGTAAGACAGCACTTCTAAATCCTTTTCAATAACCGGAATAAGAATATCTATCTTGTTCATATTAAATCATCTCCCTCCCCGATATCATATGAGAAGGGAAATACTAAGTGGTACTTTTAAAACATTTTAATGGCTGAATAGAGGAAATGGTATGTCAGATTATCAAGTTATCTGGAGAGGCCTGGTTTCTCATGCCAGTGGCTGGGGAACAGCATGCAGAGAGTATGTACTAGCATTGGATAAACTGGGCGTAGATGTTAAAATCGAGAATCCGGGCGCCTATTTACCCGAAACAGATAGAAACAGGATAGAAAAACTAAGATATTTAATTAATAAGCCTTATACACATGATAAAACCAAAGTATTGGTTTATCATTACCACCCTTATCATATCGATTTAAAAAAAGAAAGGGAAAAGTTTGACCATATTATTTTAAATACTGCCTGGGAAACTACAAAAATACCCAATAATTGGTTCCCGACGATCAATGAATTTAATGCCATCTTTGTACCTTCGAAACACAACATGGAAGCTCTGAAAAACAGCGGTGTAACTGTACCCGTATTACTTGTGCCGCATGGAGCGGACACCCGGTCTTTCAACCCCCAGAATGAAAAAATGCCGCTAAATAGCGCAGCAGGAAAATTCATTTTTATATCGGTATTCGACTTCCAACACCGTAAAAATCCGGAAGGGTTATTAAAAGCTTACTGGGAAGAATTTAAACCTGATGAAAACGTGATGCTGGTAGTCAAAACTTACTGGAGCGGCAATAAAAAACTGGCGGGTCTAATTGAAGGAGCTATCTCAAAGTATAAAAAAAGGCTTGGGATTGCACAGAAAAATACAGTTCCTTTGGTCTTGATCACAAGAACCATTGGAAAAAAGGAACTTAAAGGGCTTTATACACTCGGTAATGCATTTGTCCTGCCAACAAGAGGAGAAGGAGTGGGTTTGCCTTTCATTGAAGCCTTGGCCAGCGGTATTCCTGTGATAGCTACCGGGTGGGGAGGACAGATGGAATTCTTAAATGAAAGCAATGCCTTCCTGGTCGATTATAAGCTGGAAAATCCGGTTGTAAGCATGAAAAGTGCTATATCGAGGAAATTTCTCTATTTATTTGCCGAAAAGGGACAACTGTGGGCTGAACCCAATGTTCTTAATTTAAGAAGGCAAATGAGGTTTGCATATGAAAACTCTTCTCTATGCAAGCTAAAAGGAAAGCAAGGGCGAGAAGATATGCTAAAAATGTCCTGGGACCGAGCAGGAAATGCATTAAAAGAAGCAGTTGAAAAGGTAATCAAAAATACCCCACCGGGATGATATCCTGGTGGGGTATTAAACTTATGTTTAATAGTCGGATAACATTTTTTCAAGAGGGGTGCCTGGTTTAATTATATCCTGTATTTCATATACCGATATAGGGAACATCGGGAAACCGTACACATAGGGTGTGAATTCGACCAGTTGATAATAAATGACCAGGGCTTTATCTGCAATATAGTAGTCCTGGTCAAGAGGTTTTATTCCCGGATAAGGACTGATTACGGGGATGTTTCGCTCTTTTATCTGGGCAGAAACAATATCTGAAAGGATTTTCATGTACCCGCTGTCCGGTTTAAACAGGTTATTCAATTGATAGATTTCTCCTGTCAGGGTATCAAAAGTCAATGATTTGATAATTGTCCAGCCGTGAGCGGCAGGAAATGCGATAGTGTAATTACCTATTGATAAGCTCAGTACACCCCGTTCGTTGGTTTTGATTTCATACCATCCCCTGATTTCCATGGGGGGGATTTGCGGGTAGCCTTGATCCAGCAGTTGCTTAACCTGGTCAGCGTATAGCTTCTTTACCGTCGCCAAGATGGCATAATTTATTTTCTGCTCGACGGCCGTGTTTACCATACCACCCACTACCGGGTATTCGATAAACGAATTTACCTGCATTGCTATCCTTCGGGTAACAATTTGCAGAGCGGGGAGATAACTCATTAAACCCACCTACTTTCAACGGTACTCTACTATAAGGTATTCGGGTCTATTAACACCTGTTAATCATTTGCATCGATTCTTGAGCAAAAAATACCCCACCGGGATGATACCCCGGTGAGGTGTTGTTTTTATTTCGGTCTTGGAGCCTTGGATGCGTTTTAAATTTACTTTAAAATTTCACTTTTTGTTCACAGAAAAGACACAAATTTTGCCTATACTAAAACCATCGGAACAAAGATTAAACGAAAGGGGGAATAAACAATTGGAGAAAAAGAAGACTTTCGCAACAGCATTGGTTGCAGTTTTAATTGGCGGGATTTTAATATCAGGAGGCCTTGTATTTGCTGACGAAACAAGCCCGGTGACCAAAGACTTTACCGGTAAAATCCCATTTTTCGGAAAAGTGATGAAACACCGGGGAGGCATGATGCAAGGCAAAGGGATGGTTGGCAGGGCCATACTATCTCAGGCGACTCTTGACCAACTTGTCAAGGATAAAGTCATCACTCAGAACAAAGCGGACGAAATAAAAGCATATATAGATAAAACGGAAAAAGACATGCAGGCCCGCCTAGAGGAAATGAAAAAACAGACCCCTGAAGAACGCAAAGCTTTAATGGAAAAGCAAAGAACTGAAAACCAGGGAATATCACCAAAAGTCAGACAAGATTTGTTTACTGAACTGGTCAACAACAGTATTCTAACGCAGGAGCAGGCTGACACAATTAAGGCTAAATTAGGTGAAATAGCCCAAAAGGAAAAGCAGCAGCAGCTAACAGACCGTTTGAAAGCGCTCGTAGAAAAAGGTACTATTACCCAGGGACAATCCGATGAAATTCTAAAACAGTGTGAAGATACTCAGGAGGAACGTCAGGCTCTTTTCGAGAAAATGCAGGCACTGAACCCCATAAATCAACTGGTCACAAACGGTACTATTACCCAGGACCAGGCGAATGCTGTCAGAGGAGTATTACCTTTTAATAAAGGCCTAAGAGGCGGCAGGCGCTAATCGGTAACAATCAACCAATATCTTTACTCTGCTCCATAAATGTATGATCATTATGGAGCTTTTCTCTAAGGACGGTGATAAAGGATATGAAAAAAGCTCTCAAATTTGCCGTGTCAATTGCAGGCATTTTTTTAATGATGGCCTTGGTTATCGGGTGTGGTAACAAAGCAAAGACAGAGTCCGGCAACAATGCACAGCGGGGCAACCGTGGAGAACAACGAGGGATGTTTAGTCAGAGAAGCCCCGAGGAAACCAAGACATTATTAGCACCTTTGGTGCAAGACAAGACAATTACCCAGCAGCAGGCTGACACGGTAGCTGCCTATGTTTATCAACAGGCGGAAGAGAGAAGGAGTCAGAACCAGGAAGAACGGAGAACCCAGTGGGGACAAAACGACGGTGGACCAAGGCCTAATCAGCAGCAAAGGCCGGACCAAGGCGGCGGGCTAAGCCAGGACCCCGGGCCGAACCCGGGACAAAGGACTAGTCCATTGAGTGAACTAGTACAGAACGGGACCATAACCCAGCAGCAGTCTGATAAAATTGCCGAGGTATTATTGCAGCCCAGAGGCGCCGGGCAAACAGATGTACAGTAAATCCTCATACTCTAAACGTAGTTTAAATACCCCACCGGGATGATGCCCCGGTGGGGTATTTCTTGTATAAAGCACCTCGTGTCAAGTTATGATGTCTCATATTACCGAATCATCATCTTCAACTTCTTGAATATATTTTGGATTATCGCTGCGAAGATCAACATATAAATTACCGCCTGTTGACAAAGTGGCTAAAAAAATTTCTCGAATGTTTTTAATATTTTTAGCAGATAGCTCATTGTACAGCCACTCATGAGAGAGATTATTTTGTTTTAAGTTTTGTTCAACAATGTTCCCGTCTATGATAATCTCTGATGAAACGCCTTTATAGTTAGTGGCAATGTTTAAGTCTTTAGGCGTTAACGGTAAGTGCTGGCTTTTCTTTAAAACGCTTAATTTTCCATGAGGTTCTAAAATTGCTGATTCCACTTCAGTTAAATCAAATACGCCTTTCTCACGCAATTGCATCATTAAGTCATCCATGTTGTATCTTATTTTTCGCATATTTTCTTCAAAAATGTTACCGTTTTGTATCATAACTAAAGGTTCCCCTTCAATTAATTTCCTTGCCGGGGTACTTTTCAATGTTAAGTAACCTGTTAAAACTACCAGCAATGTCAGTATTATTGGACTTAGCAAAACATAGTACCCTTTTGTTTCGGTGGTAACGTAAGCACCTCCAATAGTTCCAATTATAATCCCAGTGACGAAATCAAAGAATGTCATCTGTGCCAAAAACTTTTTTCCTATCAACCTGGTCAAAATTATCAACAGAACGAAGACTATTAATGAATGTGATATTACTTGACCAAGTTCGCTGTAGTCTACCAATTTAAATCACCTAGAAAGTATTAATCTTTATCTTTCAAAGATGCTCCATAACCGGGATATTTATGCATAACACTGCATTGCCTAATAAAGAGCTAAGCCGTAGGTCTCGGCCCAACATTCTTCTTCTTTGAGGAAAAAGAAAAACCTGGATGGTAAACGATGATTAGGTGGGCCGGTAAGTTACTGTTAAAAAACATCGTTATACTTATCGATATATAATTTCCCTTCAGTGTCAAGACTGGCTATAAATACTTCTTCTATATTTTTTACACTCTGTTTTTTTAATTCGTTGAGAAGCCAATCCATGCTAAGCCCGCATTTATCGAGGTTTTCCCTAATCACCTTTCCTTCCAGGATAATTGACGTAGAAACCCCTTCGTACTTAGTTGACATGTTCAAATCACTGGGAGTGACTGGCAGGCGCTGAGATTTTTTTAACACCGATAGTTCACCGTTAGCCTCAAGAATG
This sequence comes from Firmicutes bacterium HGW-Firmicutes-8, assembly GCA_002840165.1. Taxonomy (GTDB): domain Bacteria; phylum Bacillota; class Thermincolia; order Thermincolales; family UBA2595; genus GW-Firmicutes-8. Next base: position 7,661 of record PGZN01000020.1, read on the forward strand.
GCAAATTCCACATCTCCTAAATTAAAAGCGCCTTTAATCCTCAGCTGTTCTAATAATTCTTTGGTTTTGTAACGCATTTTAGCCATGTTTTTTTCCAGGATTTTTCCGTTTTTCATGACCACTACCGGATCACCATCAATGAATTTGCTTAATTTGCGCGATTTCAGAGTTACTATTTGCAGTATTAAGGCCAGGGTCATCCAGGAAGCCAGACCTATCATCTGCAAAGTTAGGTCTCTATTAAAATCAGTAGTATCTGCTGCGATGGACCCTACAGTTATCCCAACAATGTAATCAAAAAATGTTAACTGGCTGAGCTGTTGTTTGCCTAAAATTCGGGCAAAAATAAGTAAAATAAAGAAGGTTACCACTGACCTGAATATAATATGCAATCCCTCGGCCAATTTACTCACCTTCGTTTCGAATTGAGTATTACTAAGTTATTTTATCCTTGACCGTTGATAGTATTCTGGCAAGAGAAACTTATTTTAATCCAAACCGGTGGATGACCGATGCATTCATTGAATAGAGATATATTCCGCATACTTTAAAAAATTAGAGGGCAACATAAAAACGGCAAGATGCCGGTTGACAGCAATATATGTAACTCGGCCAAACCTGCGCATTTTGGAGGTTTTTATCATGACAGTTGGTTCAAAGGTGAAACAAACCCTATCAAGCCTCAAGGGGATAAAAAGCACCCTGGAAGTTTATACTTTACAGACCGGAGATCAGGAAACTTCAGGCGCCTACAAAGAATCACTTCATGTCATTAACGAGGTATTGGATGATTTGGAGAAGAGAGTACAGACCCTTGAATTCGAAGAGCCCCAGTATAAAGGCTTATAAAAAGGAGGGTAAGATGAAGGACTGGATAGTAATATTGCTCAGATCGGGATCTTTATTTTTTTTAACTTTAGCTTTGGTCAGGATCATTGGAAAAAGGAACCTGTCGAGCTTGAACCCCTTTAATTATGTAAACTACATGGTTATCGCCATTATAACGGCCTTAATCTCCGTTAATGTAATAAAAAACTTTATCTTAGGATTAATAGCGTTGGCAGTCTGGGTTGTATTGCCAATAGCATTGGATTACCTGGCTATAAAAAGCAAGTGGATTCATGATTTGGTTAACGGAAAACCCACAGTTTTGGTTAAAGACGGGAAGGTAATGGAAGAAAACTTAATACAGGTAAGATATACCGGAGAAGAGCTGTTACGAGAACTCCGGTCAAAAAGCGCGTTTAATCTGGCTGATGTAGAATTTGCAGTTATGGAAACGACAGGTGATATTAACGTCTTGATGAAAAGTGATAAGAAACCGGTAACTCCTTACGACCTGGGTCGAAAAGTATCTCCCCGGCCCGAATCACAAACAGTAATATTGGACGGAAATATACTTAACGAACCCCTTTCAAATCTTGGCCTAAACCAGGACTGGCTTAAGGTTCAGTTAGAAAACATCGGTGTATCGCCGGATAATGTGTTTATAGGACAGGTAGACGGCTCCGGTGACCTCTACGTGGACCTTTTTGATGATTCTTTAGAGGCGCCACTGCCTAAAGTAAAGCAACTTATTTATGCCAATCTTGAAAAATGCCAGGCCGACCTTACAACCTTCGCTCTGGAAACGGGGGATTCGCAGGTTAAGAACATGTATATTAATAATGCCAATAAAATTGAACAGGTCAAAGGGAAGCTGGAACCCTTCCTGTTACGATGAGGTGATCCTAAAATGTCCAATAAGAAAACAAAAAAGCTCACACCCACTCAGCAGGAATATAAAATGTTTGCTAAACAAAGGGTGCCTAAACGCCCGGTACTATTAAACTCAATCAGGGCTTTCATTGCCGGAGGCATTATTTGTACCATTGGCCAGGGGCTGCAGTGGATGTTTATGACCTATTTCGGGTTTTCAGAAGTGACCGCCGGTAATCCTACGGTCGCTGTTTTGATTATTGCTGCTGTTTTACTCACCGGTTTTGGAGTTTATGACCATATATCCCAGTGGGCAGGTGCGGGAACCGCTGTTCCGGTAACCGGTTTTGCAAATACTATCGCATCTGCGGCTATCGAACACCGCACCGAGGGTTATGTTTTGGGTGTTGGCGGAAATATGTTTAAACTTGCCGGGTCAGTGATTGCTTATGGTGTATTTTCAGCTTTTGTGGTCGCGCTGATCAAAATAATTATCAAGGCGCTGGGAGGGATATGATGCTTCAAGGCCATCAAACCTGGGTATTTAAGGCCGAACCGGTTATCCGTTCCTCGGCGGCTGTTGGTGGTCCCTTTGAGTCGAAGGGAGCCTTAGCCGGCGATTTTGACATTCTCCACGAGGATGTATGGCTGGGACAGGACAGTTGTGAAAAAGCCGAAAAAAAAATGTTGGAACAGGCTTGCGAAAAAGCTATCGACAAAGCTGGGATGAAAAAAGAAGATGTCCAGTTTTTCCTCAGTGGGGATTTGATGAACCAGATTATTTCCAGCAGTTTTGCCGCACGTACTCTTGGAGTTCCTTATTTGGGCCTCTTTGGAGCATGTTCAAGCTCAATGGAAGGGCTGGCTCTGGCGGCTTTAATAGTTAACAGTAAAGCCGGTGAAAATACTCTTGCAGCAGCGTCCAGCCATAATGTGGCGGTGGAGAAACAGTTTAGGTATCCTTCGGAATATGGTTCACAGAAACCGCCAACAGCCCAATGGACTGTAACAGGAGCCGGTGCGGCACTCTTATCCCTTAATGGTGAAGGCCCCCGGGTAACGTCAGCCACCATAGGCCGGGTAATAGATATGGGCTTATCTGACCCGTTTAATATGGGGACAGCTATGGCTCCCGCTGCAGTTGATACCATTCAGGCCCATTTCAGGGATTTAAAACGAGAACCTAATTATTACGACCTTATTGCCACAGGAGACTTAGGCCGTATAGGACATAAAATTGCCGGCGACTTGTTAGACAAGCATGGTATCAAAATTCCCCCCGCAATTTTTACGGATTGCGGTATTCTGATATATAAAGAAGACCAGCCTGTAATGGCTGGGGGAAGCGGCTGCGGCTGTTCAGCTACAGTTACTTATGGCCATTTTCTTAACCGCATGAGAAAAGGTGAACTGAAGAGAATTCTTATTGTTGCTACCGGCGCCCTCATGTCTCCATTATCCTATCAGCAGAAAGAGACTATACCTTGTATAGCCCATGCTGTTTCCATAGAAATGTAAAAGGTGGGTGATAACTTGGAAAAATTCATTTGGGCCTTTTTAGTTGGAGGCGGTATTTGTGTGATCGGACAGCTAATGTTCGATGTATTAAAACTTACCCCAGCCCATACCATGAGTACACTGGTGGTGGTTGGAGCAGTATTGGGGGGACTCGGGATCTATGAGCCTCTGATAAAATTTGCCGGGGCAGGGGCTTCTGTGCCTATAAGCAGTTTCGGTAATGCCCTGGTTGAGGGGGCTTTGACCGAAGCAGAAAAGACAGGGCTTATCGGAGTGCTTACCGGGATATTTGAAGTTACAAGTGCCGGTGTCTCAGCAGCAATAATTTTTGGTTTTATTGGATCGTTATTATTTAAACCTAAGGGGTAAAATTTAAGACCCATCATCTGGTGGGTCATTTAATTTCTCCGAGAGTTTTATTCAAAATGAATAAAAGCCCCCTCGCAACAAAGGGCTTTCATTCTATAGAACAGTATATTTACTTTTGCTGTTGAGTCACCTTGTATTGAGGTTCTTGCTGCTCAATATAATTTACTCGCCCTTTTAAAGAGTTAGAAATATTTTCTACTTGGCCACTCAAATCATTGAACATTTGTTGTGCATTCTTGTCTTGAGTTTCAAGAGCGAATGTCTTAAGGTTGGCGGCTGCCCCCTCAAGGCTGGCTAACGTTTGATGCATTTTCTCTCCAACTGTCAATTAGGATACCTCCTTTAAATAGATTATAGTATCAGACAAAGTTATTTTATCCTTGAATAGAGAAAATATGCTGGCAATAAGCACTGTTCCCTAAAATATTAAAATTCTCTTAAAAGTCCCTGGGGATTGTATTATCATCAGTCCCTTTGTCGGCAAGGTGAAAAACTATACGCCATATGTGATATCCCAATCGATCCAGCCATATCATTGCCCCAATTTCGGCTAAACTGGCTTGCGGACTAATTTCACCTTTGGCGGTGGCATATAAAATCGTTGACCTGCCGGCACGTCTGAAATCCGCCATTGTAATCGAGGCGTTCTTTAGAGATTCCAGTACATTTTCGGTATCCCCGTTTTTTAATCCTGAGATAGTATCATTTATTGTTTCTAATAGTATATTAAATATTTTATTTAATCTTTCACTTTTATCGATGTTGTCGATACATTGAAATTCCCTCAAAGCTTTAGTAAGCCTGTCAAGGTGGTCTATGGCATGAAGTGCCGACAGGTGCCGTTGGCGTTCAGTTAATGATGAAGAATCAGAACGGACAGTGCCCAGAAAGCTTCTTGTTTTTAGGAGGGCTGAATTGGCCTTATCCAGTTGGCCGGTCAAAACATGGTAATCTGTCTCTTGGCCAAGCAGAGACGCGGCTGTTTTTAAAACAACTAAAGTGATATCCAACAGTGTTCTTCTTACTGCTTCAACTGCTATTGGTGCAATCTCCGCCACCGATGGGTCAAGATGCCTAGTTAATATTATGTCTTTTTCCGGTATAAGCCGAACAACTAGATTTATAAAGGGTCCTACAACGGGGACCAGCATTATAACGCCAAACAGGTTAAACATGGTATGAAAGGCAGCCAGAGATATAGCCGGGTCTGTTGAACCTGTAACCATGCTTACATAGGGGAGAACTGAAATAAATCCCGGAAGTATCAGAAAAGCTGCTATACCTGTTATTAAATTAAACATAATATGTGATAGTGCTGTTCTCCTGGCAGGGACCGAACCTCCAATTGATGCCAGAGCAGCGGTTATGGTGGTTCCGACATTTTGTCCGATTACCAGCGCTGCGGCCTGTTCCAGCACGATAGCTCCTGAATGGAGAGCGGCAAGGGTAGTTACAACGGCTGCGCTGGATGACTGCATAACAAATGTCATGACTGCGCCGATTAAAACAAGAATTAAGCGATGCCAAATACCTGCCCCGGGAAAGATCTCAGGGTCTATATTTATACCCGCCATGCCTTCCCGCAAAATATCTATGCCGATAAAGACAAGGCCGAATCCTGCAATAGCTGTGCCCAGATGAGAATATTTGCCGCGGGAAAACGAATTTAGCAGTACACCTAATCCCACCAAGGGAAGCGCAATAAGACTGATATTAAGTTTAAAACCGATCAAAGATACGAGCCAGCCTGTGCTGGTGGTACCAAGGTTTGAACCGAAAATCACCCCCACGGCCTGTGGAAAGCTAAGAAGGCCGGCACTAACAAACCCAATAGTAGTAAGAGTTGTAGCGCTGGATGACTGTACCAAAGCCGTAATTCCTGCCCCGGAAAGGATTGCAGACGGCATTCCTCCGGTAAAACGGCTCAAAATTCGTCTTAGGGCGTCACCGGCAAGAGATTTTAAGCTATTAGCCATCAGGGTCATTCCCAGGAGAAAGACCCCTATTCCGCCTAGTAAATTAGAAAACAAGTACATGATTTCTTGCCTCTCTTTTAAAAGTCAACTGTCACCGGGTTGAACTCTGCTTTCATAGCAGATGCACAATTGTAAGAATATTTTCATTATATTGCAAGAATGAAGTTGGGTCAATCATTCTGCGTTGGCGGGAAGTCCGTGCGCAGTTTTTTCCTGCAGCGTACAAAAGGCTACAGCATCGGAATGATGTGTAACCTTTGTTTCGGAAAAGATCTGTTTAAAAATTTCAGTGTTAGATGGCAGAGAAATCAACTAACAGTATTAACAGGATCAGTATTAGAAACAGCGCAAAAGCTGAGCCGAGAGAAAAAGAAATCTGACCATTAGGGGTATTAAGCGCAATCGTTTTACCGTCCTTGCCCCATGTTGACATGACTTTGTTCAGCGCCTTGGCCGCTTGAATTCCCGATGGGCTTGAAATGAGTTGAAAAGCACTGGAAATGCTGTCCGAAATGACCCGGTCTTTTTGGCCCAAGATATGTTGCAGTGCTTGAACTAATGTTAATATTTCAGGTTTAACTAAGGCATTATTCACGTTTCCCCCCCCCTAAAGTGACTGAATAAATAGAGAACCTTCACCGTCAGTGAAGGTTCAACAAAGAAGTTCAAAAATCATTTGTGTATTCGCTCTTTCTAATCATCCCCTAAGAACAGAAGAATGAGAATCAGGAAAAGAACGAAGGCGAAATTACCACCAAAAAATTTCCCAAAACCTCCCACAATTGTTGCCTCCTTTCGACCACATAAAATTATTGTCACTAAATATTATGTTAATTGAATCGAAAGTGTGAAACAGTGTGAGCAGGAAAGTATTACACAGGTTCTGTCTGTTATCTCCCTTCTCATATTCCTTTATTCACTTTTCGCCAGGCGCCTCTCGAGCTTTTTTATCCCCCAGGAGAGCATCACAGTCATCAGGAGGTAAATAACAGCAACAGCTATCCATGCTTCCCATATTCTCAAAGTACTTTCACTTATAAGGGAACTGGTATAGGTTTATATGCCCCGCTGTTTAAACTTAAGGCTACAATTCCTGATGCGGCTGCCGGAAATCTACCTATGGAAGGAAGGACGGCAAAATGGAATATAAGAATCTGAACAAGTGATGGGGTTCCTCTGAAAACGGTTATATATACAGTGTAGATAAATTTTAGCGGCTTAAAATTAGGCAGGTACAAAAAACATAAAAAAAGTCCCAAAACTGTTGCCTCTCCAGGACGTTACCTCATTTTTAAATTTGAATTCTTCTTCTGCGGCAATAGCATTCATCATATCTATGTGACTGTACTTTAAATTACTTAAAGTTTCACTTCTTGTTCACACAAACGACACAAAGATTGCCTATACTAAAGCCATCGAATTAAATTCAATCAATAAATAAAGGGGGAAGGAAATTGGATAAAAGGAAGGTTTTCCGATCAGCATTAAGCGGTGTTTTGATTGGCGGGATGTTAATATCAGGAGGCATGGCCTTTGCAGATGATGAAACAAAATCGGCGGCCACAAATATGGTCGGGAAAATACCAATTTTTAATAAAGTACTTAAGTGGGGAGGGATGATAAGCCAGAGAGGGCTCTTTAAGGGAACCGGGTCCGTATTATCCGAGGAAACTCTTGACCAACTGGTTAAGGAAGGGGTTATTACCCAGGACAAAGCAGCTGAAATAAAAGCGTATATTGAAAAAACAGAAAAAGAAAAGCAAGACCAGATACCGCGTAAAGGCAGGTCTGACCTGTTTACCGAACTGATCAAGAACAACATTCTGACCCAGGCACAGGTAGATGCTGTTAAGGCTAAATTAATCGAAATAGGGCAGGAAAAAAATCAACAGCTGATTTCAGATAACCTTAAGACACTTGTCGATAAAGGGACCATTACCCAAGAGCAATCTGATAAGATCCTAAAGGGGTTTGAGGATGCTGTTAAGGAGCGCCAGACGCTGTCCGAGAAGATGGAAGACATGACCCTGAAGGAAATACGTCAATTTATGGAGGAAAACCGGGGCAAACCACAAGACCCCATAAGCAAACTGGTGGCCGATGGGGTGATAACCCAGGAACAGGCTAAGGCTGTTAGACAAATTATCTTCAACCAGGCAGGTCAAGGAGTCCCTGGCGGTAAGGGAGGCCGGGGAGGTCACGGAGGATTTGGAGGCCCTGGTGGTCCCGGAGGTCCGGGCGGCCCGCGCGGCGGTGGCCAGATCTAAAACACTAAAATATAAGGAGACAGCTCCATAATTGATATTTCATTATGGAGCTTTTCCCCTTTCAAACTTGCTTTATTCAACTGTTATAGGTACACTAGTGACAGGTGTATTAATGGGGGCGGGAAAATGGGTAACACGAAGATTTTAATCGCTGATGACGAAGCCAGAATGAGAAAACTGGTGGGCGACTTTTTGAAAAAGGAAGGCTATTCAGTAATTGAAGCGGCAGACGGGCAGGAGGCGCTGGACCTGTTCCATCGAAATGACAATCTGGATTTGATTATCCTGGATGTGATGATGCCCGAGTATGATGGATGGGCGGTCTGCCGCGAAATCAGGAAGTCATCCCAGGTTCCGATTATTATGCTGACAGCCAGAGGAGAAGAATCCGACGAACTATTCGGCTTTGACTTAGGGGCTGATGAGTACATTGCTAAACCGTTCAGCCTGAGAATATTAACAGCCAGGGTCCAAGCCCTGCTGAAACGTTCAGGAAACAGTAAGGATGTAAAACATTTTAACGGATTGAAGATCGACGACCGCGGGCGGTATGTGTATGTTGACGGCGTCAGTATAGATATGAGTCCCAAAGAATACGAACTGCTGCTGTACTTGATCAGTAATCCCGGCCGGGCTTTAAGCAGGGAGCAGATTTTGAATGCTGTCTGGGATTATGATTATTTTGGAGATGTCAGGACTGTCGATACACATATTAAAAAGCTCCGTCTGAAGTTAGGCGGCAAAGGTGAATTTATTCAAACTGTAAGGGGGCTGGGTTACCGGTTTGAGGGGGGGGCTTAAGGATGTCTATCCGGACCAGGCTTTTCTTGAGTCTCAGTGCTCTTATAGTTTTTTTTGTAATATTGTCTGTACTGTTAAACTCTCAGTTTCTGGGGAAATATTATATTTCTCAGAAGAGACAATCCTTAATAGAAAGCAAAAATATGATAGAAGGAATGTACAAAGGTAATCCTGAGTCTATCTCTTTTGAACTGGAAAGCATAGAGCGCAACAAGGGAATCAATATTTCATTGTATGGCCTTGATAATCAAATGAAATACTATTCCTCCCTTAGGGTATTTGACATGGGTAACCGCCGGCGGGCTGCGGAGGGGCCTGCTTTTATGCGTCCAATCCTGTCGATCATGCGGGGTTTATCTAAAGGGAATTTCATTATTGATGTGAATATTGACCCCAGGCTGAAGACAGAATTTTTGATATTGACAGCTCGGTTGAGTAATGGGGACATATTGATACTAAGTTCGGCTTTGGCGGCAATAAGTGAGAGCACTGCAATTGCCAACAGGTTTTTCCTGTTTACCGGCCTAATCACTATCGTTCTGGGCGGCCTGGCCGTGTTTCTGTATACCCGGAGGTTTACCAAACCGATTTTGGATTTGAATGATATTGCCCAGAGGATGTCTAAACTTGATTTCAGCACAAAATACCCTGTGCAGACTAAAGATGAAATTGGTCAGTTGGGAGACAGTATTAATTCCCTGTCAGACCAGCTGGACCATGCCATCACCGATTTGACTCAGGCCAATGACAACCTAAAGGAAGACATTGAACGGGAGCGCCGGATCGATAAGATGAGGAAAGAGTTTATCTCCAATGTTTCCCATGAGCTCAAGACACCGATTGCCCTGATTCAGGGTTACTCTGAAGGTTTGAAATTAAATGTTAATGAAGATGAAGAAAACCGGAATTTTTATTGTGATGTGATTATGGATGAGACAGATAAGATGAACAGGCTGGTTAGTGACCTGCTGGATTTATCCCAGATCGAATCAGGTAATCTCAAAATAGAAAAAAGCGTTTTTGATATGTCTTCAATGGTGGAACACCTGCTGGACAAATATAGGCCGATATTGAGTGAAAAGCAAATAGCAGTAAGTGTGAAAAAGGATGAGAACGTTCCTGTGCTCGGAGACAGGGCGAGGATTGAACAGGTTTTGGTTAATTACCTTAATAATGCCGTAAACCATGTTGATGAAAACAAATTGATCACAATTACAGTAACTGTCTGTAATGACAAAGTTAGGGTGGGGGTCTTTAATTCCGGAAAGAATATTCCCGAAGAAGCCCTAAATAAAATATGGACCAGTTTTTATAAGGTTGATAAAGCCAGGACACGGGCTTATGGAGGAACCGGATTGGGATTATCTGTAGTCAAATCTATTATGGAACTGCATCAAAATGCTTTTGGTGCGGAAAACAATAATGACGGAGTCACATTCTGGTTTGAATTAGACAAAAATTAATTAAAAGACCATTGGCTAAAAACCAATGGTCTTTTAATTAAAGGATTCAAAGCGCAGGAACAGGGACGTTTGCCAATTTGGGCCTTCTTAACTGGCTTGCGAACTTAATCTCAGCTTGTCGGCTACCATCGCAATAAACTCCGAATTTGTAGGTTTACCCCTCTCCATATTAATGGTATACCCGAAGAATTTATTCATAATTTCTTTATTGCCCCGTCTCCAAGCTAACTCTATGGCATGCCTGATCGCCCTCTCTACTCTGCTTGCGCTGGTTGTATACTTCTGGGCAATTAAGGGATACAACTCTTTTGTAACAGCGCCTAAGAGGTTAATTTCATCAATTACCATCTTAATGGCATCCCTTAAATACTGGTATCCTTTGATGTGAGCCGGAACGCCCATTTCATGGATGATATTAGTAACAGCAATATCCACATTCCCGGTACGTACCGGCGGTGTAAACCGAGGAACACTCCCTCCGTCCACCAGCTGCCTGATCCTGGTTACCAAAACCGAAAAATCAAAAGGTTTGAGGATGTAATAATCAGCGCCTAATTCAATTGCTCTATGGGTCACACTGTCTTGGCCGAGCGCTGTTAACATGATGATTCTGGGTTTAGGCTGGACTCCGGTTACCGCAATCTTTTCGAGAACGCCGATTCCATCTAAATAGGGCATAATAATGTCTAAGACAACTATGTCAGGTTTTTCCCTGTTAATAATTTCAACAGCTTCCATCCCATTATTAGCAATTCCCACAACAGTTAAATCGTCTTCCTGAGCAGCAAACTCTTTTAGCAGCTCACAAAATTCCCTATTATCATCTGCAATTAAAATTTTAATACTTCTTAAACTCATCTTTTTTCTCCAATCATTGATAATATTTCAGCATCCATTCGATATGACATCAACGCTGGAAGCCTTCTTGTTTTCCCAGCGAGGCTTGCAACATCACGATGTCACCTCCTTACATACAATATGAAATCAATCTCTATTGTACTAATTATTGACGACAAAGTCCTAAAAATAGCGTCGAATAAATAAGGCAATACCTGTCGAAAGCTGACATTTCTTATTGCAGAACATGCTTGTATTGCAAACCGATGTGGTAGTGACTACTGTGCCGTTCCATTTGAAGGACAGGTTAAAACATACCAATATCTCCCAATTAAGTTGACAGTATCAAACACTCATGGTATACTTATACAGCGTAAGGCGAATAAACATTCTGTACCACCATTTAACAAAACAAGATGATGGGACCCTGTTTTGAGGCTTATTCAGCTTCAAGACGGGGTCCTGATGTTTGAACACATATGTACTTTCTGCATAAGAAAGTCATATAGGTATAACTGGGACTGTCTTGAAGCAAATTCAGGATAGTCCTTTTGTTTTCCTGATATTTCCTCACCCGTATGATGTTACCTAAGTGCGGTAATTACATAACCCTTGGTGTTTTAACCTGAACCTGAAATGGATTACGGTACACATGCGGGCGCTTGACAAGGGTATTTTATTTCCTTTACCTGTGAACATTGTTCATGGAGGAATGGAGGTTTGCTATTTCGGCAAAAATAACAAACAAGGTGATAAACATAATGATGGCAGTAGATGAAACAGAAAAACCGGCAGTGAATAATATTCTGCTTGGCCCTGAGGATATCGAGAAGCTGGCCCTGGATATTGCCAGGCGCCATGTAGTGGGGCCAAACAGAAGGCTTCCCAGAGGGTTGATGACCCGGGTAGGCAGTAATTATAAGTCCATTTTAGAAGTGTATAAAACCTTAAACCGGGAAACAGGGGGGGGAGCACCCGCATCTCAGACAGCGGAGTGGCTTCTTGATAATTTTTATATCATCGAAGAACAGGTCAAGGACATTAAACAATCTCTGGCCAAAAAATGCTTTTCACAGCTTCCCCTGCTTAAGAATGAGCAGATGAAGGGCCTGCCCAGGATATATGCCTTGGCTTCAGAGTTGGTCACCCATACTGATGGGATGATTGATGAAAAAACCTTAGTTAACTTCATCCGGGCTTACCAATCCCAGCAGCCGCTCTCCATGGGTGAGTTGTGGGCTATGGCAGTCATGCTCAGGATAGGGTTGATCGAAAAGATCAGCCAAATTTGTCGTGAACAGAGCAGTCATTACCAGCAAAGGCACCAGGCTGAACGATTGGCAGAGCTTATTATCAGTACTATTGACCAGGGAGATATTGAGATTCACCGGATAATTAGTGAGCATCTCCGGGAGAAAAGCGATATCAGCCCTTCTTTCATTGTGGCTTTGGTCCACAAACTAAAAAGGCAGGGCAGAATGACTGCCTCAGTAATTGGATATATCGATAAGAAGCTGGTCGAAAAAGGTTCTTCTTTGGAAAAGATGGTTAGCACAGAGCTTAAAGCTCAGGCGGCCAGGCAGGTCTCAATTGGCAGTGCGATTACCAGTCTGAGGATGATTTCATCTGTGGACTGGAATGAAATCTTTGAATCCTTAAGCTGCGTAGAAGAAATTCTGGAACGGGACCCGGCCGGGATTTATGATCAGATGGACTTCGAATCAAGGGACCATTATCGTCATGTCGTAGAAAAAATTTCCCTGTATTATGATGTCCCTGAAATCATTGTGGCAGAGAAGGCTTTACGCTGTGCGCATGAAGTTTTACCGGAAATAGAAGAGGTTTCAACAGAAAATTACCGGGAGCCCAAAGACCATGTCGGTTATTATCTGGTAGGCGACGGCAGAAAAAGGCTGGAGAAGCAAATTGGTAAAACCAGGGGGCTTAAGGCCGCCCTAGGTTTTTTAAAAGGATATCCTCATTTAGTTTATTTCGGCTCGATGGGTTTATTTACCCTGGCCGCTATGGCCCTCTTCCTGGGGTATGCCATAAATCAGGGGGCTTTATCTCCCCTGATACTGTTGTTAACCGGCCTGGTCATCCTGGTTCCGGTAAGTGATATCGCCATAAATATAGTCAATTTTACAGTCAGCAACATCTATTCACCAACGATACTTCCTAAATTAGCCTTGAGGGACGGGATTCCCGAGGACAGCAGTACGATGGTGATTATTCCAACCCTGCTGCCAAATGAAAAGCGGGTTAAGGAACTTTTAGAAAAGCTGGAGGTTTACTACCTGGCTAATAAAGAGGATAATCTTTATTTTGCCCTGGTCAGTGATTTCAGGGATGCCGGTTCCCAAGAGACCAAAGATGATCCTCAAATCATTGAGGCTGCCTTAAACGGGGTTAATGAATTAAACGCGCGTTATTCAAAAGACAAGACTATTTTCTATTATTTTCACCGGGAGCGGCGCTGCAGCGAGTCCCAAAATCAATGGATGGGCTGGGAACGGAAAAGAGGGGCTATCGTTGAGCTGAATGACCTGTTGACAGGGGTTAAGGATACCAGTTACACGGTACTCAGCTGTGAATTATCCCAGATTCCCTGTGTGAAGTATGTTTTAACCCTTGATGCTGATACAAACCTTTCTATGGGTACCGCCAAAAAGCTGATCGGAACGATAGCCCATCCTTTAAATAGACCGGTAATCGATCGGAAAAAAGGAAAAGTCGTTAAAGGATATGGCATCCTGCAGCCCCGCATAGGGGTAAGTCTTGACAGCGCTAACAAAACCTTCTTTTCCAGGATCTTTGCCGGCCAGGGGGGTATTGATCCTTATACCACGGCTGTTTCCGATGTTTATCAGGACCTGTTCGGGGAAGGGATTTTTACCGGAAAAGGCATTTATGAGCTCAGGACTTTTCAAACTTTACTTAAATTAGCCATCCCGGAAGACACCGTCTTAAGCCATGACCTTTTAGAAGGCAGTTATGTCCGGGCTGGTCTTGTTACAGATATTGAATTGGTTGACGGTTATCCGGCCCGCTTTAATTCATATTCTACGCGGCTCCACCGTTGGGTCAGGGGAGACTGGCAGCTTATTCCCTGGCTGGCAGCCAGGGTCAAAGACAGCCAGGGAGAGCAGCGGGAAAACCCCCTTTCAGCCCTATCCAAATGGAAAATAATCGATAATTTAAGAAGAAGTTTGCTAAACCCTACCTTGTTTATTCTAATCGTCCTGGGGTTTTCAGTCCTGCCCGGCAGCGCCCTGGTTTGGCTTGGGTTAGCTGTTATGACTATTGCCTTCCCGACTATAACCTATTTGACAGGTGGGATACTGGCCAGGAATTATCACCAGACGGAGGGCGCCAAGGGCCAGACCGTTATTACCGGGGTCAGGTCCAGCCTTTACCAGGCAGGCCTCCAGTTTACCTTTATAGCTTATTACGCTTTTTTAATGACAGATGCTATAGTCAGGACCTTGTTCAGAGTTTTTGTAACGAGAAAGAATTTGCTTGAATGGATTCCGGCGGCGGACCTGGAAGCCCTGATGAAAAATGATTTGCGTACCTATTATAAAAAAATGTGTATTTCTCCTTTATTTGGACTCTTACTCGTAGGTTTGGCCGTCATATGGCCCCATACCGGCGTTGAAATTACCGTGGCGGCGGTAATCTTTGGGATATGGACCGGGGCGCCTTATGCGGCCCGGCGGATTAGCCAGGAGTGTATCAAAAAGTTTGAACAGTTAAGTGAGCAGGAACACTCTGAACTGCGCAGGTTAGCCAGAAAAACCTGGGCCTATTTCGAAGACTTGGTAACAGTTGAGGATAACTATCTCCCGCCCGATAATTATCAGGTTGATCCCCCTAATGGGGCAGCCCATAGGACATCTCCGACTAATATCGGGTTATTATTGGTTTCCACCTTAGCAGCCCGTGATTTTGGCTATCTCGGTACCGGTGAAATGGTGGAAAAGCTTGAGGCTACTTTGTCAACTATTGAAAAAATGGAGAAGTGGGATGGGCATCTATACAACTGGTATGATACCTTAAGCCTTAAGGTTCTAAGGCCCAGGTATGTCTCTACTGTTGATAGCGGCAACTTGGTCGGTTATTTAATTGTGTTGACCGAAGGCCTCCGGCAGTATCTTAACAAGCCCCCGGTTGACCTGAGTCTGGCCCAGGGGTTAATTGATACGATCAGGATTTTTAATGAAGAACTAAGTGATGCGGAATCGGCTGTTGATTTTGGGGACCTGGAGGGATATATATTTGAAAGGGAGTACCACCCCCTAAGCTGGCTGGAAGTATTAAACGGCATTGAGCTCCAGCTGTCTGGTGACAGTCTCAAAGAAATGGTCAACCATTCCCCTTGGGGCAGAAAACTTGTCACTATGACCGGTTCCTTCAAAAAGGAAACCGAGACCCCAATTGAAAGTATTCAGGAACAGGGTCAAAATCTGTTAAAAAGGATTCGTTTATTAATAGACAATACGAGGTTCATTCCCTTATTTGATCCTAAAAGGCAGCTTTTTTCGATCGGATATAACGTGGAAGAAGGGTCGCTGACAAAATCATATTATGACTTACTGGCTTCAGAAGCCAGACTGGCCAGTTATATTGCCATTGCCAGGGGGGAAGTCGACAAAAAACACTGGTTTAGGTTAGGCCGTAAATTAACCCAGGTCGATGGCTATAAAGGGCTGGCCTCCTGGTCAGGGACTATGTTCGAGTATTTCATGCCTCTGCTGGTAATGAGGAATTTTGAAAATTCCCTGCTTGATGGAACTTATGCTTTTGTAGTTAAGGCCCAGCAAAAATATGTGGAGAAGCGGAAAATCCCCTGGGGAGTTTCTGAATCAGCTTTCTATGCCTTTGACATTACGCTGAATTACCAGTATAAGGCCTTTGGCGTACCTGGGGTTGGTCTGAAACGGGGACTCGGTAATGAACTGGTGGTAGCCCCCTATGCTGCCGTTTTGGCCTTAACTACTAATCCTAAAGCGGTCATGCAAAACATATTGAGATTAAAAGAAGAAGGAATGGATGGAGAATATGGTCTTTATGAGGCCAAAGACTTTACCCCCGGGAGGGCAGCTTTTAATGGAGAAAGCTCTGTTATCAAAAATTTTATGGCTCACCACCTGGGGATGAGTCTATTAGCCTTAAACAATTTCTTTTTTAATAACATCATGCAGCAACGTTTTCATGCTGATCCGGTTATCAAGTCAGCAGAGGTTGTTCTACAGGAGCGAATACCATCAAGGGTTGTCATCCCCAAGGAACACCGGGAAAAATATCAACCCTTTAAAAGAAAAAACCTGGATGCCCCGGAAGTTGCGAGAAAATACAGGACTCCAAACTCCGAGTTACCCAATGTCCAGCTGCTTTCTAATGGTAGTTACTCAGTTATGGTTACTGACGGGGGCTCAGGTTACAGTAAAATCAATGATATGGCGGTGGCCAGGTGGAGGGAAAGCCGTCAGGGCGGCTCAGGGTTTTTTATCTATATTCAGAACATCAATTCCAATAACGTCTGGTCTGCTACCTATGAACCGTTTTGTTTTAAACCTGAGGAATACAGGGTGGTTTTTTCACCGGATAAGGCAGAATTCATCAGAAAAGACGGCAATATTGAAACCCATACTCAAATTGTGGTTTCACCTGAAGATAACGCTGAGGTTAGAAAAATCACTTTAACAAACAACAGCCGGTCTCCCCGGGTTATGGAAGTAACCAGCTACTTAGAAACGGTGCTGACCCATCCTGACGCCGACTTGGCTCATCCGGCCTTCAGCAACCTTTTTGTAACAACAGAATTTGTTCCGCAATCAGATTGTTTGTTGGCTGTCAGGAAGCCCAGGAGTGCAGGTCAGAAACAGGTATGGGCCATGCATACCGTTACTGTTGAAGGGAACTCAATCGGAAATATGCAGTATGAGACAGACCGGGCCAGATTTATTGGCCGCAACCGGGGCTTAAAAAATCCCCTGGCGATGGATGTTGATCAACCTTTATCAAATACAGTAGGGGCTGTTCTTGACCCCATCATGAGTTTAAGAAAAAGGGTCAGGCTTGACCCTGGGCAATCCATCAGAATTTCTTATATTGTCGCCGTGACTGAAAACCGCCAAAGCGCTCTCACCCTGGCTGATAAATACCACGATCCTAAAGTGATCGAACGGGCCTTTGAATATGCCTGGAACCGCAGTCAAATCGAAGCCGCCCATTTAGATATTGAAACCAGGGATAAAGAAGTCTTTCTAAATATGATTCCTTCCATTCTTTTTCCCGGACCGGCCAGGCGCAAGCATGAAGAGATGATTGCCAGGAATAAAAAGGGACAGCATTGTCTATGGACTTTTGGAATTTCAGGAGACATCCCAATAGTGTTAGCGGTTATTGATGATACAGAAGAAATCGAGATGGTCTATAAACTCCTGAAGGCGCATGAGTTTTGGCAGATGAAGGGCTTAAAGGTTGACCTGGTTTTCCTGACCGAGGATGAAGGTAGTTATGACCAGCCGTTACAGGACAGTATCAGGGACGCTGTTTTTGCCAGCCATGCCCGGGATATGGTGAACATGACAGGCGGGGTGTATCTCCTCAATGCCAATATAATAACTGAGGAAGAAAAAATCCTCATTTGCGCTGTGGCCAGGATTATCCTCAAGGATGATGCCGGGCCTATTGAAGAGCAGTTGATTTGGGAAGAGACCAAATCAACCGTTCCAAGGTTAAACACAGCTGGTATGGACAGCGGGAAAGTCATTTCTAACATGGATAGCGGGAAAGCCGGCAGGGAGGCTCATGTTCTCCATACCCCGGGAATCGATTCTTCGGAACTGCTGTTCTATAACGGAATCGGCGGTTTTAGCCAGGATGGTAAGGAATATGTCATCCACCTGAGGGAAGGCCAGCATACTCCGGCCCCCTGGATTAACGTAATTGCTAATGCCAAGTTTGGTTTTAATATCACAGAGGTGGGCGGGGGGTATACGTGGGCCGAAAACAGCCGGGAAAACAAGCTCTCCCCCTGGTACAATGACCCTGTAACAGATATGTTAGGTGAAGCAATCTACCTGCGTGATGAACAACGGGGCAGTTACTGGAGTATTACTCCCATGCCCGTTCGGGAGAAGGAAGAGTACATTATCCGGCACAGGCCGGGGTATTCTTCTTTTGAACATACCAGCCATGGGCTTGAGCAGCAGTTAACAGAGTTTGTGCCCCTGGAAGATCCGGTTAAAATTTATCTTATCAGGCTAAGGAATCTGTCTTCTGTCCCCAGGGACATATCAGCAACTTATTATATTCGCCCTATCCTGGGAGTCAGTGAAAAGGTTAATGCTCAATATATTACCACTCAGAGTTATGGTGACAAAGGGGTTCTGTTGATTACAAACTCATACAACTGTGATTTCCCTGGGAGGATTGCTTTTATTGATACTTCAGAAACTCCCCGGACCTTTACTGGGGATGGTAACGAATTTCTGGGGACTAACGCCAGATTGGAAGACCCGGACGCTATGAGTAGGGAAAGACTTTCCGGTAGTGTAGGGGCAGGCTTAGAGCCTTGTGGGGCTATGCAGGTCAAAATATCTTTACGACCAGAGGAATCTAAAGAGATTGTATTCCTCCTTGGACAGGGAACGGATCTGCCTGAAGTGCAGCGCATTATTGATAAATACAGTAATGTGGAGGCAGCCGGGGCCGAGTTAGCTGCAGTTAGAGCTTACTGGGCCGAGAAGTTGGAAGTGATCCAGGTGTCTACTCCCGATAAATCCATGGATATCCTGCTAAATAGTTGGCTTCAGTATCAGGTTATCTCCTGCCGTTTATGGTCCAGGGCGGCATTTTATCAGTCGGGTGGGGCCTACGGTTTTCGAGACCAGCTGCAGGACGTGATGGCTGTGGCGTATACATGGCCGGAGCTGACGAGAAATCAAATTTTACTCCATGCGGCCCATCAATTTGTAGAGGGTGATGTCCAGCATTGGTGGCATCCGGGGGTAGATAAGGGAATCCGGACGAGGTACTCCGATGATTTCTTATGGCTGCCCTATGTGACCGCGGACTATATTCAATGTACTGATGACTGGTCTATCCTGGATGAAACAACTGCTTTTTTGGAGGATGAACCCTTACCGGCAGATGAAGATGAGAGGTACATCATGCCCAGAATTTCCGGCGCAAAGGATACTGTTTATGGACACTGCCTGAGGGCTGTTGAGAATGCCCTAAAATTTGGTGAGCACGGGCTTCCCCTGATGGGTTCAGGTGACTGGAACGATAGTATGAATACTGTCGGCAATAAGGGTAAAGGGGAAAGTGTATGGTTAGGCTGGTTCCTTTATACCGTGCTGCAGAGGTTTATGCCAATATGTAAATCCCGCGGTGACGAACAAACGGCTGAAAGATACTCCGAAATAGCGGATAATATTGCTAAGTCTATTGAAAAAAATGCCTGGGATGGCAGCTGGTACCGGAGGGCCTATTTTGATGACGGCACGCCGTTGGGTTCAGCAGAGAATACCGAATGTAAAATTGATTCGATTGCTCAATCGTGGTCGGTTATTTCAGGAGTAGGTAGGCCCCACCGGGCAGAGGAGGCCATGCAGGCAGTTAACAATTACCTTGTTGACAGGGAGGTGGGTATTATCAAACTTTTGGCTCCTCCTTTTGATAACGGCCCTCTCCAGCCAGGTTACATTAAAGGTTATGTGCCGGGAGGCAGGGAAAATGGCGGCCAGTATACCCACGCCGCTGTATGGAGCATTTTAGCCTTTGCCAAACTTGGAATGGGAGACAGGGTTGGGGAGCTGTTTTCTTTAATCAATCCCATTAATCACACCCGTACTCTTAAGGACTGTATGCGCTACGAAATAGAACCTTATGTGGTGGCCGGCGATGTGTATGCTGCGCCTCCAAATACTGGCCGGGGCGGATGGTCCTGGTACACGGGCGCGGCCGGCTGGATGTATAGGGTAGGAATAGAGTACATCATAGGAATAAAGAAAATAGGCGCCAGCCTTTATTTCGACCCATGTATACCGAAGGATTGGCCGGAGATTCAAGTGCAATACAGGTTGGGGCAAACGCTGTACCGGATACACATCCAAAACCCTGAGAGGGTAAATATGGGTGTGAAAAAGGTAATTATAAATGGCCGGGAGGTTCCGGACGGCCGCGTCCCCCTGATCGATGACGGCAAAGAATATTTCGTAGAAGTAATTATGGGGAAGATTGAGTAAAGAGGACTGTCTTTGAAGACAGTCCTTTATATATTTTTATGGAACATTTTACTACCTACTGCGTCAAATAAATATAAACTAAAATTTGAGGAGGATTTTTATGAAAAAAGTTCTGGCCTTCGTATTAGTATTTGTTCTCCTGCTTACCCTTTTTCCGGCCGCTGCTTTGGCAGCTTATGATCAGGATCTGGAAAAGGCGATTAACTCTGCAAAAGCGATCTTTGATATCCCGAAAACATATAACAATTTTTCTTATAATATAAGCAAACAAAATGATAAAACTGTTTTTAATTTAAACTGGACCGACAAGAATATGCAGGGAAACGTCAGTGTAACAATAGACTCCGCGGCGAAAATAATCAGCTATTATTCATATAAAAATGTTTACGGCCGGGACCAGAAAAAGCTGCCTTCTGTCAGTAGAAGCGATGCCCAGATTATTGCCGAAAACTTTATCAATAAAATTAATCCTGCCTCCCGGAATAAAATAAAATTCCAGCAAAACAATAACCCGCCGAGTATCGCAGACAGAAATTATTACTTTAATTACATAAGGTATGAGAACGGCATCCCGTTTCCCGAGAATAATATAAGTGTATCCATCGACGGGATGACAGGCGAAGTCCAAAGTTACTACTGCAACTGGTATGAAGATTCGGTTTTTCCGGAAAGCAAAGGAGTTATGTCCCTTGAAGAGGCCCAGAAGCAGTTTACAGACAAACTGGGCCTGAAGCTGGTTTTTAAGCTCGGCTATGAAGTGAAAGAAACAACCCCCTACCTTGTTTATACGAACGTTTATAGTAACCGTTTCCTGGATGCCAAAACAGGTGAAGTTATGTCAGGTGACGGGTATTTTGGCTACTACGGCGGCATGGGACGGGAAAAGATGGCTATGGACAGCCGAATGGGCGGTTATGCCCCTCAGAAACCCGCATCTCTTACCCCTGAGGAACAGCAGGCTGTGGAAAAAGCCGCCAACATAATGGATCAGGCTGAGGCGGAAGAAAGGGCCAGAAAAGCGCTTAATATTTCCCCGGACTTAAAATTGAACTACGTAAGCCTGTACAGCGACTGGCGCAACAAAGATGACTACATCTGGAACATGGATTTTGGCCGCGAGGAAAAATTGGGTGGGACCACCCGGTACTATAATGTCAGTGTTTCGATGAATGCCGCCAACGGAGATATAATGAGCTTCTATAGAGGTGTACCGTACGATGAGGATGCGGTTGTTAAGTATACCGAAGAGCAGTCCCTGAAAATAGCAGTCGACATGATTAAATCCCTAAAACCGGATAAACTCTCGGAAGTTGAGAGGGTAACCTGGAATGTCCCTGAGATGAGACCGATGAATGGGGAAAAACCCCGGGAATCATATTTCAACTTTACGAGAAAAGTTAGCGGTGCGTACTTTTTGGATAACGGCTTCAATATCAACGTAGATAACGTCACTGGGACTGTAACCAGCTACAGCTACAGCTGGTATAATAAAACCCTGCCTTCCACAGATAAAATAATCACCGCTGCCGAAGCCGACAAACTGTTCTTTGAGAAAGTCGGAATTCAGCTGCAGTACATTTCCCAGGACCCGTCTCTGAAAGACAGCCGGATTCTGCCTGTCCCCAGTAATAGAGAAAAATGGGATGTTAAGCTCATCTACGCTGTTAAGCCGGAAAAACCGGCTAACATCGACGCGTTCACCGGCGAGGTATTGGACTACAGCGGAAAACCTTTGGTGACAGGAGATACTGCCCAGTATACCGATATTGGGGGACACTACGCAGCAAGCCGGATTAAGGTTTTGAAAGAATTTGGCATATCACTCCCCGGAACACAGCTTATACCCAATCAAACTGCACAGCAAAGGGAATTCTTGTACCTTTTGTATAAGGCTGTTAATCCTTATAATAACCTGGCTTTCCCCGAAAATTCCGAGGACGATGACAATATGTACAGCTATCTTATCGAGGCAGGCATTGTCAAGGAAGGAGAAAAATCTCCCAAATCAATAATTACCAGGCAGGAAGCTGTCAAGTTTGTTATCAGGGCCCTGAAGTATGACAAAGTCGCTGAAATTAACAAGGGAATCTATTTACTCCCCTTTAAAGATGCAGATAAAATCGGGTCCGGCCTATATGGATACATGGCTGTCGCCTACGGGTTAAATATCATTAGCGGCAGTAACGGTTACTGTAATCCAGGCAACAGCCTGACCAGGGCAGATGCCTTTGTGTTGGTATACAACTTTTTAAATGTTTAGTTTTGACACTTAGACTAGCCATTTGCATTAACCCCTTCCGTCATCCGGAAGGGTTATTTTTTTGCAGTCATTGACATATTTTGCTAGAACATTTGTTCGCCATGTGGTATTATTATGTTGTTGGAATTTTTTTTAAGGAGCAGTTTGATGATAGAAAAAGCCCTGACAACCCTCAAGCGTTATTATGGGTACAGTACTTTTAAAGAAGGCCAGGAACAGATTATCCACAATATTCTGCAGGGCCATGATACCGTTGGTATTATGCCCACAGGTGGGGGAAAGTCCATTTGTTTTCAGATTCCTGCCCTTCTATTTTCGGGAATCACAATCGTCATATCCCCCCTGATTTCCCTGATGAAGGACCAGGTTGACACCCTCAACAGTTTAGGCATCCCGGCTTCCTTCATTAACAGTTCGCTGACCAAGGGGGAAGTAACAGAACGGATTCGTGAAGCCGGAACCGGCAGGTATAAAATCCTCTATGTGGCTCCTGAGAGGCTTGAATCAGGGCTCTTTCGGGCAGTTACGGCTTCTGTTGATATTTCTATGGTCGCCATTGATGAAGCTCATTGTATTTCCCAGTGGGGCCATGATTTCAGGCCGAGCTACCGCAGTATTTCACCTTTTATCAAAGGACTGCCGGAACGACCGGTGGTAACAGCCTTTACAGCTACGGCCACCGAGGAAGTAACCCGGGATATCATCAAACTTTTATCAATGAAAAAATCAGCGGCCCATGTGATGGGTTTCAATAGAGAGAATCTGTCTTTTGCAGTCGTCCGCGGCCAAAATAAGCAGGACTTTACTATGAATTTCCTGTCAGGCAGCCCCGGACAAGCCGGCATCATTTACGCCGCTACGAGAAAAGAGACAGATAATCTCTACAGCCTTTTATCGAGAAAAGGATATTCCGTCGGCAGGTACCATGCGGGGCTTACTGACGAAGAAAGGATGAAAACCCAGGAAGCATTTATCTATGATGATATCAATATTATGGTGGCCACCAATGCCTTTGGGATGGGAATCGATAAATCCAATGTGCGGTATGTCATCCATTACAATATGCCAAAAAACATGGAAGCCTATTATCAAGAAGCCGGCCGGGCGGGACGGGACGGCGACCCCGGCCAGTGTATTTTGCTTTTCAATCCCCAGGATATTTTGCTGCAGAAATTTTTGATCGAGCAGACGGTTTCATCTCCTGAGAGGAAGGCCGGTGAATATAAAAAACTGCAGACAATGGTTGATTACTGCCATACTACGGGCTGTTTACGAAAATACATTCTCCAATACTTTGGCGAAGAGCATGCCTTCCAAAACTGCGGCAGCTGCAGCAGCTGTAATGATGACAGCGAACTCAACGATATAACAGTAGAAGCCCAAAAGATTTTTTCCTGTATCAAACACATGCATGAGAGGTTTGGTTCCACCCTCGTAGCTGAGGTTTTAAAGGGTTCGCAAAATAAAAAAGTCATTCAATTTGGATTTGACCGTTTATCTACTTATGGTTTAATGAAGGAATACACCCTCAAGGAAATAAAGGACATGATAAATGTACTTATTGCCGAAGGGTACCTTTATTCAACCGAAGGACAATATCCGGTAGTAAAAATAAGCCCCAAGGCTTTTCCGGTGCTTAAAGGAGAAGGCGGGGTTTGGCAGAAGATCCGGAAAAAACAGGTCCAGCTCAAACAGGACGAATCCCTTTTTGAGCTGCTCAGGGCTTTACGCAAGGAGATTTCGGCCAAGGAAAATGTCCCTCCATATGTCGTTTTTCCTGACAGCACCCTAAGGGAAATGTGCTCATCACTGCCAACCGACAGCACATCTATGCTGGCAGTTAAAGGGGTCGGCGAAATAAAGTTTCAGAATTACGGCAGCCTGTTTATTGAAGTGATTAGAAACTATGTCAATGAACACAATCTCTCGCCGCAGAATAACAATCCCATTTCACCGGTTGAGTTGCCAAGCGGGCGTTCCCTGGATACCGATGGCATCCAGGATACCGGTCACCGTGAAGAGGAAGAGGAACCAAGTCACCTGATTACATATAAAATGTATCAGGCCGGTCAGACCGTTAGAGAAATAGCAAAAGACCGCGGCCTCAAGCCGGTTACAATCGAAAACCATATCATCCGATGTGGGTTGGAAGGCCACTGGGTTGATTGGGACGCCATTATTCCGCAGGAATACGAGACATTGATTTTAGAGACGATCCATGAGATTGGCACCGAAAAGTTGAGGCTGCTAAAAGATGCTTTGCCGGATGGAGTGAGTTATTTCGCAATCCGGGCAGTAATGTGTAAGTACCGTGACAATACCTTTAAACCAGTCAAGGAAGGATAAGAAGAAGCTAATGAATATCCAAATATTTGGTGTTAAGAAATGTTTTAACACCAAAAAGGCCGAACGTTATTTTAAAGAGAGAAGAATAAAATATCAATTTATTGACTTAACCATAATTGGGTTAAGCAGGGGAGAATTGAAGAGTGTTAAGGCTGCTGTAGGATTGAATAATTTGATTGACAGTGAATCTAAGGATTACAAAAGATTATATATGGATCGTATTAGCGGTATTAATGTTAGGGAAGAAATGCTGTTAAATAACCCCAGTCTTTATAAAACACCTGTAATACGTAATGGCAAACAAGCTACAGTAGGCTATCAACCGGATATATGGAACTCTTGGTTGAATTGAACTGGGGGTTTCGGTAACAAAATGGGGGCTCGTCCAGTACGCCTCCGGTTGCGCCACCCCGTGCGCCTTGCCAGAAAAACGAAACCGAGAAGTGGAGAAATTGACATTATTCTTCCTAGCCGTGATATAATAAAGAAGAGAAAAATACAGAGACTTGAGGTGAACAGGCATGAAAAAATATAGTTTCACAATCCTTATTGAAAAAGACGAAGACGGCATATATGTTGCTTCTGTTCCTGCTTTAAGAGGCTGTCATACACAGGCTAAAACAATTGAAGAATTGTATCCAAGAATCAGGGAGGCAATCGGGCTTTGCTTGGAGGTGGAAAATCAAGAACTTGTCCAGAATGAATTTGTTGGAATTCAGCAGATTGAGGTTGTGGTATGAGCAGGTTGACCATCATTCCGTCAAAGGAGATGGCAAAGATTCTCGAGAAACTGGGTTTTAAGGAAGTTCGACAAAAAGGAAGCCATAAAAGCTTTAGGCACAAAGACGGAAGAACAACCATTGTTCCTTTTCACGGTGAGGATTTGGGTCGGGGACTAATAAGAAAAATACTCAACGATATTGAAATTACAGTTGATGAATATGAAATGTTAAGGAAAAAGATATGAAAGCTTCCAGCAGGGAAGCTTTTCTACCTCTGGGTCGGCACTGGGGCCATGACTGGGCACTATAGTGTGGGGGTTCGGTAACTATAACTGGATTAAGCAAGGGAAAACTACGGAGTTCTTAATCCAGACCATACTTATCTTTTAATCTTGCTGACAATTCCCGCACGATGGCAAAGGATTTTTCTACTGACCCGGTACCGTCGGTATTCACCAGACAGCAGCGGGCAGGAGCAAGCCAGGCCTGTTTAAGCACCAGTCGCTTGTCTATCCCGCGTGTGTCTAAGTAATTCCACATATCTTCGAGGCGTGTTTGTAAAGAGTCCAATGATTCCGCTTCCAGTTCCTCGGTCAGCGTAGGCGCTATACCCCAGGAGAGTATGCCCCCGCGCTCCAGGAATGCCTTAAGCTGGCCGGTATATTTGGTAAAGATGGGCCCGTTGGCAAAAACATCAACTGATAGAATATCCAGGTCCAGGTCTTCCAGGAGAAAGGACCAATCCGGGTTACCGCAGAGGTGGACCCCTTTAGGACCTTCCAGATCCTGCAGAAACTTATGGAAATCCTTTTTGGCTACATTACTGGCATACCCGGTAAAAGAACCGAAAAGAATCTGCAGCCCCGGCTCATCAACCCACACAAAGGCATTGCTGTTCCTTTCCCGCAGTTGGCGAAATTGAATATTGAATTTCCTGGCCATGAAATCATATAGAAACTGCTTCACTTCATCATTGTAAATTATCGGCTTTTTGTCTTTATCAGTAATCTTCATCCCAAAACTTATCGGGCCAATCTGCTGGCCGCGGATAGCATAATATTTGTCCAAGCTGGGGCGTTTTAGGAACCCGTGGTAAACCGCCGAGTAATCCGGAGTGATACTGAGATAGTCGGGATTATCGATATTCTCAAAATACTCCTCAAGCCCGTTATAAAAATTATCCAGATCAAAGAATATCTTTTGGGCGCCCATGTCAACAGTAATCCCTGGGAAATTTTCAGTGATTTGGACATACATATCCTCATAAAAACTCACCTTTGGGAGCTGGGGCCAAAAAGGTATGTCCATGGTCAAAGCCAGGTCCAGGGCCTTTTCATAATCAGTATGAGGCATGACTCCCATAGCAGTTGTCATACAATTCCCGACTAATGCTGTCATCTGCAATTCCCCCCTTTTGTTTTTACTATTTTACAATAAAAGTCCGGCCTCCTTTGTGGTGGCCGGACTTTACATTACTAGCCTAAAACAGCTTTGATGTCCTCCTCTGGGGTGGTAATAAACTTAATGTTATAGTTTTCCTGAAGTATCTTCAGGATGTTGGGAGTGATGAATGCCGGTAATGTGGGGCCGATTAAAATGTTCTTAATGTTGAGGCTGAAGAGTGTAAGCAATATGGCCACAGCTTTTTGTTCAAACCAGGATAACACAAGGGTCAGAGGCAGGTCATTGACATCTGCATTAAATGCGTCAGCAAGCGCTGATGCAATCTGGATAGCCGAGTAGGCGTTATTGCACTGGCCGATATCGAGCAGGCGTGGAATTCCGTCAATATCTCCCAGGTCCAGGTGATTAAACCGGTACTTTCCGCACCCTAAAGTTAAAACCACACAATCTTTAGGCAGTTTTTCCACAAACTCGGTGTAATAACTGCGCGCCGCTCTGCCTCCATCACACCCTCCGACCAGGAAGAACCTGCGTATTTTACCTGCTTTCACAGCTGAAATGATTTTATCAGCTAAACCGAGCACTGCTTTATGATGGAATCCTGTTGTGATTGTATTGCCTTCTTTTTCCGGAAGGGCCGGCAGAGATTTTGCTTTTTCGATGACAAGCGAGAAATCACGGTTGGTTATATGGGCTACCCCCGGTAGTTTAGCTATTCCACAGGTGAACATACGCTCCTTATAACTGTCCTTGGGCAAAAGCACACAGTTGGTGGTGCCAAGAATTGCGCCCGGAAATTCTGCAAATTCTTTTTTCTGATTCTGCCATGCTGTTCCGTAATTTCCCACCAGGTGGGTGAATTTCTTCAGCTCGGGGTAAGCATGGGCAGGCAGCATTTCACCGTGAGTATAAATATTTATTCCGGTACCTTCGGTCTGTTTCAGGAGTTCGTAAAGGTCAAGCAGGTCATGTCCTGTAACAAGTATCGCCGGTCCTGCCTTTGTGCCCGTAGACACCGGTGTGGGGACAGGATTCCCAAACCGCTCGGTATTAGCCTTATCCAGTAGTTCCATGGCTTTCAAATTTACTTTGCCACATTCCAAAGCCATCCCCAAAAGGTCTTCAAGATCGAAGTTAACATTGGTTAAGGTGGAAAAAAGTCCTTTGGCTAGAAAAGCATCAACTTCCTCATCAACATAACCTAATTCACGGGCATGGAAGGCATATGCGGCAACCCCTTTCATCCCTATTATTATTGTGTCCTGCAAAGATGCGATGTCCTCGTTTTTACCACACACACCGACCTTAGTGCATCCTGTGCCATTTGCTGTTTGTTCACACTGATAACAAAACATTTCATTACCCCTCCTTTTTATATTTGAAATGATAGAGTGTCATTAGCACTCCTCCATGATGCTCCCATCTGTGCCTACAATGACTACACGCCGGGGGATCGCCTGGCCGCTGTTCTCCAGCGCTTGTTCTACGGCCTTAACAAGACCGCCGCAGCATGGTACTTTCATGCGCAGAACAGTGATACTCTTTAAAGAATGTGTCTTAAATATTTCCGTGAATTTTTCGGTGTAGTCATAATTGTCCAGCTTCGGGCACCCGATAAGGGTGACTTTATCCTGCATAAAATCATTATGGATGTTTGCATACGCATAAGCTGTGCAGTCGGCGGCTACTAATAAGTCGGCATTGTCCAAGAAAGGCGCGTTCACGGGAACTAATTTGATCTGGCAGGGCCAGTGACCAAGCTGAGATTTCCCCTGTTGTATGATGGTTCTTACTTGGGAACCGGGACATCCGCAGGCCAGTTTTTCCGGCAGCGGGTTACTTATGGATGCCAAATGCTTTTTTACTGCTTCCTCGTTGAATTCGTCAGCCTCGCGTTCTTCAATAGTGATAGCATCAGCTGGACAATCGGGCAGGCAGGCGCCAAGGCCGTCACAGTATGAGTCTGAAACAAGTTCCGCTTTTCCGTTGACGAGCTTTAAGGCGCCTTCATGACAAGCCGTGATACAGGCTCCGCAGCCGGTGCACTTTTCCTGATCGATCTTGACGATTTTTCTTTTCATCACATCCATCCCCCTTTCTTGTCTATTTGCGCTCATTATATTACAATATAAATAAAAAATCGGTAACCTTGGTTACCGAAAAGTCAAGGTGAGTTAAAAAATGTACCAAAAATGGTTAGAAATACTAATGAAATCCGCCTTGTTTCGGGGATTCAGCACTGAAGACCTGCTGGGCATCCTGGACTGTTTGAAACCAAGAGTGGCCAGTTACAAAAAAAATGAGTTTATCACCATGGCTGGAGAAAACCTGACCGGGGTTGGGATAATTCTTTCAGGGGAAGTGGCTGTTACTAAAGAAAATGCGGTCGGAAACCGCATTATTATTGCGGTATTGAAACCAGGTGAAATGTTTGGCGAAACAGCTGCCTTTTCCGGCAGCGCCGTATGGCCGGCCACCGTATTAGCACAGGCAGCCTCTACAGTGCTGTGTTTACCGCCTGAGAAGATAGTGCGCGGCTGCGAAAAAGCGTGTCTGAGTCACCACAATCTGATTACCAACATGCTTAGAACTATTTCCGACAAGGCTCTTATGCTGAACCAGAAGGTAGAGTATTTTTTAATTAAGAGTATCAGGGGGAAGATAACCACTTATTTGCTTGAACAATATCAAGAGACCGGCAGTTCCACACTTATTCTGCCTTTGAACCGGAATGACCTGGCTGATTTTTTAAATGTATCGAGACCGTCACTCTCCAGGGAGATGTGCCGTATGAGGGATGAAGGAATAATAGAGTTTCATCGTTCATCAGTATATATTAAAGATGCAGAGGCCATGCGGAAAATGATAGAGTAATTGGGGGATTCAGTGGAACTGTGCATGCGGAGAAAAATGGCATCTGGCGGCGTTGCCCAGGCCGGCGCAATCCTCGGAGTACAACCGGTACGCCTGTGGTTGCGCCGGCCTGGGCGCCTAGCCAGCTGCCATTTTTCTACCCTGGGGTCGGTATTGGGGCCATGCTAAGGCATTGGTAGCTG
>PGZN01000021.1 GCA_002840165.1 Firmicutes bacterium HGW-Firmicutes-8
ACCCTGTCCGGCAAAAACTACCCGGACAGGGTTTATGAGCAAAGTTGACGGTCACGGAACGTGAGCGAGGTGCGGTCAAACAGCTTGAGCAGCGACATTCAATCCTTAAAATTGGAGGAAATCTTAATTGGCAAATAACTTTATCTAGAGGGTTATGTTCATATATCACTCTTTTTACTTCTGGGAAAGGCATATATATCGCCCCCTTAAACCATTATATGTTTACTTTTTTACTGTTAAGAAACAGTGTGTTCTTATTTTACCATAATTACTTATTTATGTGTGTTAAATATGTCCTGAAATTGTACTTTTTTTGTCCTCTACGTTTTAAACACAAGAAAAGGACGGATTACCGTCCATCTTTTTTTGCCCACCTTGTTTTAGCCGCTTTACTAGCAATTTCCTTCCGTTCCTCAGGGGATAACTTCTCAGCCCTGGCCTTTCCTCCTTTAAGGCCGCCCAACCGCCCTAATGCAACGGCGGCAGGATTCTTTTGGGGTTCCTGAGGTTCATCTTCGCCCGTAGCTTGCCGAACAATACTGGCCGCTATTTGGTTAATGTCTTTGGTCTTGCTTGAACGCTTATGCATACCTTAATTATCGCACATTCTATCAGTTTATGCAAGTGGGGCGTATCAATCCCTGGGGCATTTTCTTTATTATTTCTCCTCTTGCATATCCAACCAGTCATCCTTGCCTCTCGTGCTTAAAACGTACCACTTTTCCGCTATGATATTCATTCCTTCAGCAATTTCAACATGAACCTTGAACCTTTTCCCTTTCAGTTCCCAATCAGCTATTTTCCATTTAGGTTCAAATCTTGAATCAAAATTAAAAGCATAACAGTTTTCATCCTTGAAATGTTTTATAGCTATATCTATACGTTGGGCTATTCCGTTTGGCAGAATGTCCTTGATATGCGCTTCTTCGGAATCTATATTAGGATGTTCCATAATATACCCTGCCCGATTAACCCATCTAGCAGGTATCCATTTTTGGGGAGACAACATTAAAGTCTCCCCAAATTCATTTACAAATGTTAGTCGGGCTATAACATTTTGGGCAATAGCCCCATTCCCGCGATGCAACGACTCATTAGCCAAATATACAGAGGCAACCTTTGCCGAAACCCCAGTAGGATGCTCCCGACTATATATTGTTATGTCTTCTGTTGAGTGCCGATTGATAACTATTTTTGGTTTTGGTGTTCTTTCGTCGGATAGGCGGTAAACCCTAACAAAAACATAAACGACAGCTAAGGCACACAATCCCCATTTTATTATCCAATAAACTAAGGCTAACCAAATTGAATCCAAATTGATCCCCATTCCCTTTACGATTTTATCGGCTAAGGTACTAAAAAACATTTCATTTAACACATTTATGGCAACAAAAAGTAGCCCTAAAAAAACTAGTGCTACGCAGGCATGACCAAAACTTTTTTTGTTAAGTTTTTTTATCCAAGAAACATATCTTTTCATAAACCAATTGTATAACCGTTTTCACCTTGCGTCAATCGAACATGGGACGTGCCGCCTAAAATTCAAAATGACCCACTACCGGAAAAGGCGGTTTTATGGGAACTCAACAACCTGAATACCCTGCCTCTTCGACTCATTTCGATTTTCAGAATCTACTTGCGTCGAACACTTGTTCTTGCATTTCTGCCCGATATTTGGTAAACTAGAATCACAAAAATATCCGGAAAAATACCTGGGAAGGAATAAACCCATGAAACAGAAACAGTTTCAGGAATTTGTAATTAATCATCTAACGAAACAATCCGAAGACATCGAATCACTCACTAATAATGTTTCATCTCTCAGCATCAGAACCACGGAACAGGAAAAATATTTGGAATTTGCAGTCAAACATCTAATGAAACAATCAGAAGATATTAAATCACTGAAAATCGACGTTTCGTCATTGAAAAGTGATATGACTATGCTTAACAATACAGTACTGCGAATCGAAACCCGTATTGAAAACGAAATAATCGGCAAAATCGAGATTCTCTTTGACGGCCATAAACAGCATGATGACCGGCTTATACAGCATGATGACCGACTTGACCGAATCGAGAAAATAAGCGCCGGGTAACACCTGGCAAAACTGACATTCACCTGTCAGTTTTTTTATTGCCCTTCTACCCCCCACGGTGGCTGTCTTAAAGAGGCGGCCCTTTCATTTTTGGCACAGGAGGGGTTGGTGTGTTCTGTAGGGCGAACCCGAGACTGGCTTGTTGGCAAATACCCCAAAGTCAGAGGGGATGGCTGTCCGCATAAGGCTTTCCTTTGTTTCCATCTTTGCGCCACTTGCCTCAGAGACTGGCGGCGCCGCAGGGCGGAGCCACGGGTAATGGAGGTCGGTCGTCAGATGTCAGAGGTTGGACAATCGTTATTTTTTTCTCCTCCCCACGATGCTGTCTTAAAGAGACATCCTCTTTCACTGTTGGCACAGGAGGGGTTGGTGTGTTCCGGAGGGCGGACTAACAAGCTGGAGGGGTTGGGTATTTTATAAGGGTTTCCCTGGCGCTGACGTCGTTGGCAATCTTGCCGCCACATGCAGGCCGCAAGGCAAGGGGTCCCAGCATGTCTGAAGATGGCGAAGGCCGCCGGTAAGTTTATGATTTTGAAACGGGAGGCGGCCATCTTATTAGGAATGCATTCTGAGCCATCAAGTTCTGGGACATTGCATTGCGGCCTGCATGTGGCGGCTTAGATTGCCAGACGGCGAGCGGGAAACCCGTTAAAATACCCAACCCCTCCCGCTTAGATATTCCGCCCGGAGGAACACACCAACCCCTCCGGTCATACCCAAAACAAAAAAGGCTGCCTTTTTAGACAGCCTACCACACTACTTAGCCATGGTATCCACACCTACAATAAAATCCGGATATTCAGTTATCTCCACAAAGCCCTCCCTTTCCCAAAATGAATTAGAAGGCTCATACGAACCAAGAAATATGTACCTCAGTCCATGCTCCCCGGCAAACCTTTTCAGCCGGTTAACTAACCATTCTCCAACACCCTGATGGCGCCATTCTAAAGGAACATTGATCATATCCAGGTAAATTGCCGCTTCAGCAAAAACCGTAAACTCAAAACCAAACCAGTCTTTGCCCATTGCAGGATTCTAGATATATTCTTAGATTCCGGCGCCCCTCCTGAGAGCCTCGGCCTTGTCTGTTTTCTCCCAGGTAAGGTCTAGATCAGTCCGGCCAAAATGGCCGTAAGCCGCAGTTTTTTTAAAAATAGGTCTCCTCAAGTTAAGCTCTTTAATTATTCCGGCCGGACGCAGGTCGAAATTCTCCTGCACGAGGGATACCAGGGCTTCTTCACTCAGCTTGCCTGTGCCAAAGGTTTCAATCATAATCGATACAGGCCTGGCTATCCCTATGGCATAAGCCAGCTGGACCTCGCAGCGGTCAGCCAGCCCGGCGGCCACAATGTTTTTGGCCACATAACGGGCGGCATAAGCAGCTGACCGGTCAACCTTAGTCGGGTCTTTGCCGGAAAAAGCTCCCCCGCCGTGCCTGGCCATTCCACCGTAAGTATCAACAATTATCTTTCTTCCCGTCACCCCGGAGTCGCCCCGAGGGCCGCCAATAACAAACCGCCCGGTAGGATTGACATAAAACTTCGTCTTATCATCCACCAACTCTTTGGGGACAACAGGTTTGATTATTTTCTCGATGATTTCCTGCCTGATGGTTTCCATTGGGATGTCAGGTTTGTGCTGGGTTGATATAACTACCGTGTCAACACGTACCGGTTTGTCTCCGTCATATTCAACGGTAACCTGGCTTTTTCCATCTGGCCGTAAAAAGGTAAGTTCCCTGTTTTTTCTGGTCTCTGCAAGCTTCATGCAGAGCTTGTGAGCCAATGAAATGGGCAGAGGCATTAATTCCGGCGTCTCATTGGAGGCATAACCGAACATCATCCCCTGGTCTCCTGCCCCGATAGCTTCTATAGCCGAGTCTGACATCTCACCGGTTTTGGCCTCCAGGGCTTTGTCAACACCCATTGCAATATCTGGGGATTGTTCGTCAATAGAAGTAATCACCGCACAGGTATCGGCGTCAAACCCATATTTAGCCCTTGTATAGCCAATACCCCTGATTGTCTCCCGGACAACCTTGGGGATATCCACATAACACTGAGTAGTAATCTCCCCCATCACCAAAACCAAACCCGTCGTCACCGCAGTTTCGCAGGCAACTCTGGCCATCGGGTCCTGTTCGATGATGGCATCCAGTACCGCATCTGAAATCTGGTCAGCTATCTTATCCGGGTGGCCTTCTGTAACAGATTCCGATGTAAAAAGTCTTTTTGCCAAATTAATTACCTCCTTTGTCAGTAACTTTATCCGGCTGAGTTATTCAACAGCCTTAGACAGCTTAAAAATCCGATCCAAGATGCGATTTGCGGCATCTTTTTTACTCATCATGTCCAGTTCTTCTACCTGCCCATCCCTGTCGAGAATCTTGACGATATTGGTATCTGTGCCAAACCCTGCCCCCGGCTGGGTAACATCATTGGCAACTATTAAATCGAGGTTTTTAGCTCTGACCTTCTTGGCTGCATTTTCCAGTACATTGTCTGTTTCAGCCGCAAAGCCGACTAATATCCGGTCACCCTTATTTTCCCCCAAGTGCTGCAGGATGTCCGGATTCTGCTCCAGTTCCAGAGTCCAATCCCCCCGGCTCTTTTTCAGTTTCGTGGACAGCCGCACTTTGGGATGATAATCCGAAACTGCGGCAGATTTTATGATAACATTAGCCCCAGAGTAGTGTTCGATGACTGCATCAAACATATCCCGGGCCGACACAACCGGGATGTGAGTTACCCCGCCAGGCACGGGAATACTGACCGGGCCGGAAACGAGAACTACCCGGGCTCCTCTGTCCCTGGCCGCCTCAGCCAGGGCATATCCCATTTTCCCGGTACTGCCATTGGAGAGGTAGCGAACGGGGTCGATATATTCCCTGGTTGGCCCGGCTGTAATCAAAAAAGTTTGACCTTCCAGATCTTTGTCAAAACTGATCAGGTTTTGGATTTTTTCAAATATCAGGCTGACGTCAGGGAGTCTTCCTTTGCCTTCGTAACCACAGGCCAACCGACCGGAAGCCGGTTCCAGGAAATGATAGCCTTTGGACCTGAGCTTGGAAATGTTATCCTGCAGGATTTGATTTTCATACATATGTACATTCATCGCCGGACAAAAAAGAACCGGTGCTTTAGTGGCCATAACAGTAGTTGAAAGCATGTCATCCGCAATACCGGCACAGACCTTGCCGATTATGTTGGCGGTCGCCGGTACAACAGCGATTAAATCGGCCCTGTCAGCCAGCGATACATGTCTGACCTGCCATTCCCCGAGCGGGTCGAACATCCTGGTCAAAACCGGATTCCGGGATATCGTCTGTAGGGTAAGCGGGGTGATGAACTCGGCAGCCGACTCGGTCATGATTACATGTACATCTGCGCCTGCCCTCACCAGCATGCTGATCAGGTCAGGCGCTTTATAAGCGGCAATACCACCGGTAATCCCGACAATTATACATTTGTCAGCCAGCATCAGCCAATCACCACTTTCCACAACCGGGGTCTTACTTAATTCCGGACTTAGTCCTCTCATAACCTATCTTGTTGTTTGCAATTTCCTCCAAGGCCACAGTGACCGGCTTATATGAATTAGATTCGACCAATTTCAAACTGCCTTCGGTAATTTCCCTGGCCCTTTTGGCGGCGGTAACTACCAAGGTGTACTTGCTGTCCACATTTTTCATCAACCCATCTAACGAAGGTTGCTTCATTCTGAACCCCCTCATTTATGTATACATTGAATCTGTCCTGAAATTCCCACCAGCGGTTGATCAGGTGCACCATCACCAACCACACTGTAACGGGATGTCCTGCATTTTTCAGCCGTAATAATACATTGAACCTTGTTCACTGCTTCTTCCAAAACATCATTCACTATAACATAATTATATTCGCGCAGTTGGGCTAATTCCCCCAAAGCCTTACCAATCCGTTTATTAATTATTTCAGTGGAATCTGTGGCTCGGCTCGTAATTCTTGCCCGGAGCACTTCCATAGACGGCGGGACGATAAAAAGATACACTGCCTGGGGGGCTTTTTCCTTGACTGCCAAAGCACCCTGCACATCTATTTCCAGCACGACATCTTGCCCTGCGGCCAAAGCCTCCATTACCGGCTGTTTAGGAGTTCCATAGTAATGGTCATACACTTCGGCCCATTCTAAGAATTCATCCTGATCCCGCATTGATTCAAATTTTGCTTTGTCTGTAAAAAAATAATGAATCCCTTCGATTTCACCGTCTCTAGGTGGTCTGGTAGTGGCAGAGACTGAAAAAAACATATCAGGCCGACGTCCCAGCAGGGATTTGCAGATTGTCCCTTTTCCTGTCCCTGACGGGCCTGAAACAATAATAAGCAAACCCGGTACTATCACGCCACCACCCCCTTTTAAGTTTTCTATTCAATCTCATCCTGATGGCCAGAATCCTTCGTAGCTAAACGATGGGCAACTGTTTCCGGCTGCACAGCAGAAAGAATAACATGGTCGCTGTCTGTAATAATAACGGCTCTTGTTCTCCGACCGTAGGTGGCATCAATCAGCATTCCCCGGTCGCGGGCTTCAGTGATAATCCTTTTAATAGGTGCTGATTCCGGGCTGACAATGGCAATAATTCGGTTAGCTGAAACAATATTGCCAAATCCGATATTAATCAGTTTGATTTCCATAAAAATTCCCTCCTTATAGTTCGTATTTACCAATTATTCAGTGTGCGGGTACTGTCTAATATTTTCCCCGACAACCCTCCTTTTACTCGGATATTTTCCTGATTACTCTATATTTTGAACTTGTTCTCTGATTTTTTCCACTTCACTTTTAGCTTTTATCACTATAGAGGATATATTTAAGTCATTAGACTTCGAGCCGATAGTGTTGAATTCCCTGTTTAGTTCCTGGACGAGAAAATCCAGCTTTCTGCCAGCCGCCTCATCAAGGTCCAATGTATTCGTTACCTCCTGAAAATGGCTCCTCAGCCTGACCAGTTCCTCCGAAATGCTGCTTCTGTCAGCAAATATCGCCAACTCAACTGCCAACCGGGTTTCATCAATTTCAACATCGACAGCCAGTTCTTTTAACCTGGTCCGGAGTTTTTCCCGGTATTCAGCTACGACGGTAGGGGCGCGTAATGAGATTTCTTCGGTATACTCTTTTAACCTGGCAACCCTTTTTACTAAGTCCTCTTGCAAACGCTGTCCTTCAGTTGCCCTCATCTGCATTAAGCCCCCGACAGCTTCACCCACAGCGCTGCTGAGAGCCGGCCACAGCCGTTCAAGGTCTTCCGGAAGCTCCTCCAGGACAACGACATCGGGAAACATGGCGATGTTAATAATCTCCGGCTTCCCTTCAATGCCAATAGTTTCCCGTAATTCCTCCAATGCACTATAATAAGCCATGGCCAGTTCTTTGTCAACTCGAATTGACTTATTCCTCTTGCCATGGTCATCTAATGTCACAAACACATCGAGTCTGCCCCGGGATACGCTTTCCTGAATAAGTTTCCTAATTCGGTCTTCCAGCGCCAAATAATATTTGGGCAGCCTGATTACAACTTCACAAAACCGGTGGTTAACCGAACGTATTTCAACCGTGAAGGACTTCCCCTCAACCTCGATTTCTCCCCTGCCGTAACCAGTCATGCTTTTTGTCATTTGTTTCACCTCAAAATTCTTAGTCAAACACGCTTCTCCGTATATCATCAACTATAGTTCGACCTAATACAAAAAATTCCTCTTATTTTGCAAAAAAACAAGGAGATTATTTAAGCATTCAAGAGAATAAACGAGAAAAACAGAACGCCGCCCCCTTTTTTAGGGGACGGCATTAGTATTTCCCAAATCTTAAAAGTCATCACTGAACGCCTGATCAATAGCTTCACAAACGGTAACACATTTCAGTAAAGACATTCCGATAATAAAGGCAAGACCAAAACCCGAGCCATAAAGTTGAAACGCATAATAGATAAAAAGAATCAAAGCCCAAAAACGGCCATAGTACCCTCCTACAGAGAGAAGCAGAGTGATAATCTTGTTCCCTTTATTCTTATATCTCTTGTAAACCAAGTCAAGCACATAAGCAAGGAGGATATAATTAATTAAGCTAATTATCCATCCGGATAAGAGACCAATGGCAATCAAAGTTTTACCCAGGATCAAACAAACTAAAACTAAAACTGCAATAACAAAAGCAGACCATGCGGCCGACCGCCATTTTTCTTTAAGAAATTCCATGGTCGATTGGGTCAACTCTTGGCCCACCGGTTTCTCAGCAGTCATCACGAAGTTGACCTCCTCTCCCTAAATAATCAGGTGCACGCCATTTCCATTTTTTCTTCATATTTTCGGCGATAACGATTCTAATTAGAATTCAACATGTCCCACTTTATCCTTAATTCGGTCAATTGCTTCAATCATTCGTTCCTTTTCCACAGTTAGGGCGATGCGGAAATATCCCTCGCCATATTCGCCATAACCGTTACCAGGTGTAATAACCACACCTGTTTTTTTAAAGATATATTCGGCAAAAGAAATCGAAGTGTATCCTTTGGGTACAGGAACCCAGATGTAGATGGCGGCTTTTGGTTTGGCAAGATTCCAGCCTATATGGTTTAAACCGTTAATAATAATGTCTCTTCTTTCCCGGTATACCTCACTCATTTCGCAGGTACACTCCTGCGGCCCCGTTAAAGCGGCTATCCCAGCATACTGGACCGCTTGGAAACACCCGGAATCAATGTTTGATTTAATTCTCCCCAGAGCCTCGATTACCCTTGGGTTTCCGACAGCCCAACCGAGCCGCCAACCGGTCATATTGTACGACTTGGAGCAGGAACCAAACTCAATGCCGACTTCTTTGGCCCCCGGGTATTCCATAAAACTGGGTGGGCAGTAGCCGTCAAAGGTAATATCCTGATACGCCGCATCGTGACAGACAATGATGTCATATTCCCTGGCAAAAGCAATAACCTTGTGGTAAAAACTGTCATCGGCAACAGCCCCGGTTGGGTTGTTGGGGTAGTTGATAAACATCAGTTTAGCCCTGCGGGCTATCTCTGCAGGAATGGCATCAAGGTCAGGGAGAAAACCGTTTTCAGCCTTTAAGGGCATCACGAATGATTCCGCACCTGAAAGCAGGGCCCCAATACCATATACGGGGTAGCCGGGGTCGGGGATTAAAGCCACATCACCCGGATCAAGGTAGCAGAAAGAAATATGGGCAATCCCTTCCTTTGAGCCAATTAGGGTAACTGCTTCTATTTTCGGATCAAGCTCAACCCCGAACCTGTTTTTATAGTAATGCGCTACGGCCTCCCGGTAAGAAATCATTCCGACCGAAGACGGGTAGCGGTGGTTAGCCGGATTATGGGCCTGTTCACAGAGTTTATCAATAATATGGTCCGGGGTCGGACGGTCGGGGTCACCTATGCCAAGACTGATTACATCTACCCCTTCAGCTTTGGCCTGTTCAATAACCTTTTCAATTCGAGCAAACAAATATGGTGGTAACTGTCGAATTCTTTTCGCTTCTTCCACTTATGCTCCTCCTTATTTAGTGGGGAGTGGGGAGTGATGAGTGATGAGTGTATATCCTAGTCCCACTCTCCACTCTCCACTCTCCACTCTCCACTCAATTGTATTTCCCCTCTAAACACGTACTGCGCCGGGCCGGTCATATAGACGTGGTTATTGGTCCCCCATTCAATCAGGAGGTCTCCCCCGGCCAGGTGGACAGTGATTTTCCTTCCGGTTAGGTTATTTAGGATGCATGCCACTCCGGTAGCGCAAGCCCCTGTCCCACAGGCCAGGGTCTCACCGGCTCCCCGTTCCCAAACCCGCATGTTCACTTCACTGTCGTTTAATACCTGGACAAATTCAACATTGGTTTTTCGCGGAAATACCTCGTGAACTTCCAGCTTAGGCCCGATTTCGGTAAGTGGTATTTCGTTAACATCAGGGACAAAGATTACACAATGGGGGTTTCCCATTGATAAACCCGTAATTTTATATGTATTTCCTTCAAAGATAATCGGTTCATTAACCGCTTTTCCGGGAGGACCATCCATCGGAATAAGGTTTCTTTCCAGCCGGGGTTCACCCATATCGACTCTTACCGAGACAACCTGCTCCCCTTCTGTGATCACTTCGGGGACTATCAGCCCGGCCAGAGTCTCTACCCGTATAGTACGTTTCCTGACGATATCGTATTCATATACATAGCGGGCCAAACACCTGATAGCATTACCGCACATTTCGGGTTCGCTGCCGTCAGGGTTGAATATTCTCATTCGAATGTCCGCGGTTTCTGAAGGCAAAATAAGAACCAGCCCGTCAGCACCGATGCCAAAATGCCGGTCGCACAGTTTCCTTGATGCTTCATGAAAATCTTTAAAGGGCGGCAGCCC
The DNA here is from genome assembly GCA_002840165.1 of Firmicutes bacterium HGW-Firmicutes-8. Classification (GTDB taxonomy): domain Bacteria; phylum Bacillota; class Thermincolia; order Thermincolales; family UBA2595; genus GW-Firmicutes-8. The sequence continues at coordinate 10,504 of PGZN01000021.1, forward strand.
ATTCAGACAGTCAACCATTATAAAATCATTTCCCAGCCCCTGCATTTTGATAAACTCCATCCAATCCACCTCCTTATCAGCAGTAATTAGAACAAAGCCTTCAAGTTAAATATATAACCTTGCAGTCACATCCCAATTGGGGACTACATTTTTCATCCTAATTCCTTATCTTATAACAACTACCCCCGATTTGCAACACTCCTCTGCAGTGTATACAATATATATAACTTGTGCTCGTAAGTATATACACATATATGTGTGTAGGGAGACCCCTCTGCTTCCAAATATCCCGCCAATTGACCCGGTTCGGACACTGGTGATATACTGTTTCTAGTTGCTAGGTGCTAGTTGCTAGTTGTTAGTTATTAGAGAGCTTAGACTAGTACTTAGGCCTATTGACGTTACCCAGAATACTAGCAACTAGGAACTAGCAACTAGAAACTATTAAAAGGAGAATCAACATGTCATTTGACGGACTCGTTATGGCAGCAGTAAAAAATGAATTAAAGGAGACCGTGATAGGAGGCCGGATTGAAAAAATATACCAGCCGCTCATCCACGAAATCGTCTTAATTATTCATAGCGGCAAAACCCGTTACCGGCTGCTCGTCTCTGCTGATGCCAGAGACGCCCGGGTTCATCTTACCCAAAGAGTGAGGGAGAACCCCCTAACCCCTCCAATCTTCTGCATGGTCCTGAGAAAACACCTTGAGGGTGGGAGGATTTTCGATATTACCCAGCTCGGACTCGAAAGAGTCCTTCAAATCAGGGTGGAAGCGGTTGATGAACTGGGCATGCTGTCTGAGAAAATCCTGATATGTGAGGTTATGGGTAAACACAGCAATGTTGTCCTGGTTAACCCTGCTGAAAATACCATTCTTGATGGGATTAACCGATATTCCTATGCCACGAGCAGGCACCGGGAAATCCTGCCGGGAAGGCGATATATTCCACCACCGGAAACAGGGAAAATGGACCCCCTGGATGCTGCTGAAGAGACCTTTCGCCAAGCCATGTGGGACCCTGACCGGGATAGTCCGGTTGATAAACTCATTTTAGATAAATTTAACGGGTTTAGCCCCCAAACGTGCCGCGAGATTGCCGCCAGAGCCGGGCTGGACCCCGGTACAAGCAACCAGTCTCTTGGAGAAATAGAATTAAATAATCTTTGGAAAGCCTTTCGCTTTATCAGGGACTGTGCGGTTTCCGGGAAGTTCGAACCGGTTGTCTGCTACCGGGACAACCTCCCGGCAGCATTTTCGGCTGTCGGTTTAACCGAGTTTACGGAAGGACAATGCAGGTCTGGCCGGATAAGCGAGGTTCTGGACGAGTTTTTTACTGTCAGGGAAGACCAGGGAAAGTTTAAACAAGGCGCTGCTAACTTGCAGAAAGTAGTCAGCCGCGAAATTAAAAAAGTCCAAAAGAAAAAAGCTGTCCATGAAGAAACCCTTAGAAAAGCAAAAGATGCCGAAAACCTGAAAATACTCGGTGAACTTATCACCGCCAATATTTTTCAATTAAGTGAAGGAATCCGGTCTGCCGAACTTGTGAACTATTATGACCCGGCAGGGAAGACAATCTCTGTTGAATTGGACCCTCAGCTTACCCCGGCCCAAAACGCCCAGTTATATTTTAAACGGTATACCAAGACACGCAGCAGTAAGGTCGCAGCCTGTAAATACCTTGATGAAGCAACAACAGAATTGGCCTACCTGGAATCTGTAATCGTAGCCTTAGAACAGGCGGAAAACCCCGGTGACCTCGTTGATATACGGGCAGAACTGCTTAAAGAAGGCTATATTAAGCCAGAAAAAAGTTTAAGAGAAGCAAAGAAACTTAAGCCAACCGCGGAACCAAAACCCCTGCAGTTGACATCGAGGGAGGGTTTTGAAATACTGGTGGGGCGGAACAACCGGCAGAATGATTACCTGACGATGAAGTTAGCGCGCCCTGATGATATGTGGCTGCATGTCAAAGACATTCCCGGTGCCCATGTAATAATCCGCAATCCCGACGCGGGGCAAATCCCCCCGGAAGTCGTGCAGCAGGCAGCGGAAACTGCAGCCTACTACTCTAAAGCCAGATTGTCTACAAAAGTACCGGTGGACTACACCCTGCGGAAACATGTCCGTAAACCCAAGGGAGCGAAACCCGGGATGGTTATCTATGAAAATCAGCGGACAATTTACACAGAACCGCGAGTCTGAAACAAATCGGTAATAAAGTTAAAAGAGTCTGCCTAAAAAGGCGGCTCTTTACTTTTAGGCAGCCCCTTTGTACCACATCTTTAACGTCAGCCGGGAAAAATGGAAAACACCCTCTGGGGAAGGGTGTTTTCCGGGAGGAGTTATATGTTAAACGGCTTCCGCCATTTCGCGATTGATGACCTTTTCCAGGTTCAGCAGGATGACCAGTTTTTCCTCCATCTTCGCTATCCCGGCAATGTAGCTGGCATCAACTCCCGAGGAGATCATGGAGGACGGTTTTTCAATCACACTGCCCGGTATTATCAGCACCTCAGACACACCGTCAACCACTATGCCCACGGTGCTATCATTGGCTTCCACCACAACTATCCGCGCGCTCCTCGTTTTTTCCGCCTCCGGGAATCCGAATTTCCTCCTCAGGTTGAAAATGGGAATCACGCTTCCCCTGAGGTTGATTATCCCTTCTATCAGTTGGCCGGACCCGGGAATATTGGTGGTCTCCTGGTAAACGATGATTTCCTTGACCTTGTTGATGTCTAACCCGAAGACCTCCGCCCCCAGCTTAAATATTACATACTGCCTCTCATCAAAGGTATTTTCGTCCACTGCTCTCACCTCCTAAACCCTGAACTGGGCAATCATATCCTGTAGCTGCTGGGCCATTTTGGCCAGCTGGCCGCTGGAGGCCGAGATTTCTTCAATCGAGGCCGTGAGTTCTTCGGTTGACGCCGATACCTCTTCGGTCGAAGCCGCGCTCTCTTCGGTGATGGAAGCGATGTTCTGCATGGAGGCATTGACCTGTTCGGCCGAGGCCGACATCTCTTCGGTAGCGGCAGAGTTTTCCTCGGTAATGGCAGCCACGTTATTGACGGCTTTGGTGACTTCCTGGCTGCTGCTCAATATCTCGTTGATCAGGCCCATGATTTTATGGACGTTGTCACCGGCGGTTTTGACCCCTTCCACTATTTCGTTGAGGGACTGCCCGGCTTCCTTGGCCAGGTTGACTCCCTCTTCCACTTCTTTGGTGCCTACCTGCATCGATTCAACAGCTACCTTGGTCCCGCGCTGGATGTCGGTGATAAGCTGGGCTATTTCTTTGGTGGCCTTCCCTGACCTTTCGGCCAGTTTGCGCACCTCATCGGCTACTACCGCAAATCCTTTGCCGTGTTCGCCCGCCCGCGCAGCCTCGATGGCCGCATTCAGGGCCAGCAGGTTCGTCTGTTCGGCAATGTCATCGATGACCTGAATGATTTCACCGATTTTCTGGGACTGTTCGCCCAACTCGTGGATTCTTTGGGCTGTTTCAAATACCGCTTCTTTTACCTTAAGCATCCCGTTTACGGTTTTCTCCACGGATTTGCCGCCGTTTGCGGCAACAACTCCGTTCTGTTCGGCCACTTGCTTGACTGTATCCATACCCCCGGCCATCGCGTCTATTTTGCTTACCATGTCGGTGACCATATCGGTGGTGTTAATAACGTTTTTACTCTGCTCCTGGGCGCCGGCGGCGATTTGCTCGACGGCTTGGGCGACCTGCTCGACAACCTTTACGGTGTCTGTAACGCTTCTTGACTGTTCGGTTGAGCCCTTGGCCACCTGGTCAATAGCCGCGGCTACCTGCTGAGTTGCTTTGGTGGCCTCTTCCGAATTGGAAGACAGCTCTTCACTGGTTGCCGCTACAGACTGGCTGGTGGAGTTGATTTGGTGAATAATGTTTTTTAGGTTGCCTACCATTGTCTTAAAGGCATTGCTGAGAACCTGTACTTCGTCCCCGGTTTTGATATCGGGCACCTCAACGGCCAGGTCGCCGTTGGCTACTTCACCTGCCACGTTTGTCAATGCCACAATAGGCCTGGATATGCTTCTGCCGAAGAAAACTCCGATGCCTATTCCCAAGGCTAGCGCCAGCAGGGAGACCACATAAGTTATAGTTTTCACCTGCTTGCTTGCTGATGCGGCGCAGGCGACATTCTCTTTGATTAGGTCATCATTTAGTTGAATAAGTTCATCGGCAGCGGATTTAAATTGTGCCATGCCTTTAAGCGCAGCGTCGATGTAAGGTTGTGCCGCCGCATCATTATGTACCCGGTATAAATCAATAATCTTTAACCCATTGCTGTAGTATGTTTGTTCACCATCCATTATTTTCTTAAATAATTCTTTGCCTTTAGCAGTTGTAAGTATGGTCTCAGTCTTACCTTGCAATTCGTCAATTTCACTTCTTATTTTCTTCAGTTCCTCTACGCTGCTTTCTTTTCTGTAAATCATAAATCCCCTTACCTGAATTACTTCGTCCTTGATGTAGCCATTCATTTTCATGATAGCTGTTGTAACCGGAATACGTTTGTCAAGAACATAACCATATTCTTTTTCCTGTTTGCCGAGCCCGTAAATGCCTAAGATTGCCACTCCGGCAAGCAGTACCAGGACAATTACGTACCCCAACAAAATTTTTGTCATAAGTTTCAGCTTCATGCAAATCCCCCCCGTTAATTAAATTTTGGCTGCCCAGGACCACCCGTCGAAAAGGGTTAACCGTCCTTAGGCAATTTCCTCTTAAACGTTATCACAATCACTCCCTCGTCAATTTGAGGGTCGATGTCAATAAAGAAATGGTCCGGTTCTATTAAAAACAAAGTCTTAATGTTTTCTAAAATTTTCGGGCTTATCTCATTGATTAATTCAAGCCTGTATCTTTTTACTATATCGCGGCCTTTTTCCGTCCTGGATACCAACACCTCACTTTCACATAAAAACCCTTTGATTCTTAAGAGAAACAAATCCTCTGCTATACAGCTCTTAAGTTGGGCCGGACCCCTACCGGTTGCTTCTTTTAATATTTGGGCAATCAAAAGTGCAATTTCTTTTTCCAACTTATTTTTTCTAGGGTCCTTTTTTAACAATTCCACATTATAACACTCCTTTTATCTCATTATTATATCACCACCCCTTTAGTCTCTAGGGATAAAAGCGAATTATCAAGCAAAATAAAAAACACCAAACTCATGTAATAAAATACCTCAGAAAACCTAAGATAATTTATTAACAAAGTTGGTGTTTTTCCGGCCTGTTAATCCGGCTAACCTTCCCTTATGAAATTAAAAAAACCATTCCAGAGCTACTGAAACGGTTAAACAATTCTCAGCAGCCTGGCAATCATAGCATTTTAGCTTTAGACCCACGGCTTTGCGTCCCCTTCTTTGGAAGGGTTTGCCCATATATGATTCTAAATTAAATCCTAATATTGTATAAAATTCGACATGATTCTCCATTTTCCTCCCCTCTGGAATACTTTTCCTGAACTTTTTTAAAAAGTTAACCCGTTCCCTGGCGACAGCCCGGAAACGGGTCTCATGTTAACCTACAGTATAAATCTCCCGTCTTTATCGGAGGGTCAAGGCCAAAATAGCTTAGAATAAACGGTACTACATCTATCACACGGGGATTTTGCGGAGACTCATCACTCCCGGTAATAATAAGCGGGACACAAATATCTTCCCTGTGAAAAGAACCGTGGCTGCCCTTACCGGGGTGGACGGGGGCGGCTTCACCGCCAAACTCGTTTCCCAATCTCGCTGTCATCGTAATATCCCCGCAGTGCCGGGCGCCCAGAAGGGAAGCCATGACATTTAGGGCATCAGGGTACTCGTCATATGAAACGGTCCCTTCCTGTGCAGAAGCGTCAATTACACTTAGGTCACCCCGGATATCCCAGCTGCAGTTGTACCGGTCGGTCAGGGGACCGTCCCGCTTAAATGTCAGATATGCCTTCGTACCCCCCTTGCGGACGTGGTAGACCGGGCCTTCACCGGATTCTTCTTTCCACATAATCTGGTCAATCCTGGGGTCCACGGCGAGCATTTCAACGATTTGCCGGCCTAGTCCGGGGGATTGTTTAAGAAGATAAATATGAGCCATCCTCTCATTAGGACAAACAGCCAGCTCCCGGTCTTCCGTATATTTTTCGCCAAGCCCTAACTGCTTGAATTGGGCCAACATTTCAGGGAGTTTGATTATACTGTCGGGATTGTTCTGAACAAGGCTCTGGGAATGGTCTCCCAATATGACAAAGACATTTTCGTCGATGGCCTGTTTCCAGGAATCATAGGCATTGAGAATTTTTTGCACCTGCTGGTCTGCCCGCATAATCGCCGGAGACAGGTCGTCAGTATGGTGGCGGTGGGTGTAGCCGTCAGTATCGGGCAGGTAAACAACGGTAAGATGGGGCTGTTTCCCCTGTCTTATCAGGTGGTGGGCAGCAGTACCGGCAAACTCATCATTAACCCCGAACTTATGAAACAGCCCCCAGGGTTTTTTCAACCTTCCCGGACACGGAAACGAAGGGGGGACGAGCTGCCCTACTATTGAGACAAGCGGACCCCAAACTTCTGTGCACACTTTTGAGCCTATCCACAGCCTTATCCACCATGGCAGCCTTGTCTTAAATACATGGAGGCCGCGAAATGTAAAGAAATTAATATTTGCGGAGACAAATCCGTGGTCTTCCAAAAGCTCATGGATTGTCTTAACCTCTCTGCTCAAATGTTCGCCGTTTAAGTTGCCTATCAAGTCCTGCACGACGGTTTTCAGGCCAATCTTCCAAATTGCCAGGGGTGTCGCCCCATAATTAATAATCCTTTTTTCTTCCCGGTTGTACCAAATAAAACCCGGAATCTGGTGATCTTCGGGATAGACGCCGGTAGCTATTGAAGCCGACGCGGTAGGTGTCATCGTCGGAAAAACAGAAACGCAGTCGAACACCACCCGTCCCGCATGGCATAGGTATTCTAAAGCCGGTGTAGTCCCTTCTTCGAGACAGGTTCTAAGTGCCGGAGGCCTTAGAGAATCAATGATTATCAGGATGACCTTTTTCTCCGGCAGGGTACCTTTAACTCCCATCATGGCGTCCCGCATACTCAGACCTGTCTGCTCCCCGGTTTTACTACCGGAAGGCCCTGTTTGCACAATGGGCAGTCTTCCGGGTCAAAGGACTCGATCTCCATTTTCAGGATTGATTCCGTTCTAACTCCGAAGTCAACTTTACCATTGCTCCGGTCGACTAAGACACCGACTCCGACTACCTCACCGCCTTTTTCACGGACAACATCAATCACTTCCTTCACCGAACCGCCGGTTGTAACGACATCCTCAACAACGAGCACCTTTTCCCCGGGGTTAACTGCAAATCCGCGGCGAAGGGACATTACCCCTTGTTCCCTTTCGGTAAAAAAGGTTTTTACCCCTAAAGCCCTGCCCACTTCGTAGGCCACTATAATCCCGCCCAAAGCAGGACCTACTACCAGGTCAACCTGTATCCCGGCAAACTTCTCTGCCAAAGAATCACATAATTGGCCTGCATACCGCGGGTACTGCAGAACCTGGGCACACTGCATATACTGGCTGCTGTGGCGCCCTGAAGTCAGCCTATAATGGCCTGTCAACAAAGCCTTCGATTTCATAAATATTTCTATAGCTTCTTCCCTTGTCAGCATCCTAACCCCTCCTCCATTTCACTCACTATCATTTTAGCGGCTTCAACAGGGTTAGCAGCCCCGGTAATCGGACGGCCTACAACCAGATAGCTGGCGCCCGCCTTGACAGCCTCTTTCGGTGTCATCACCCGCTTTTGGTCATTAACAGCCGCCCACTCCGGCCGAACTCCGGGAGTAATGATTACAAACTCCGGCCCGCATGCTTCCCGGATCGCCGTAATTTCTTTAGGGGAAGCCACGACCCCATTGAGTCCCGATTCCTTAGCCAGTCTAGCCCATTTGACGACCTGGCCCTGGATTCCGCCAGGGATACCGATTTCATTTTCCATAATCGCCTGGTTGATGCTTGTCAAAACGGTCACCCCGATTACGAGGGGCAGGGAGACACCCGCTTCCCCGGCTGCCCGGACAGCACCGGCAGCAGCCTTTTTCATCATTTCAGACCCACCGGCAGTATGTACATTAAACATGAACACTCCAAGCCTCGTGAGGACCGCAGCCGCCTGCCCGACAGTGTTGGGGATATCGTGAAGTTTAAGGTCTAAAAAGACCCGGCCCCCCAGCCGGTGAATCCTTTTGATAATATCCGGGCCTTCACTGTTGAACAACTGCATCCCTACTTTGAAAAGCCCGACATGATCCTGCAGGCGGGAAACCAGGGCCTCCGCTTCACCGGCAGTATCTACATCAAGGGCAATGATAAGCCTTTCTTTTGCTCGTGCCATTATACACCTCCAAAAATAGCTGACCGAACTGTAATATGCTGATATACACCTTTTATTTAACTGATGGAACACCGGAAATAATATTTTCCAAACGGCGCTTTTTCAGACTCTTAATCAGGTTATATGTAAAGCTGTAAGGAGAATAAAAAAGCAGCCTGGAGTTAGTTTCTTCATCCCGAAAGATAATACTCCACATTTCCTGTCCGCTTAAATCGGTCAGTCTGGAAAATACCCGGATTTCGTCCACCGGCTCAAACCGGGGAGTGGAATCGGAGTCGGCCTTCGCCGCAGGACCCGCGAACACCATCGAATTAAATGGCACGTAGGCTGTCCTGGCGCCAACACCTATTTCTATACCATCAGATGTTATGCGATAATAAGCTTGTTTCGCTTCCCTGGAATAAAGCCAGTACCTCACCCCTGTGACAGTCAGACTGCCCAGAAAAAGAACCCCGATCGCAATAAATGCATACCGGTAGTCCCCTTTTATCAAGGATGTTATCACAGAGAAAACAAAATATATGCCGGCTAAAGAAAAAAACAGGGTTGTACTTTGCTTAATTAGTTTGTTTGGTTTACCATTCTTATCTTCGAATACAGTCTTACCACTGACTTCATATTTCGTTAAAGATTTTGTCTCCAATATATCATCCCCAAACTTCTTAATACCGGCTGATACTAGTCCTGGAATTTAAGTTTCGCAGAAGGTATTTTTCTCCTTAGTATTTGTCTAATCATATTATTAGTTGTATCGTCAAAGCACCTCTTTGGTAATAAGAAAGCCAAATCCTTAAAAATGAAAAGCGCAAAATAGCTTTTGGTCTCAACTACCTTATACAGGTCTTCCCAGGCATAATCCGACTCTACGTCCGAAACCCCGTTTTCCGTTATCCTGTAGTGTTGAGTATGATGCAGAGACTCATTGGTAGCCCAGGCGTTTTTGGCTGACTTCTTAACTCCAAAGGGTACGTAAATAGAAAACAAGACGAGGAAAACAGGGAGAAAGGCCAGAGCCGGAGGTTTGTATCCCTTTGAGAGTACTGCCCAGGCCATCACAAGTAACATCAGCAGACTTATCACACCTGCCGCTGTCAGTAAGATTATCAAAACACCGCTGTATGCCAGCCTTAGACTGTAATCAATAATTTCCCGCTCATCTAAGGTTACATCTAATTCCATAATCTTTGTATTTTCTCCGTCCATAATTCGCCTCCTTCGCCACCAACCGGTGATGTTGTCACTATTTTCCAGCCATAACATATGACCTAAAAAGGAATGCTACTTAATGTAAAAACTATGTTAAAGATATTATATGTATAAATTATTACAGGAGTCACAATGTCATATAATTTGTTTCCACTTAAAAAACCTATCACAGACAAAGTAGCATTATCTATATTCTCCGGAATGTTAGGAGCGTTAGCCACATTCTCAGTTACAATACCCTCATACTTTTTGAAAGTAACTGGGATTATCTATTTATTATATGATATCGAGTTTTTTGTCAAACCTGACATAGCCCGAACTATTCCAGGTTTCCTCGCGGGATTTCTAATTGGACTAATCGTAGGTGGAGGATTGTCATTTGGTTTCAAGCTGTTAATAGAATGGACCGGTTCGGATTGGATATGGCTAAAGTCAGCAGCATATGGAGCAATAATGTGGTTTTTTTGGGTAGGAGCCGCACGTCATTTTCTTTATGTTTCACTCTACCTGGAATCAGATTTGAAAAGCAATATGTTTTTATTGCTGGAAACCCAGATTTTTATGTTGGCAAATACATATTTTATGATTAAATTGGCCGGAGATAAGAAAGTATTAGAAAACTGAAAGAATCATTTTTTCTTTCTTTTGTTATCTCGTGATCTCATATATTTATGAGTGAATATTTCAAGTATAATAATAAAACCCAGCACAAATACGACAGATAGGATTGACTGTAGGTCCAAACCACCACTATCATTCTTTGCTGCTTCAGCTCCCAAAGCAGTCCCGGATACTCCCAATAAAATTGTAAGGCTGATAAATACAATAAACTTTTTCATAGTACCTCCATTCTTTAATTGGCTGACAACTGATCTCATACTTACAGGCTGTTAATCCATTCATCGGCTGTGATAACCTTACTAAAAAGAGCTAGCCTCTCAATGCCCTTGTCCCTCAGCCAGCTCTCCAACTCGGTACCGGTAAAACTACCCGGTAAGACCTTATCGATCAAAACACTGTGTTTGCGGTGAGCTACTGCCGGGTGCAGCTGCCACTCAAGGCTGCCTTTGTTAAAAACCTGTGAATCTGCCCGGGGTGACGAATGTCGGATAACTGCTACATCTATCTGTTTCGCGGCAGCCGCATCCATCGCCCTTAAAATGTTATAGAAACCGGCTTTGGGATAGGTCACAGGAAGTCTACCGGTGAAGTATTCATTTTGCACATCAATAACCAACAGGGCCTGCTTCATCGGAATTATACCCTCCTTCTCTCCTCTCTTCTCAGACCATGTAAATTACTTTTGAATTCCTAATACTCAACTTTATCATTCATGTATTGGTACGAGTGCCACTGGCCACTATTATTGCCATGCCGCCCCAACCAACTCCCCAACATCCTTCACGCCATTATCCCGCATATACCGTTCAATCCCATCCAGCACATCCATCGTTGCCCGTGGGTTGACAAAGTTCGCTGTCCCTACGGCAATCGCGGTCGCGCCGGCCAGGATAAACTCCAGGGCGTCTTCGGCGGTCGTAATCCCGCCCATCCCCAGGATAGGAAGCTTGACAGCCTGGGCTACCTGCCACACTATTCGTACGGCCACCGGCCTGATAGCAGGGCCGGACAGCCCGCCCATGATATTCCCGAGGACAGGTTTTCTGGCCTTAATGTCTATCTTCATTCCCAGCAGGGTATTTATAAGAGCTAGCGCATCAGCCCCGGCATCAGCTACGCCGCAGGCTATTTCCGTTATGTCGGTAACGTTTGGCGACAGCTTTGCTATCACAGGCAGGGTCGTGTTCTGTCTGACCACCCTGATTACTTCAGAAGCGGCGGCACAGTTCGTCCCAAATACCATCCCGCCCTGTTTGACATTGGGGCAGGAGATGTTTACTTCCAGGGCTGATACGCCGTCAGCTGCGGTCAGCCGTCTGGTGATTTCGGCATAATCGTCGGTCGAGTTACCGGCTATGTTGACTATCACCGGGGTGTCATATTTTCTGAGATAGGGCAGGCTTTTGGCAATAAACTCATCAACTCCGGGGTTCTGCAGCCCGATGCAGTTCAGGATACCGGCTGGCGTTTCAGCTATCCGCGGGGTGGCATTCCCCTTCCGAGGCTCTAAAGTAGTGCCCTTCACCGTAATCGCCCCGAGCCGGTTAAGGTCAACATATGGGGCATACTCAGGCCCAAACCCAAACGTCCCGGAAGCCGTCGTCACCGGATTCTTCATCTTTAAGCCGCCCAAATCAACAGCCAGATTAATCATCAAAAATCACCTCACCAGCCCCAAAAACCGGCCCGTCACTACAAACCTTTTTATACTCAAACTCCCGTACTGTTTTTTCTGTTCCACTCCCCACTCTCCACTCTCCACTGTCCACTGTTTTTCCGTTTCCACTAGCAACTAGCAACTCGGAACTAGCAACTGTTTTGCATACGCACGCCAGACATGCCCCGACTCCACAGCCCATCCTTTCTTCCAGCGAAACCTGTCCGTCGAGCCCGGATTTTCGCGTAACTTCCAGCAGGGCCTTCAACATGGGGTTAGGGCCGCAGGCGAAGAAATAATCAGGTTTAATTACCTTAATCCTTTTCCCGACGAGGTCAGTGACAAACCCCTTGTATCCCAGGCTGCCGTCATCTGTGGCGGCTTCAACTTTTACGCCCAGGGAAGCCAGCTGGCCGGTCCCGATAACCCAGTCAGCCGAACGGGCGCCCAACAGTATGGTCTGCTCAATTTTATAATGCTTCAGAGCCTGGACAAGAGGAAAGAGGGGCGCTACCCCGATGCCCCCTCCGATTACAAACACGTTTTGGGCCTTTTCCGGGATAGTAAAACCTCTGCCGAGGGGCCCCATAATATCTACTTCTGCTCCGGTCGGCATTTCCGCCAGCAGCCTCGTCCCCCGGCCAACTACCTGATAAAGCAGGCTAATCGTGCCATGCTCATAATCAATCCCGTGCAGGCTGAGCGGCCTGCGCAGCAGTGGGTCCATTTCCCCGTGACAGCGGACATGGACAAACTGCCCCGGTTTGGCTTCCTTCGTTAACTCCGGGACCAAAACCCGCATCAGAAAATGCTCCGGCCCAACCTTTTTATTTACCACTACTTCAGCTATACCCGAATATGGCATCGTGATTCACCTCTTTTTAATTGTCAATTGTCAATTGTCAATTGTCAATTGCAACTATTGTCCCGCAGCCAAAGCCTTCTCCCGGCCGTAAGTCAAATACTCCTGGAGGGGGATCATATCAAAATCCTGCCCCTTCTCGAGAGAACTGAGCACCCGCAGGATTACAGCGGTTGTATCGAGGGAGGTCAGGCAGGGGATGGCGTGCTCCACTGCCGCGCGCCTGATTCCGAAGCCGTCCCGTTCCGGCATTTTACCTTTAGTCAGGGTATTTATCACAAGGTCAATTTTCCCTTCTTTAATAAGGTCAATGATATGTGGTGAACCTTCTCTTATTTTGTTCACCTTCTCCACAGGTAAACCGGCGGCCTTAAGGGTCTTGGCTGTCCCGCAGGTGGCCACAAGCCGGAAGCCCAGTTCCACAAATCCCTGCAGGATAGGGATAACCTCTTTTTTATCCTTGTCAGCAACAGTAGCCAGAATCGTGCCCTTTCGCGGGATATCACACCCGGCGGCCACGAGAGCCTTATAGAGGGCCAGAGAAAAATCGATATCAACACCCATGACCTCTCCGGTAGACTTCATTTCCGGACCGAGGGAAGTATCCACCTGGAGGAGCTTGGCAAAGGAAAACACGGGCATCTTAACCGCAATGTAATTCGGGGCCGGGTACAGACCGCTTTTGTAGCCCAGGTCCTTCATCTTCTTGCCCAGAATCATCTTTGTCGCCACATTGACCATCGGCACTCCCGTGATTTTGCTCAGGTACGGCACAGTCCGGCTGGAACGCGGGTTTACTTCAAGGACATACAGCCCGCCTTCATGAAGGACATACTGGATGTTGATGAGTCCTTTTACATTTAAAGCCCGGGCCAGTTTCGTCGTATATTCAACGAGGTCGGCGACCTGTTTTTCATTCAGGCTCCTGGCCGGGTAGACGGCAATGCTGTCACCGGAGTGGACCCCGGCCCGCTCGATGTGTTCCATAATCCCGGGGATTAACACATCTTCCCCGTCTGAGATAGCATCTACTTCTATCTCCTTGCCAAACAGGTACTTGTCGACAAGGACAGGATGGTCAGATGATGCCTTGACCGCTGAGGTCATATATTCCAATAGTTCTTTTTGGTTATAGACAATCTCCATGGCCCGCCCGCCCAGTACATATGACGGCCTGACCAACACCGGAAAACCGATTTCGTCGGCAATCTTCCGGGCCCCTTCCACAGACGTGGCTGTCCTCCCCGGGGGTTTGGGAATCCCCAGTTCCAAAAGGAGACCGTCGAATTTATCACGGTCCTCTGCCATATCAATATATTTTACCGGTGTGCCCAGAATCTTTATCCCTGCCTTGGACAGTGGTTCAGCCAGGTTGATGGCGGTCTGGCCGCCAAACTGGACGACAACCCCTTCCGGTTTTTCCAGTTCGATAATGTTTAAAACATCCTCCGGCATTAACGGCTCAAAATACAGCCTGTCTGATGTGTCAAAGTCTGTACTAACCGTTTCCGGGTTGTTGTTGATAATGATCGTCTCTATTCCCTCTTCCCGGAGAGACCAGACTGCGTGGACAGAACAGTAATCAAACTCGATACCCTGCCCAATCCGTATCGGCCCGGAACCCAATACTATGGCTTTGCGCCTGTTGGTCGGCAGGGCTTCATTCTCCTGCTCGTAAGCGGAATAATAGTATGGGGTAACGGCTTCAAATTCCGCGGCACAGGTATCAACCATCTTGTAGACAGGTTTCAAACCGTAGCCCTCTCTTATTTTTCTGATTTCAGCTTCACCAAGCCCGGTTAGTTGAGCCATGTAAACATCGGCGAAACCCAGGAGCTTGGCCCGTAATACTGTCTCCTTCGTGAGAAAAGCCACCCCCTGGGCATTTACGCCATTCATCAGCTCAATCTCAAAATCAACGATGTTTTTCATTTTCTCGAGGAACCAGACATCTATTTTGGTCATTTCATTAAGTGTTTTAATCGACATCCCGCGGCGCAGGCCCTCGGCGGCGGCAAAAATCCGTTCATCATCCGCGCTCCGGAGCTTCTCTTCCAGGACCGGCTGCGGGACCGTATTTATATCATCCAGGAACAAGCCGTACAGGCCTATTTCCAGTGAACGGATAGCCTTCATCAAACCTGCTTCAAACGTCCGGTCGATAGCCATGACCTCCCCGGTAGCCTTCATCTGAGTCCCCAGCATACGGTCGGCAAAAGCAAATTTATCAAACGGCCAGCGTGGTATTTTTACGACGACATAATCGAGAGCCGGTTCAAAAGCCGCATATGTCTTGCCAGTCACGGTATTGCGGATTTCGTCCAGGGTCAGGCCGACCGCGATTTTGGAAGCCACCTTGGCAATCGGAAACCCTGTCGCTTTGGAGGCTAAGGCGCTGGACCGGGAAACCCGTGGGTTAACCTCAATTACAACATATTCGAAGCTGTGGGGGTGCAGGGCAAACTGGACATTGCATCCACCCTCGATCCCCAAAGCCCTGATTATCTTTAACGATGCAGTCCTCAACAGCTGATATTCCTTGTCAGCCAAGGTCTGGGAAGGGGCCACAACGATGCTGTCCCCTGTATGAATCCCTACCGCATCGATATTTTCCATGTTACAGATAGTAATGCAATTGTCATTGCTGTCCCTGATAACTTCATACTCGACCTCTTTCCAACCGGCCACACTATGTTCAATCAAGCACTGGCCGATCATACTCAGCTTGAGGCCCTTCGTGGCAGTAGCCTTAAGCTCCGCGTCATTGTTGGCAATCCCCCCGCCGGTGCCTCCCAGGGTATAGGCCGGACGGACAATAACCGGGTAACCTTTTCCCCTGGCAAAAGTAATGGCGTCATCAAAATTGTCAACGATGGCGCTGTCGGGAATAGGTTCACCGATTTCCTGCATCATCGCTTTGAATAATTCCCTGTCTTCAGCCTTTTTGATTGTCTCCAGCGGAGTGCCCAAAAGAGCTACTCCTTCCTCTTTAAGCACACCCTGTTCGGCCAGTTCTACAGCTATATTAAGGCCGACCTGCCCGCCCAGGGTCGGCAGCAGACCGTCAGGTTTTTCCTGTCTGATAATCTTCGCCACAAATTCCGGGGTAAGGGGTTCAATATATACCCGGTCGGCAATGTTGACATCTGTCATAATTGTGGCCGGGTTGCTGTTTACGAGCACTACCTCGATGCCTTCTTCTCTTAATGCCCGGCACGCCTGTGTCCCGGCGTAGTCGAACTCCGCCGCCTGACCGATGATAATCGGCCCTGACCCGATAACCATTACCTTTTTGATTCCCTTTTTGATAGGCATAGAATTTACCCCCTTTCCTGTTTGATCAGATCCATAAACTGGTCAAATAAATAGTTGGAATCCCATGGGCCAGGGGAAGCTTCGGGGTGGTACTGGACTGAAAAGACCGGCAGGGTCAGGTGTTTTAAACCTTCAACAGTATCATCATTGAGGTTTATATGGGAAACCGCCACATCTTTTGAGGGAATTGACTTCGCATCAACAGCATACCCGTGGTTTTGAGAGGTTATATGCACCCTGCCGGAGGCCAGGTCTTTTACCGGGTGGTTCGCGCCACGGTGGCCGAACTTCAGTTTATACGTGCTCCCCCCGAGGGCCAGCCCAATAATCTGGTGTCCCAGACAGATTCCAAACATCGGTCTCCTACCTATTAATTCGCGGACCTCATTAATCGCAAAGGTAACGTCCGTCGGGTCACCGGGACCGTTGGAGAGCATGATTCCATCCGGGTCGAGGGCTAAAATTTCCTTGGCTGTTGCCGTGGCCGGTACTACAATCACTTCACAACCTTGGAGATGAAGGGATCTGGCAATATTTAACTTCGCCCCGAAATCCATCAAAGCTATCCGGTAACCTTCATTCGGCATTGTGTAGCTTTCACCTATGGTCACCTGGAGGACATGGTCGGCGCCCATCAGGTTGGGATGGCCCAAAACCCTTTTTTTCATATCTTCCACATCTATGGTTTCTCCGGTAGCTATCACGCCTCCCATTGTACCGTGGTTGCGCAGCCTCCTCGTAAGGGCCCGCGTATCTATGCCGCAGATACCCGGGATCCCGTTTTCCCTGAGGTATTCGTTAATAGTTTTCTCAGACCTCCAGTTGCTCGGGTATGCACAGAATTCCCGGACTATAAACCCAAGCACAAAAGGCTTCCTGGACTCAAAGTCATCAGGGTTGATCCCGTAATTGCCGATCAGCGGGTATGTCATTGTAACAATCTGCCCACAGTATGAGGGGTCAGTAAGAATTTCCTGATACCCTGTCATACTGGTGTTAAACACTACCTCACCGAAATTTTCCGTTTCCGCGCCAAAACCTTTTCCCTCAAAAACCGTGCCGTCTTCAAGGACCAGTACTGCCTTCATGTCAAATCCCTCCAGAGTTTTAATTAAACCAATTCCCGATCTTGCATAACCACCCTGCCTCCAACTATTACTACTGTTGGCAGGCCTTTAAGTTCCCATCCTCCAAAGGGTGAATTCTTCCCTTTGGAGGCAAACCTCTGCACATCTACAACTTCCCTCAAACCGGGGTCCACTATCGTAATGTCGGCATCGGCTCCAACCCCGAGATGGCCTTTGGGCAGGCCCAGGATGCGGGCCGGGTTCACACTCATTTTCCTGACCAGTTCCTCAACAGTGAGGAGCCCCGGATTTACCAATTCCTTAAAAGCGAGCCCCACGGCAGTTTCCAGGCCGACAATCCCAAAGGGGGCATAATTGTATTCAACATCTTTTTCTTCAACGGTATGGGGGGCATGGTCGGTGGCAATCACATCGATTGTCCCGTCACCCAGGCCCTCTTTGACCGCCCTGATATCATCGGCTCCTCGTAACGGGGGATTTACCTTTGTCCCGGTATCATAACCACCGACCGCTTCAGCAGTGAGTGTAAAATGATGTGGAGTGGCCTCTGCCGTAACATTGAGCCCTTTCTTTTTAGCCATCCTGACCAACTCAACCGAGCCGGCTGTACTGATATGGGCAATGTGCACCTTCGTTCCGGTGAGTTCGGCAAGCATTATATCCCGGGCTACCATGACCTCTTCTGCCAACCGGCTGATTCCCTTCAGCCCGAATACAGTCGAAAAGTATCCTTCATGCATGACCCCATTTGCAGCCAGGTCTATATCTTCACAGTGAGAAATTACAGGCAGGTTAAACATTTTGGCATATTCCATCGCCAGCCTCATCACCTGGGCATTCATTACCGGGCGCCCATCATCTGATATGGCGACAGCGCCGGCTGATTTCATATCCCCGATTTCGGCCAGTTCACTACCGGCCGAGCCCTTCGTAATGGCCCCTATCGGAAAGACATTAACGACACCGTCAGAGGCCGCCCTTGAATTGATGAACTCGACGAGAGCCTGGTTATCAACTACCGGATTCGTATTCGGCATACAGGCCACACTCGTAAATCCCCCTCTGGCCGCTGCCCTCGTCCCGGACGCAATTGTTTCCTTAGCCTCCAGACCCGGTTCGCGCAGGTGGACATGCATATCAATGAGACCCGGCAGAACCAGTTTGTTTTTAGCGTCAATCACCTCTGCGCCGTTTGCCTTGAGATTCTGTCCTACGGCGGAAATCTTCCCGCTGTCAATAAGGATATCAGCAGCCTGGCAAAAATCGTTGGCCGGGTCTATTACTTTACCTCCTCTAACCAATAGCTTCATGGGGACCACCTCCTCCCGCCAGTAGGTATAACAAGGCCATCCTAACGGCAACCCCGTTCGTGACCTGTTCATTGATAACTGAATGGACACTGTCAGCCACTTCAGGGGCAATTTCCACTCCCCTATTCATCGGCCCGGGATGCATTATCAGGACATCCGGCTTGGCCATCCCCACTCTCTCAGCAGTCACTCCAAACAGCCGGGCATATTCCCTGATTGTGGGGAAGAGGCCTTTTTGCTGTCTTTCCAGCTGAACCCGCAGGACAATAATGACATCTGCGCCTGGCAGGCCCTCTTCCAGGGAGGTAAAGGGTGTCACCCCCAGTTCCGCGATCCCTGGCGGCAGAAGTGTAGAGGGTCCAATCACGCAGACTTCAGCCCCCATTTTGGTAAGGCCCCAGATATTGGACCTGGCCACCCTGCTGTGCAGGATGTCCCCTACAATGGCCACTTTAAGCCCGCTAATCTGACCTTTTCTCTCCCGTATAGTGTACATATCAAGCAGGGCCTGGGTCGGGTGTTCATGGAAACCGTCTCCGGCATTGATCACTGATGCGGACAGGTGTTTGCTGAGGATATGGGGCGCCCCGGCAGCGCCATGCCTTATAATGACGATATCGGCCCCCATCACTTCCAAAGTCTTGGCAGTATCCTTTAAGGTCTCCCCCTTAACGGCACTGCTCGTTGATGTGCTTATATTAATCGTATCTGCGCTCATGTATTTGCCAGCGAGTTCAAAAGAGGTTCTCGTCCTTGTACTAGGTTCATAAAAGAGGTTGATTAAGGCTTTGCCCCTTAATGTGGGCACCTTTTTTATCTGCCTCCGGATGATATCCCTCATCGGTTCTGCCGTATCCAGGATCAGCTGAATCTCTTCAACCGACAATTCCTGTATTCCCAGTAAATCTTTTCTGCTAAGGCCCATGGCACTACCTCCTCTGTTAGTTACTAGTTGCTAGTTCCTAGTTGCTAGTGACTGATAGCCGGTATGGCTCCTTCGAATTGAGCGTTTACTAGCAACTAGCACCTAGCAACTAGCAACTAATAAAAAACTCCTTACCGGCCTGGGCCAATAAGGAGGTAAATGACAGAAAAACGTCTACCGCCCTTATCAGCCTCACAGGACCGTTTTAAAGGGTTACGCCGTATCAACTTCTATCACAACTTTGTCTTTCTTATCTAATTCGGTTAGATAAACCGAAACAATTTCCTTTTTGGAAGTGGGTACGTTCTTCCCCACGTAATCCGCCCTGATCGGCAGCTCCCGGTGGCCCCTGTCAGCCAGGACAGCCAGCTGGATTGCCTCCGGCCGGCCCAAATCAATAATTGCGTCAAGGGCCGCCCTGATAGTGCGTCCTGTAAACAGTACATCATCAACCAAAACAATTACCTTGTTGTTGACAGCAAACGCGATTTCGGTTTTATGGATTACAGGCTGGTGGGTAATAGTAGTAAGGTCATCACGGTACAGGGTAATGTCGAGGATGCCTATCGGAACGTACCTGCCCTCTATCTCCGCGATTTTCTTGGCCAAACGTTCGGCGAGGGGGACACCCCGGCGGCGGATACCAATAAGGGCAACATTATTGACACCCTTGTTTTTCTCGATTATTTCATGCGCAATTCTGGTCAAGGCCCGGCGAATACCGTCAGCATCCAAAATTACGGTCTTTTCATTCAGCACCATTTTCCCACCCCTGTCTAGGCATTAAAAAGCCTGCTTGCAGAGACGCAAGCAGGCATAGTTTCCCTCATAGTGCAAAAACTATATGTTCCCTTACTAGCCTCTCGGACTAATTTAAAGGATGTAATTTTATTTAGTGTATCAAATTGGGAGGGAAAAGTCAACTGGAGGGACTAGAAATTCTCTCTATTGAGGTGGCAGACGTCTAGTCAAACTTTACCTCGAACCTCGGGGTGTAGGATTTCCCCAGGAGAACTGCATCAATAATTCTCGGCACGGGGATGTCCACGAGCCTGTTGCGCAGATAACACCAGCATACATAAGTACCGCCGCGGATTTCGTAGGGCTCAGTCTCAGTTGTCACAACCCTGTCATTACTGTCCCTATAGAGTATCTCTACAGTTTCTTTAAGCATCCCGCCGGCTGTAATCGTCTCAACAATGTTTGACATAGTCATTCCCCCCTGAATAACTTTACAGACTCAAAAAAATAACCCTGGGCGGCCCCAGGATTTTCATCTTCTCTGGCAACCGGCTACCATCCAGTGGCCGATTGCCGCTGGTAAGGCCCTTGGCTTTGCGCCCCCGGCTTTCGCCGGGTTTGCCCAAACAGAATCTTTATTAATTATTATTATAAACCTAATAACAGGAAAATTTCAACCCATTTTCTAATCTTTCCCATAAATTTTAGACAAAAAAACTGTATCCCTACCCCTTTAAACCCAAGTTTTCCTGCGTATCATCTAATTAAAAGAAGAGATAGCCCCAAATGTCTCTTACTTCACCGGGAGCAGCCTGACTCAGCTGCTCCTCGATTATTTTTAAGGCTCCCCTGTTCAAGGGCGAAGGATTAGTCCTGCCCCTTTAATTTATCGAGAAGTTCCTTGAAATACGGTGGTAAATCCACACTGAACCCCATAAACTCTCCCGTTGCCGGATGCGTAAAACCGATAGAAAAAGCGTGCAGCGCCTGTCCCCCCAGCTTCAGGGGATTTTTTTTGGGCCCGTAAACGGGGTCCCCCGCCACCGGGTGTCCCAAATAAGCCATGTGGATCCTTATCTGGTGTGTCCGCCCGGTTCTAAGGCAGCATTCTATCAAAGTATATTCCCCAAACCGCTCGATAACGCGGTATTCAGTAACTGCTGATTTGGAGTTGCGGGTAATTACGGCATTTTTCTTACGGTCCCGGGGATCCCGCCCAATCGGCGCATCAATAATACCTTTCGGCTCGGCAATATTCCCATGCACCAAAGCCAGGTACTTTCGTGATACGGTATGTTCCTTCAACTGTTCAGCGAGACTTAAATGGGCCTTGTCATTCTTGGCTACCAAAAGCAGGCCTGAGGTGTCTTTATCGATACGGTGGACAATTCCCGGTCTGATTACCCCGTTAATGCCCGACAAGTCCTTACAGTGGTCTAGTAAGGCATTAACAAGAGTTCCTGTATAATTACCTGCTGCAGGATGGACAACCATTCCGGGAGGCTTATTAACGACGAGCAGGTCACTGTCTTCATAAATTATGTCGAGGGGTATTTTCTCAGCTGCTACTACCGTTGGTTCGGGGTCTCGAGCTTCGACCAGTACCAGATCCCCTTCCTTCACCTTATAATTGGACTTGGCGGGGCTCCCGTTTACAGTAGCCGCAGTCTCGGCAACCAGTTTTTGCACCCTTGAGCGCGACAGTTCCGCATCAAGACTGCTGAGCAGGATATCAAGGCGTGTCCCGGCCTGCTGCTCAGTGACGGTATGTTTCAATATTTTTTCCATGTTCACTTCACCTAATTCCCCGGCGATTTTTCATCACCGGTTGCCGCATCTTCCTTTTTGCCATAGGCCCGGTCATTTTTTATCAGCTCCAGGAAAAGAATCCCCACACCTATACATATACCGATATCGGCAAAATTAAAAACCGGCCATATCCTAAAGTCAAAAAAGTCGATTACATGCCCAAATCTGAGACGGTCAATAAGGTTGCCGACCGCGCCTCCAACCTGCAGGGCCAAACCTGCTTTGAGCAGTATCCGGCCTTTAGGGATACGGCTGGAAAAAACCAAAATCCCTACCACAACCACTGCTGTGATGATCACCAAAAAGGCTGTCTTATATGGCAGCATTCCAAAGGCAGCCCCAGGGTTCCTTACATATGTCAAGTGAAACACGCCATCAATTAACGGTATGGACTCGCCCTGGATCATTTTGCTCATCACGAGCCATTTTGACCACTGGTCCAAGGCCAGCAGCCCTAAGGCCAGGAGAAGAAATCGCATATGCGCGTCCTCATTTCCGGTTCTTTCGCTGCTTAATTTTACCACACAGGGGACCCAGGTTCAAGTTTAACCACAGCAGTATTAACCGTTAAGAAGGCCGGTCCTTGTTCGCCGTTTCGTCATCTTCTCCGTCAAAGTCCTCGTAAAACATCCCGTCCCTACCCTTTTTGTAAGGCAGTTTTTCCACCTGCTCGACTGTGCCGACACTTTCATCGGCATCCAGATACATCTGGTTATAATCATTAACACCCTGGACACTTATATCCTGCGGGGTCTCGGATGTCCCAAACCTCGCCACAGCCTGCCATGAGTCCTCCCCATCAAACTCATTATCATCCTCAGAATCACCGAGTTCCAACTCAGAGTCGTCATGCATAAACCCGCCGAAAGGGGGTGAGATTACATCCTCTTCT
This sequence comes from Firmicutes bacterium HGW-Firmicutes-8, assembly GCA_002840165.1. Classification (GTDB taxonomy): domain Bacteria; phylum Bacillota; class Thermincolia; order Thermincolales; family UBA2595; genus GW-Firmicutes-8. The sequence goes on from PGZN01000021.1 coordinate 33,354, forward strand.
ATGGGCCTGGAGTGGCGGTCCGGAAGGTGTTCCTCCGCTTCTTTACACTTTTTGCACATCGTGGTAGAGGGCATCGCCTCAAGTCTTTCAACAGGGATTTCCGCCCCGCATTTGTCACATGTGCCATAGGCGCCTTTTTCAATATTCGTTAGCGCGTCTTCGACCTTACTTAACTGTGTTTCCGTCTCATCTCTAAGAGCCAGGTCCTTGCTTCGTTCAAACGTCTCTGACCCTATGTCGGCAGGGTGGTTGTCATACATTGACAGTTCACTGATAGAATCCTGCAGCGATATTTCCAGAGCTTCCGCTTCCATGTGGGTAAGCCTGGCCTGCAATTTCTCTTTCTCCTCCAACAATTTCTGCTTAAACTTTTCCTGCAATTCCTTTTCCATCATTTGCTCCTCCTGTTTCCAAAAATAATCTGCGTCGATTGCTAAGCTTCCCTAAAACAGCTTCCGTTTCTAAAAAAATACCACAGAGAGCACAGAGATATCGTTATTCAGCGGCTAAATAAAAATAAAATGAATCTGGCCCGCGGTTCTTTCTTTACCACAAAGTCCTAATATGCATTCCTCAGGGGTCTAAGGGATTAAAGAAAGGCACAAAGAGTAAGGTGTCCAAATAATATTTAACCTTCTACCACACAACGGTAATAATAAATAATCATTGGAGAAAAAGAAACATCAAAACTATGCCGGAAACACTTCAGTATGTGATACCACTGGCTCTTTGTGATCTTAAGACCTCAAATTCTTCTTTGTGCCCTTAGACAAAGGAACAATAGCACTTTGAAATTTAGTTTTTTATGCAAATTTTCACGAAGTAGTAGTACAGAGAGTAATCAGTTATACCTGCTCCCCTGTTCAATTTACTAACGGATTTCTCTCTGTGTCCTCTATCTCAGCCTCCGTGCCCTGTGTCTTCTTTTTTGTTTTATATAATTGTCAATTGTCAATTATCCATTGTCAATTGCCTTCACTCAAGCACCTGGACAATCTCCTCTACCGGGCGGCGAGCCGGGGGAACGGGCTCTTCAGCCGGATACCCCACTGGGATCAGGGCTACGGGGATTGTCCCGCTCGGTAGTTCTAATGCCTCCATGACCAGAGTTTCGTCAAATGCTCCTACCCAACATGACCCCAGGCCATAACCGAAGGCCGATAAAAGGATGTTCTGCACCGCAGCTGCCGAGTCCTGAATGGCATACAGTTTTCGTCCCCTTTCCCGATAACGGGCGCCGCACATTTCAGGCTTAACACAGACCACTATTACAACCGGGGCCTGGCTTACAAAAGTCTGATTCGAAGCAGCAGCCGCCAGCTCCTGTTTTTTCCCGTCGTTATACACCACAAAAAACTGCCATGGCTGAACATTCCCCGCGCTTGGCGCCCACCTAGCGGCATCAATTATCCTGCCCATTGTAGCCCTGGGTACAGGGTCAGTTTTAAAACTCCTGACACTGCGCCTCCCCAAAATAGCATCAATAACGTCCTTGGTCATGTCCATCCTCCTCATTTAATTTTTATAGTACGGAGTACTCCACTACTGTCAACTGTCAACTGTCAACTGTCAACTCGTCACTACTTCACTTTCAAATTACCCTGTACGATTTTAACAATCTCTGCAATAATCTCACCAATGAACGGGATGTTTAAGAGCTGCAGTCTCTGTAAGGTATAAATCAACAGCGCCCCAAGAATTGTGAAACCAACTGCCATCCCGAGCCCACGGGCTACTCCGGCAAAAAAGTTGATATAGAAAAGCCGCGACGGCCGGTTGAGCAGTTCAACATATTCGGCCAGTTTCATTTTTTCCAGGGCAATTCCCAGTTCATCGATTTTTTTCCCGAGATAACTAATCTCCTCCGGTTGGTTTTTCTCGGCCAGCCTGACCACCCCCGCAAATCAATAATAATTTACCCATTATATTTTAATTAAACACCCTGTTTAAATATGCAAGTTTAAAAACAAGATACCACAGAGGACACAGAGATTGTGGGATTCACTGGAAACAAGAGAGCACAGAGAGTTATCAGTAATACTTACTCCCCAGTTCAATTCAGCAACTTTGTACCTTGAGAAATTATTAAATATAAAAACATAGTTATTACTCAGATATTCTTACCCTCGATTTTCTTACTTTCGCAGCTCTTTAAAACCGCGGAGTTCGCGGAGATAACGGAGCACGCGGAGAAAAAAGAAATTTCACGGTTCCAAAGCACTGTTTACATTTTTTATCTCCGCGCTCTCCGCATTCTCTGCGGTCTCCGCGTTTTTTTATACAGCAGAGCTATGTTGAGTAGAAAACAATACTCATATAACCTGTAACTGTTTTTTTGTTTTATATATATTTCATTTATATTATCAGCTTGCTTCGGAAGAAGGAATTCAGTACGGGTTATTGATTTCTCTCTGTGTCCTCTGTTTTAGTCTCTGTGAACTCTGTGGTTTCTTTTTTTTTGTTCCCGTAATACCTGCCAACTGTCAACTGTCAACTGTCAACTGTCAACTGTCAACTAGTTAGCAACTCATTACTGTTCTTGTTGGACAAAGTTTACAAAAATCCTTCTGGAGTGCCCTAAATTGTGCGTTGAATACACTCTATGCCCGTTCTTTTTGTTTTTTTGAGGAGTGGTCTTTTTTTACTAATTCGACCGATACAGGGTCTTTTGCAATCTTTGCAATCATCTCAAGCTCTGGCGTTGACCCAGCGACTACAAATACATTTAGTCTCCTTTTTAATGCATGCTGAAGAACATGCGAAAAATTAATTTTCTCTCTTTCAGCCAAATCATTAAGCCATTTGGGGATGGTGAGAGTCTTCTTCACAGCTTTATTAGCCACCTGGTCCCTAATAAGGTCCATCCACGCTTCAATGATGGTTACAAAACCGCCTTTGGGAACTTTGACTTTTTCTGGGGCTGTAGATTTAGGAATCGGATCGCATTCTTCTTCCATGCTGTATAAATGTAGTTCTAAAGCCTCTTTCGCCATATACAGAGTTTCTTCCAGTGTATCGCCTTCTGTAATGCACCCGGGTAAATCAGGAAAAGTGACGCAATACCCCTTTCGTTCTCCAGGCTCAATTATAGCCGGGAATAAATATCTATCCATAATATAGCCTCCTCTTAGCGGAGTTTTATTCAAGCTCCGCCTGTTTTAATATGCTTCTTATTGTCTTAGGGTCTAGGTCTTTTTTCGGATGGGGGACTGTGACCTTACCCTGTTTTGTTGGGTGTCTTAGTATTTTTAGTATCTCTGTCGACGAGTAGCTTTTCATCTATCGTTCCCCCTCTATCTAATTATATTGTAACACGTATTATAAATACGTGTCAATAGAAATTTAGTAAACACATTAATTGTTTTAGAAAAACAAAAAGCCCCCACCAAACAGTTAGGACGGGGCAGGTGTGTTCCGGAGGGCGACCCGGACTGGCTTGTTGACAAATGACCCAAAAGCAGAGGGGATGGCTGTCCGCATAAGGCGTTCCTTTGTTTCCATTCTTGCGCCACTTGCCGAAGAAACTGGCGGAGCCGCAGGTAATGGAGGTCGGTCGTCAGATGTCAGAGGTTGGACAATCGTTATTTTTCCTTTTTCCCTTTCCCCAAAGGTGGGCTGTCTTAAAGAGACATCCTCATTCACTTTTGGCACAGGAGGAGCTGGTGTGTTCCGGAGGGCGAACCCGAGACGGGCTTGTTGGCAAATGCCCCAAAGTCAGAGGGGATGGCTGTCCGCATACGGGGTTTCCTTTGTTCCCCTTGATCCGCCACTTGCCGAAGATACTGGCAGAGCCGCAGGTAATGGAGGTCGGTCGTCAGATGTCAGAGGTCGGACAATCATTATTATTGCTTCCCCCCACGGTGGCTGTCTTAAAGAGACGGCCTCGCTTAAGTTTTACCAAAATACTAGGACGGGGCAGGTGTGTTCCGGAGGGCGGACTGCCAGGTCTTGGCAGAAGGGGTTGGGTATTTTATAAGGGTTTCCCTGTGCTGACGTCGTTGGCAATCTTGCTGCCACCTGCAGGCCGCAAGGCAAGGGGTCCCAGCATGTTTGAAGATGGCGAAGGCCGTCGGTAAGTTTCTGCTTTTGAAACGGGAGGCGGCCAGCTTGTTAGGAATGCATTCTGAGCCATCAAGTTCTGGGACATTGCATTGCGGCCTGCAGGTGGCAGCTTAGATTGCCAGACGGCGAGCGGGAAACCCGTTAAAA
>PGZN01000022.1 GCA_002840165.1 Firmicutes bacterium HGW-Firmicutes-8
GGGTTCATACCTGCCCTAAGTGTGGTTATACCGGAGACCGGGACATTGTTTCCGCCAAAGTTATCGAAATGCGTGGCTTGCAGTTGATAGCTGCGGCCTAAATTCATATATCTACCAAAACTAGGGCGGGAACGCCCCGAAGTTACGCCTGGGGAGATTGTGTAAGACTTCTTGTATCAGAGAAGCAACGGTCGATTAACCAGGAAGCCCCCTGCTCTTAGCTGGGGGAGCGTTCACTAAATGTAACAGGCTTTCTATATCTTTTTCTTTCAGTTTTTCTATAACACGATGTAATTCTTCGCGTGATGCAGACATTTTAAAACCTCCTCACATGAATTATTTTACCTAGGGGAGTTGGTTATTATTTAGCGTACATAGAACTGGGATCCAGGTTCTACAACTATTATAACAAAGACAAAGTGTTTCTGCCATTAATATTTCCCCAGACCGTAAACTAGAAAAATGGTCTTTGGTTAGCTGCCCGGCCTGCCGCAACCACAGGCGTACGGCACGCTACCGAATCCCCAATCCCCCTCTCCGTAATGGTGGCCGAAGGCCACCGAACGCTTAGGCTATAGCCGCCTCTAGCTGGCCCCAGTGCCGACCCAGAGGTAGAAAAATGTTAGCTGGCTAGGCGCCCGGGCTGGCGCAACCACAGGCGTACTCCTTGAAGCCCCCATTTTGTTACCGAAACCCCGAGGAAAAGCACCTCGGCGTTCCGACAAAACAGGGGATCCCCCGACTCCGAGGATTGCGCCAGCCCGGGCAACACAAGTGATCGTAGTCAGAGCCCACCGAATGCCTTCACAAGAAGGCTCTTAGCATGGCCTAAGTATCGACCCAGAGGTAGAAAAACGGCCTTTGGCTAGGCGCACGGGCAGCTGCAACCACAGGCGTAATGGGTATGGCCCCCATTTTATTACCGGAACCCCAGGCTCTGATTGATAACGGGTAATACTGTCGCCTGCCGTTCCGACAAAATGGGGGAACCCCCGGCCCCCATTTTATTACCGGAACCCCAGGCTCTGATTGATAATGGGTTATAATGTTGCCTGCCGTCCCGACAAAATGGGGGAACCCCCAGCCCCCATTTTATTACCGGAACCCCGGGCTCTGATTGATAACGGGAAAAAATGTCGCCCGCCGTTCCGACAAAATGGGGAAACCCCCAGCCGTCGAGGATTTCAGCAGGTGCACTCTGGCATGGCTAAAGTACCGACCCCAAACTAGAAAAATTGCATCTGGCTAGGCGCTCGCCCCACCGCAACCACAGGCGTACTTCCTGTGTACTCCGAGGATTGCGGTGGGGCGAGCAACAACGCCAGATGCCATTTTTCTCAGCATGCACAAGAAAGCATTAAGCCCGGCAGATTCACTACCTGTGAATCTACCGGGCTTTCTTACAGTATGGTGCCGAAGGGGGGACTCGAACCCCCATGGTTACCCGCACGATTTTGAGTCGTGTGCGTCTGCCAATTCCGCCACTTCGGCAATTTGCATAAATTATTTTATCAGAGTAAGCTTTTAAAGTCAAATGGAACTTTTCTGCACATGTGTTTTATTTCACTTCAAATAAGCAGGAATTACGGGTTCAGAGAGGGAACTTTTCTCCAGCAAACACAGTCAATAAATTGAGATCTCCTTCGGAGGGGAGGGATAACCGGTGAACAGTGATGAGATACTTGTAGCCCAGGTCAAGTCAGGTGACCTGGACGCTTTTGAACAGCTCGTGGCCAGGTATGAAACAAAAGTATATACTATCGCATATCGCTACGTGGGAAATTATAATGATGCCAGTGACCTGGCCCAGGACGCCTTTATTAGGGTTTACCGGTCAATCAACAGCTTCCGGGGTGACAGTTCATTCCTTACTTGGCTTTATAGGGTGGTGACTAATGTGTGTAAAGACGAGTTGCGCCGCCGGGCAAAAGAAAAGACTGTATCTATAGACGAAATAGTTGAGAAGGGCAAATCTCCACCGGCAGAAACAGGTCATAAACCCTTGGAAGAAGCGGTTCTCAGCAGGGAGTGGCAGGAGGAGGTCCAGCAGATCCTGAATACGCTTTCTGATGATCATAGGACAGTAGTTGTGATGAAGGATATCCAGGGTTATTCTTACGAAGAAATCGCGGGTTACCTGGAATGTTCACTGGGGACCGTCAAATCAAGATTAAATAGGGCCCGGCACATATTGAAAGACCGTCTGTTGACCAGAAAAGACCTGTTGATCGGGAGAGCCTGCCACGGGCAGTGAAAGGAGGGGTTATAATGCAGTGCAGTGAAATCAGAGAGCTGCTGTCAGAGTATATCGATGACGTTCTTGAGGAAAAAGAAAAATCTGCCATAGCAGAACATATCAGGACCTGCGGCACATGCTTTCAGGAAATGACTGACTTGCAGCAAACTGTTAACCTCCTCCATTCTTTAGGTGAGGTAGCTCCGCCCGGGGAATTCCGGAAACAGCTGAGGGTGAAACTTGAAAAACTGCCTCCCTCAGTCATAAAAAGTTCGGGAACTTGGCTGAACAGTGCCGCCCGCTGGTTTAGCGGGTCCAAGAAATATGCTGCAGCTGCTGTGATTATTATCAGTCTGGGGGTAAGTATTGGAGTATATAAACTATCCCAGGGAGAGCTGCAGTTAAAAGCAGGAAACCTGACAGCTAATCAGGCGATGCGGTCTAAAGACACTGGGCAGTCACCTGAAGCCCCGAAAGCGGAGGACGGACCGAGAATCTCCGCGACAGACTCAAAAGCCTCTGTGGATACCACGAAAGTTTTTGGCTTGGGGGAAAAGAATGTCAGCCCCGGAACAGAGAGCGCAGCCGCTGGATCGGATAAGGCCCAGACGGCGCCTGAAGGACTGCTGCCGGCTAAGACACCACAGGCTGAAGAACCGCCGTATTTAAGGAATAGTATGGTGCAGGACTCCGGAGTTAAAATTATTAAACGCGGTTATTTAACCCTCGAAGTTAACAATTATAATGAATTTGCCACCAAACTTATGGACCTGATAGTTCGCTGCGGGGGCTGGATAGAGAATTCCTCGGAAAATTCCGGTCAACCGTCATCAGCCAACTTTACCATTCGGGTTCCGGTGGGCAGCTTTTCCGAACTGTCCGGCCGTATCGAATCACTCGGTAAAGTGACCGGCAGGCAGTATTCTGATCAAGATGTCACCGCCGAATTCAAGGAAACTGAATCAAGGCTGGCCAACCTGGAGCAGCAGGAACAGGCTCTTGTCAACTCAATTAATAAAGCCAGGTCTTTGGATGAAGTTCTGGTCCTGGAAAATGAGATTACCGGGGTCAGAGCACAGATGGATGCCCTGCGGGGGCGGCTTAATTATCTTGGTGATGCTTCCGCGAGTTCCCTCCTCAGGCTTGAAGTGAAAGGGTAGAAGGTATTTTCCGGTTTGATGGTGAAAATACTACTACAACTGGAAAAAGGCCTAAAGGAGGGCGCAGATGGAGGAACAAGCCAAATTCATGATTTTAGACGGGAACAGCCTGATTTACCGGGCGTTCTATGCTATACCCCTACTGACTACGAGTGAAGGGCTTTTTACGAATGCGGTTTACGGTTTTGTCAATATGTTAACAAAGATTCTGGCCGACGAAAAACCGAAGTGTGTCGCTGTGGCGTTTGATAAGGGGAAGGTTACCTTTCGGACAGAACAGTATGAGCAGTATAAGGGGCACCGGAAGCCTACTCCGGAGGAACTGCGGCCCCAGTTTGCGCTGGCTAAGGAAGTACTTGAGGCCATGGATATCCCGGTTTATGAATTAGAGGGATTTGAGGCAGATGACCTTATCGGCACTGTTACCAGGCTGGCTGAGGAGGGGGGCTACCGCAATCTGATAGTAACTGGGGACCGTGACACGCTGCAGCTGGTATCACCGGCTACCGAGGTGCTGCTGACGAAAAAAGGAATTTCGCAGCTGGAGAGGTACAATCCGGAGAAGGTAGGCGAAAGGTACGGACTTACCCCCTATCAGGTAATTGACCTCAAGGGTTTAATGGGAGACCCCTCTGATAATATCCCCGGTGTACCGGGAGTCGGGGAAAAAACGGCGCTCAAGCTGGTTCAGGAGTTTGGCAGTATGGAGAATTTATACGAAAACCTGGACGGCCTGCCACCCAAACTGAAGGAAAAACTGCTGGTCAACCGGGATATTGCTTTTCTCAGCAAGAAATTGGCGACTATTGTCAGGGACGTTCCTTATGAAGTAGATTTATCGCAGTGCCACTATGGGGAGCCGGATTACGGGACACTTCTGGCTATTTTCCGGAAGCTTGAGTTTCGTACATTGATAAAATCGGTCACTGATAAGATGAAGACTCGCGGGGGCCCTGTGCCGGAACCGACTTCGACGGGCGGAGAAGGTTTATGTGAATACTTACAGCTATCATTGGCAGATGCTCTCGATAAACTTGCCCACGACCTCGACCGCGGTGAAGTTGGCATCCACTATGAAATCAGCAACCCTGATCCGATGCTGGCTGAACTTACCGGGTTTAGCTGGTGTGCCGAACCGGGGTCGGCGAATTATGTAACCGGAGTTTCGTTTGGACAGACCGAGTTATTCAGGGAAGGGGAAAACGTTTCCGGTTTGGCCTCTCTGATAGGGTCCAGGACCGGGCTTAAAAAATACTGCCATGACGGGAAAAAACTGCTGGTATCCCTTGACAGGTACGGTATCAGGTGGGAAAGCATTGAACATGATACGATGCTGGCAGCATACCTGTTGAATCCTGCGGGGCAAAATCAGGACTTGGCTGATTTAAGCGCCAAATATCTGGAGAAAAACCTTGTGCCCGCCAGCGCTGTGAATGACGCCTGCTCCAGGGCTGATGTTGTTATGTCACTGCAAAAAAAACTGGCTGATAAGTTGGCCGAAAATGGTATGGATGAACTTTATTACGAGGTCGAGCTGCCGCTGGCCAGAATCTTGGCCGATATGGAGATAACCGGAGTTAAAGTTGACCGGGGCCAGCTCGAAGTGATGTCAGGTGAACTGGCCGAAAAACTGGATACGATTACAGCAGATATTTACCGCTTAGCCGGCGAAGAATTCAATATCAATTCGACGAAACAGTTAGGTTATATATTTTTTGAAAAGCTGAATCTGCCTGTTATTAAAAAGACAAAAACCGGTTATTCCACTGATGTGGAAGTATTAGAGAGACTGGCTGATGAACATGAAATTGTGGCCAGGATCCTGGAGTACAGACAGTTATCAAAACTTAAGTCAACCTATGTGGATGGGTTGGCGGGTTTAATCAACCCCCGCACCGGTAAGCTTCATACAACCTTTAACCAGACCGTTACGGCCACCGGCAGGCTGAGCAGTACCGAGCCCAACCTGCAGAACATACCTGTCAGGTTAGAGGAAGGACGGCGGATCAGAAAGGTGTTTGTACCTGCCCAAGAGGGGCACTTCCTGTTGGCGGCAGATTATTCCCAGATAGAACTGAGGGTTTTAGCCCATATTTCCGGTGATGAAAACTTTATCCGGGCCTTTAGGGCCGGTGAGGACATCCATACTCATACCGCCTCAGAGGTATTCGGGGTTCCTGATGAGGAAGTCACCAAGGAAATGCGGGACAGCGCCAAAGCTGTAAATTTTGGGATAGTCTACGGAATTAGCGATTTTGGCTTAGCCCGCAGCATCAAAGTAGGCCGCAAGGAAGCCCGCAGCTATATTGACGGGTATTTCCGCCGTTATCCGGGTATTAAAAGGTTCATGGATGATATTGTGGTTAAGGCACGTGAACAGGGGTATGTAAGTACAATTATGAACAGGCGCAGGTACCTCCCTGATATTTTCAGCCCCAACCGGAATGTCAGAGGGTTTGGTGAAAGGACAGCCATGAATACGCCTATCCAGGGCAGTGCCGCTGATATCATAAAACTGGCGATGGTTAGAGTCAACCGAAAATTGAAGGAGACCGGACTTAAATCGAAAATGGTCCTGCAGGTCCATGATGAATTAATATTTGAAGTCCCGGGGGAGGAAATGGACCGGATCATCCCTCTAATCAGGGACTGTATGGAAAATGCCGTCAAACTTGATGTACCGCTGGTTGTTGATATGAAAAAAGGTTTCAACTGGTATAACATGGAGAAGATTCATAGCAAATGATATTGGACAGGATAACAGGATTAACAAGATTTATAGAGATATTGAACTTATCAATTAAAGAGATTGTTGATATTATCAGGTGATGGGAAGAAGGCAAAAGTTGCCTTATAAATCCTGTTTTTTTGTATCCAATTTATCCTGTTATCCTGTCAAATACTTGGAACTGACAAATATTCTGAACTGGTATGCTGCTTTTTAGATTGAAATACGGTAATAAATAACAATGAATTCTGGCAGTTCGTTTGTTATAATAGTAGTGAAAAAAGTTATGTCAACTTATACAAGGAGATGATAGACCTTGCCAGAGCTGCCGGAAGTAGAAACCATAAGGCGTTCCCTGGAGCAGAACATAAAGGGAAAAACTTTTATGGGGGCTGAAGTGTTTCTAGAAAAGATGGTCAAAGGCGTTTCCCCTCTAGAATTAAACTCGGAATTAAAGGGACGGGAAATCACCAGAATTGACCGCAGGGGTAAATACTTGATAATTCACCTGACCGGAGGTATCGCTATGGTTATTCACCTGAGAATGACCGGTCAGCTGCTGTATTGTTCCCCGGAACAGGAAAAGGTCAGGCATACACATATAATATTTAAATTAAGTGACATGTGCCAGTTAAGGTTTGCCGACCAGAGGCAGTTCGGTAAAATTAGTCTGGTTTCGGTAAGGGAACTGGATAACTTCCCCGGGCTCAAAGGGCTCGGTGTTGAGCCGCTGGGTGAAACCTTTTCAAGGGAGTTTTTCAAAAAAGAACTGCGCAACAGAAGAACCAAAATTAAACCCCTTCTGCTGGACCAAACATTTATTGCAGGCATAGGGAATATTTATGCCGATGAAGCCCTGTTCAGGGCTATGATTAATCCGGAGAGAATAGCATCCAGTCTTACTCCCCGGGAGGCTTCCCGCCTGTACCTGGCCATAAGGACAGTTCTGCAGGAAGGGATTGAAAACAAAGGTACCTCGATCAAAGATTATGTCGATGGTGATGGCAACAAAGGAAGCAACCAGGGGAATCTCAGGGTATATGGCCGGGAAGGCGAACCCTGCGTGAAATGCGGTAAAGAAATAAAAAGGAAGAGCATTGGCGGGCGCAGCTCACACTTCTGCCCGAAATGCCAAAAACTATAGCAGGTGACAGGTGATAGGGTTTTGCCATATCTTGAGGCAAAGCCTTAATTTTTTTGGCCGGAAGTCTGCATTATAACCCCCGAAGTTGGTACCCCGTCGGGGTATATACAAAAACTCCAACCCGTCAGTCCAAATTGAATTTAGAACTACCTCAGTCAGCATGAACTCTAACTCTCTGCGTCCTCCATCTTTTCTCCGCGCTCTCCGCGTCTTTTTTTTAATTGTCAATTGTCAATTGTCAATTGTCACCTGGCACGCAACTGGCCACTCGGGTACAGGCACACCTTAGCCCTCCCATCCATATAGTGTAGTGAAACTGGGGAATTGTTGAAGGGGAGGGCCGGCACAGTGGAATTGTTATCTGTTATCGCTTTTGCGGTTGCCTTAAGTCTGGATGGGTTCGGCGCGGGAATAGCTTATGGTATGAGAAAGATCAGGATACCGATATTATCCCTGGTGGTCATCAGTTTAACCTCATCCACGACAATAGGAATATCGATGCTGTTTGGCCATCTGGTTTCAGAATATATATCGATCAAAGCAGCTGAAGGGATTGGGGCTTCAATTCTAATCCTGGTAGGCTTATGGATAGTGCTTCACACATGGTCGTCAAATACAAAAAAGACGCCTGACGATGACAATAGGGAACCCTCCGGCGTTCAACCAATCCTTAATTTTAGAATCAAGGCCTTTGGACTGGTAATCCAGATATTACGGGAGCCGACTGTAGCCGATATTGATAAATCGGGATATCTTAGTATTAAGGAAGCCTTACTGCTTGGTTTGGCACTGGCCATGGATGCTTTTGGAGCCGGTTTTGGAGCTGCCATGACCGGATTCGGACCTCTTGTAACCCCGATAATTGTCGGGGTGGTTAAATTCCTTTTGGTCAGTTCGGGGGTTTATATAGGTAAGCGTTATGCCGCCAAATGGCTGGGCGGCAAAGCGGCAGTCCTGCCGGGGTGGGTCCTCATAGGCCTGGGAGTGGCGCGGGTGATGAAGATATAACAAGACAGTTGACGGTTGACAGTTGACAGTTGACAAGTGAAATTTTAGAAGAGCTGGGTTCGCGCTGAAGCGCGAACCTTTTGAGTTTATATGGAGTGTGATGTTGTCATGCTCTATCTTATTTTGACAACGTTCGTAGGAGGTAATTGGTAGTATGCAGCGAATAAGATAAATGTTCAGGAACCTATCGGAATAGGAAAAGTATAATTTCGCCTGAATATATTAAACTAGATTTGACGTTACAGGTGAGGAGAGAGGTTATGCCCGTTATCGGTCTTACGGGAAACATTGCCAGCGGAAAAAGCCTCGTATCGGGGATTTTAAAAGAACTTGGAGCCCGGGTTATTGATGCGGATATAGTAGCCAGGGAGGTTGTTGCCCCAGGTACCGCAGGCTGGCGGAAGATCAAAGAGACATTCGGTGAAGGGGTGTTAAACCCCGACCTGACAGTAAACCGCCAAATCCTTGGCAGTAAGGTTTTTAACGACCCACAGCAAAGGGAGAAGCTGAATGCTATAACCCACCCGGTTATAGTTGAGAAGATACAGGCAGAAGTCAATACCTTCCGCAGGTCCGCTCCCGGACCTGATAAGGTTCTTGTTATTGACGCGCCATTATTAATAGAGACTGATTCTGACATATTGGTGGACGAAGTCTGGTTAGTCGTCATTCCGGAAGAAACTCAAATTGAGAGACTAATCCAGCGGGACGGGCTAACCAGGGAACAGGCTTTGGCGAGGATTCGCAGCCAGATGCCGGTATCTGAGAAGAAGAAATATGCTCAGGTTATTATCGATAATTCCAGGGATGCTGATTCCACTGAAAAAACAGTCAGGAAGATATGGAAAGAGCATTTTGGGGGATCCGGGGTGGAGACGCATTGACAGTTGACAGACGCAGATTTAATAAGAATTTGATGGTTGTTATAATCCTCGTTGGGCTTGGCCTTATTTTGAGCAGCAAAGCGTTCTGGCGGGTTTTCTTCCCATTCCCGTATCAGGACATGGTCTTTACTGAGGCTGTCCGCAACAATGTTGACCCATTTCTCGTAGCAGCTATCATAAAAACTGAAAGCAATTTTAACTCAGGCGCCGAGTCAGCCATGGGGGCCAGGGGAATTATGCAGATAATGCCCGAAACCGGCAGCTGGGCCGCCGGTAAGATGGATCTAAAGGGGTTTAAACCGGGTGACCTGTATAAGACAGAGACCAATATTAAGATTGGATGCTGGTATCTCCGCAACCTCAACGAGGAATTTAAGGGCAACAAGATTCTTGTAGTTGCAGCATACAACGGCGGGAGAGGGAATGTCCGGGGATGGCTGGAAAAGGAACAGTGGTCCGGTGAACATGCCACCGTTGACCAGATACCATTTACAGAGACAAGAAAGTACGTCAAAAAGGTGTTGAAAAATTACTCATGGTACAGATACCTCTACCAAAAGGACTAAGGTACCGGCTCTAAGCCCGGTGCCTTTTTTTATAACAAGAAAAGCACACTACTTTGCAGGGATTTATGGAAATTTGTCGAATTATTGCCAGATAACATGTTTCCTAGGTTAATTTAAGTGAAGGGGGCAGATCTGGTGCAGAAAAACAAAATGATTGTTTTGCACGTTTTAGTAATTTTTATTATCTCTATGTTACTTTTCAACGGCTGCGGGAATAAAAAGACAAACAGTGAACAGGCTGCTAACAGAAAGCAGTTAATGGTTGGGGGTGTACTCAGGTGTTCCTTACTTAATGACCCGGCTTCTCTTGACCCGGCCGGTTTTGACGAGGAACTCGGGATAGAGGTGGGGAAGGAAATATATGAAGGGTTGGTAGATATTGACTTTACGATGAACAAGATTGTTCCGGCCCATGCTGAGAAATGGGACAATAAGAATAACCAGGTATTCACCTTCTATTTAAAGAAGGGGGCTAAATTCCACAACGGTAAAGAGGTCACTGCCGAGGATTTCATGTACTCCCTTGATAGGGTGCTGAACCCTGCCACTGCTGCAAAAGTTACCTGGCTGCTGGAACCGGTCAAGGGCGCCGAAGCTAGGTTGTCGGGAAAAGCGGCTTCAACTGAAGGGATAAAAGTAATTGATAAATATACCATTCAGATAACTCTTGACAAACCGTTTCCCGGCTTTCTGTCCAATCTGACCCAACCAGGCGCCGGTGTAATTGACAAAGATACCGTTGAAAAATTTAAAGGAGCTTTTACCGCAACCGGAGCCAAGCCGGATGTAGTAGTCGGTTCTGGTCCCTTTAAACTCTCCCAATGGGAGCCGAAAAACATTATCAAGCTAATTAGGAATGATGATTACTATGGTCGCAAAGCATACCTTGACGGAGTTGATTTTAGGATTATTGCTGATGAGACAACAACTTTAAATGAATTCCGGGCAGGCAACCTGGATTTTACAGACCGTGTACCACCCGGACAGACAGGTTTGGTGGAAAAGGAATTTGCCGGCCAGGTTTTACGAAACAGGATGTGGGATATCGAATATTACGGGTTTAATATGACGAAAACTCCGTTTAAAGATAACGTGAAACTCCGTCAGGCATTAAACTTTGCTATTAACAGGGAAGGGATAATTAAAGCTGTCCTGGAAGGCCGGGGGGAGCCAGCCAAGGGAGTTATACCTCCGGGGATGTCTGTGTACAATAAAGACCTAAATGGTTATACATACGACCCCGCCAAAGCTGCGGCCCTTCTGGCCGAAGCCGGTTATCCAAAGGGGCAGGGACTGCCGGAACTGAAATTATCATTTAATAATAACCGTGAAACAAACCAAAAAATCGCCGAAGCTGTGCAGGCCCAGTTAAAAGAGATTGGGGTCAAAATAAAACTTAAGGGTCTGCCCCTGCCTGTCTACCAGCAGGATGTGGGTAACGGGAACTATGAAATGTTTAGGTTGAACTTTGCAGCGGATACCCTGGACGTCAGCTGTCTTCTCAATCCACTATTCGGTTCCAAGGCTGAAAACTATTTCCGTTACACCAACCCGGAAGTGGACAAGCTTTTGGATGAGGCCCAGACTGCAACCGATGAGGTAAAGCGGATGCAGCTTTACAGGGAAGTCGAGCAAAAAGTAATTCAGGATACTCCCGCCATATGGCTTTTCCACTCTCAATCCCTGTACCTTAAAGGTAAAAATATCAATGGGATTAATGAAAACCCCATGGATCTGGTGCCTCTCAGCAGTGTCTGGATTTCCCGTTAATTTATGATGAAAGGTTTGCCCACGCAGGTGGGCAAACCTCCTTTTTGGGTCGACGAACAATGTTAGGAGAGCTGCCATTGTTTAAATATGTTGTCAGAAGGTTACTCATCCTTATTCCGATACTGCTGGGAGTCGCCCTTATTTCGTCATTGATGTTTTACATTGTCCCCGGAGACATAGTGCGGGTTATGCTGGGGCAGCATATCGACCCATATACTTACGCTAATGTTAGAACAGCCCTGGGCTTAGACATCCCTTTCGGGGAGAACTTCCTCGGGTTTATGCGGAATATTTGCCGGGGTGACCTGGGCTTTTCTTATATTCAACAAAGGTCTGTCAACCAAGTTATCTTGGAAGCGCTGCCGGTGACGATTAAACTAACCGTGGTATCTCTTATTGTGACTATAATTGTCGGCATCCCGGTCGGGATTCTAGCAGCGGTGAAGGACCGGCGGGCGATCGGGCAGGCTGTGAATTACGGCGCGATGATAGGATTTTCGATGCCGTCATTTCTGCTTGCTCTTTTCCTGCAGCTTTTCTTTGGAGTATGGCTGGGTTGGTTTCCGATAGCGGGTTCAGGCCGGGGGTTAATCAGTTATGTCCTACCCGGCCTGGCCATAGGACTCCCCTCGGCGGCTTTTTATGCCAGGGTGGCTAGGGCCAGCATGCTTGAGGTTTTGACCCAGGAATACATCCTGTTTGCCACAGCCAGAGGCCTGCCTTTTAATAGGGTAATTATAAACCATGGTTTGAGGAATGCCCTCATCCCTGTAATAACCCAGATTGGGATGGATTTCGGGATGTTTATGACCGGAGCCGTATTAACGGAAACGATATTTAACCTTCCGGGCATGGGCAGGCTGATATTTTCTTCTATAAACGCCAGGGATTTTCCGGTCCTCAGGGGGGCCCTGCTTTTTTCCGCTTTAATCGTAGTTATCGTCAATCTGCTTGTTGATCTGTCATATATCAGGCTTGACCCCAGGATAGCCAGCGCGATAGTGAGGGAGGGCTCCGATGCTGACCGGTAAAGGGATGACGGAGATAAATAAAACTATTATATCAGGCGGCGTGATTATTACTCTCTTGATTATTGTGGCCATAATTGCTCCTTTAATTTCACCTTCTGAGCCATTAGCCCAAAACCTTTCCGCCTCTCTGAGTTCCCCAGGAGGGTCGGCGTTTTTTGGGACCGATTCTCTGGGACGGGACATTTTCAGCAGGGTTGTATATGGCTCGAGAATTTCCCTGACCGTAGGAATCACGGTCCTGACCTTAACCCTTTTCCTAGGCACGTTCCTAGGCATGCTTGCCGGTTATTTCGGTGGGGTTCTGGACTCAGTACTGATGCGCGTTTCCGACGTGTTCATGTCTTTTCCGCCCCTCGTGCTGGCGATGATTGTGATGGCTTTTATCGGCCCCGGGATAGCTAACTTGGTGGGTGTACTGGTGATTATTCGTTGGCCCCAGTTTGCCAGATTGGTCAGGGGGCAGGTTATCTCTGTAAAAGGTATGGCTTATGTCGATGCTGCCAGGATAGCCGGGACACATCCGTTGAAAATTGTATTGAAACATATCCTGCCTAATTGTTTCGCTCCGGTAATTACCTATGGAACAATGTCTCTAGGCGCCATTATTATAGACGAGACCGCCTTGAGCTTCCTGGGTTTGGGAATTCAACCTCCGGCGCCAAGCTGGGGGGTTATGTTGGCTGATGCCAAAAACTACATTGCGGCCGCTCCCTGGTTGGTCATATTTCCCGGGCTGGCGATGATAGTAACCGTGCTTGGTTTCAACCTCCTGGGGGATGGATTAGGTTATTTGTTAAACCCTAAGCAGCGTGAACGAATTGAGGTTACTCATGGAAATATTAAGGGCTAACAATTTAAAAACGTATTTTAAGACTACCCATGGGACGGTTAAAGCAGTGGATGGCGTAAGTTTTAGCCTCAACCGGGGAGAAACTCTGGGTATTGTAGGTGAATCCGGGGTTGGTAAAAGTGTCACCGCCCATACTGTGATGGGTTTAGCACGGAATATAGGGGCTGGGATAGTCGACGGAGAGGTCTGGTATGAGGGAAAAGACCTCTTTGCTGACCATGGCTTGTACGGGCAGGTAAGGGGCGCCAAAATAGCGCTTATTCCCCAGGAGGCCGGGACGGCTTTAAATCCTGTCATGACGGTAGGGGACCAACTCGGGGAGGTACTTTCGGTACATCTTGCCTTGTCCGGAAGTGAGAAACAGCAGAGAATAGTTCAGCTTCTTGGCCTTGTTGAGCTGCCGAACCCATCCCAGACAGCCAGGCTTTACCCTTTCCAGCTCAGCGGGGGGGCTCTGCAGAGAGTCCTGTTGGCGATTGCTTTAAGCTGCGGCCCCGAAATAATCATTGCTGATGAACCTGCTTCCTCACTTGATACAACGATTCAGGCCCAAATCCTTGGTACAATCCGGGATATTAAGAGGAAAAGCGAATTATCGATGATTTTGATTGCCCACGACTTGGGTGTTATTTCCCAGAACTGTGACCGGCTTTTAGTAATGTACGGCGGGCGGGTCATGGAGTCAGGCCTCACCTCGGAAATTCTACGGCAGCCTCTGCATCCGTATACTATTGAATTATTGGAAATTTACCGCTGCTTGGATGAAGGGGATTTAGGATGTGATTTTAACAAAGGGTATCTGCCGAGTTCCTATGAAGACGTTCCGGGCTGCGCGTTTGCCGGGAGGTGCCGCCAGGCTCGGGACCGGTGCCGGACCGAAAGGCCTGCACCTTTGATTATTAATGATAACCGGACGGTATCCTGCCTTTTTTGTCAGCGTAAATAAAGCGGGGGTTTTTATGAGTGAACATGAGCAAATCATAGTCCAAGACTTAGTTAAGACATTTACCGTGCGTAACGGATTAGCTAAAATGTTTACGATAAATGCGGTGAAGGGTGTAAGTTTTTCCATTAAACCGGGGGAAACGGTAGCCCTCATTGGGGAAAGCGGAAGCGGCAAGACAACAGTTGGCCGGATGATTTTAGGCCTCCTTGGACCTTCTTCCGGTGAAGTAAAATACAAAGGACAAGCAGTCCAAAGTTTCCGGCGCGATAAATTGCGGTCATACCATAAAGCTGTCCAGGCTGTATTTCAGGACCCCTATTCATCATTAAACTCTAAAATGAGGGTTGGGGAAATAATCACCGAACCGTTACGGAACTTCGGTTACAAAGGGGACTGTGGGCTGAGATTGGCCGAACTCCTGCAGGTTGTCGGTTTAAGCAGTGACTTCGCTGCACGTTATCCCTACCAGTGCAGTGGGGGGCAGAAGCAGAGGGTTGCTATTGCCCGGGCCCTTGCTGCTGAACCGGAGTTCATCGTCTTGGATGAGCCTTTGTCATCCCTGGATATTACCGTCCAAACCCAGATAATTGCCCTGTTAAACAGCCTTAAGTCCAAGCACCGCATTGGGTATCTGCTGATTACCCATGACCTGCGGGTCGTAAAAGCCATGGCTGACCAAGTAGTGGTTATGTTCCGGGGGGATGTTGTGGAGACAGCCGGGAAGGCCGAGTTTTTTGCCTGCCCGCAGCATTTTCATTCCCGGGCATTGATGGCAGCGGTACCTTCAATTGATGGTTTACTATAATCATATCAAGTAGACTCAAAATTTCCCTACAAACAGAAGGGCTGTCTCTTTAATTATGAGACAGCCCCAATTCATTTCGGGATATTTTTTATACTGTTAAATCTATCTCCTGGGCTGTACCAACGGTCCCTTTTTCACTGGCGAAGATACCTGTTTGGCTAACTTGGCCCTGAGACTCATTTTGGTTGTCAGTCATTTCAAATTGGGTCGATACATGGCCCAGGTATATGGCGCCGATTCCTACCTGACCAAGGGCTACCAGTGAGTTATTACCCTGGGTGTCTTTTGACCAAATCCGCAGTCTGTTGTAAATGGAATCGTTTTCGTCAATCCACCCGTTGTTGTCTTCATCATATCCGGCCAGTTCGGCAAAGCCGCTGCCGGTCGTGGGCCCAAACAGTTCGCTCCCATTATTAACGGCTCCGTCATTGTTTATGTCTAAGGCCAAAAAACCGCTTCCCTGGCGGACAAACGAAATCTGCTCTGCCGTCCCGTTGGAGTCCAAATCAAAACTGAATTTGGTAGTCGTTAATGCGGCTGCAGCGCCGCTGTAATTTATTACGAGAGGGTCAACCTTCTTGGCGTCACCGGCCCTGATACTGATATTCTGTTCCAGCATAAATTGTCGCGACATATTGAGGTCAATGGAGAAATTGATTTCCTGACCGTCTGCTGTTTTAATAACCCCTTCGGCAGCAAACGAGACTTGTTCACTTTCATAGTATGATTCGTGATAATCATATTCAAGTCCCCAACCCTGTTGTTGAGGGGCTTGGTTTTGCTGGGCCTGGTTTCGTTGGGCTTCGTTTTGAAGTTTTTCCGCCTCATTTGTTAATTTACGACAGTCTTTTTCAAATTCTTTTAAATCCCCTACATTAAGCTTTATTTTCTTTCCGGTCAGGGTTTCTATGAACTTTTCTATCAGCATAATTTTCAGCTTGTCTTCCTCGCTCAGGCTGAAGTCGACATTTTCCGTTTCTTCGATAGGAATTGGTTTTGTGGCCTCTTCAGACAGCTCCACGATATAGTCTTGGAGGCTGGGGACCGGTTGAATCATCGGAGTTTGTCCCGGGAGTTGATTTTCTCCTGCAAAATTAGGTCTGGTATTACCTACCCACATTTTCAGGCTTTCGCTTTTTTCGTACCTTTCCAGGTAGGTGCGGTTACTGACCATAGCGATAGTTGAGTTGGCAATTTTCATATTAATATTCCTCCTTGAAATGATTCTCTACCGGAAACTCCTTTTTCCGGGATGATGCATTTTAATGCAGACTTATGTAAAAATTATCGTTAATCTAACAAAAAATCTTTAGACCTGATTCAATATAAAATAATATTTCCGGGCAGGGATAACACTAACTTTGTAGAATACATCCGAGGAATAATTCTTAAATTGGGATGGTTTTTATGTATCTGGAAGAAATAAAGGTTTCCTATGGTGAAGGACGTTACAAAATACATATTTCTTCGGTTGTTACCTCTGACGGGATATCGGTTACGATAACCGGGGGAGAGAAGCCGCATGTTGGCGGGGTGGCCTTGTGTGTACCGCGGTCGGGCCGGTCCGGCGGTAAGATATCATGTGATATGTGGGTTTCTCCGGTGCCCGGCCATAAGGATACGGAAGTGGCTGTCCCGGTTGCCGAAATGGTCTGCCTGGAGACAGGCCAGACCACAGCTGTGGTAACAGGGATTCATATTGACAACGCGGAGGAACGGGAAATACGGGTCCTGGTCGAAAACAGCAGGCAGGCTGCCCTGCTGTTAATTGAGCAGATCAGGCAGATTGTAGGAGACTAAGATGCATAGCAGTTTAAGAAGTTTCATTGAGGCGCTTAGAAGGGAAAAAGAAATAGTTGAGATTAATGTGGAGGTAGATCCCAACCTGGAACTGGCGGAAATCCACCGCCGGGTGGTGGACGAACAAGGGCCTGCCCTGTTGTTTACCAGGGTTAAAGGCAGCAGATTTCCGGTGGTGACTAATTTATTTGGCACCCCCCGCCGGGTGGAAATGGCTATCGGTCCTAAGCCGGAGGAAATTTTGCGAAAAGCAGCCGGCGCCCTGGACAAATTACTGCCTCCCAAGTTAAGCAGTCTTTGGGCGGAACGGAACTGGCTGCTGGGCCTGGCCAAAAGCGGGCTCCGCAATGTCGGCAGGGCCAAGGCGCCTGTTCTGCAGTGTAAACAGCAGCCGGTCAATCTCGGGGAACTGCCGGTAATCACCGGTTGGCCCGAGGATGGCGGCCCATTCCTTACCCTGCCATTGGTCTATACAGAACACCCTGTCACTAGGGAGCACAACCTGGGGATGTATCGGGTGCAGATATATTCAGGGAATCAAACCGGTATGCACTGGCAGATTCATAAAGGCGGTGGTTTTCATTACCACGAGGCAGAGAAAATGGACCGGCCACTTCCGGTAACTGTCTTCCTCGGCGGGCCTCCGGCCCTGGTCATAGCTGCAATTACCGCGCTGCCCGAACCACTGCCGGAACTTATATATACGTCTTTTCTGATGGGTGAGAAGCTTAATATGACAGAAGTTGAAGGATGTGCTCACAGGCTGATAGCCGAGGCCGAGTTTGCCATCTGCGGCGAGGTGCTGCCCCAGGTCAGGAAACCTGAGGGGCCTTTTGGCGACCATTATGGGTACTATTCGCTCATCCACGACTTCCCGGTGTTCAATGTTAACCATGTCTACCACCGCCAGGATGCCATTTATCCTGCTACCGTGGTGGGGAAACCACGTCAGGAGGATTATTATATCGGTGAATGGATGCAGGATCTGCTTGCTCCGATGTTTCCAATGTTAATGCCGGGAGTAAAAACCCTTTGGACCTATGGCGAAGCGGGTTTCCATTCCCTGGCTGCCGCAGTGGTCAGGGAAAGCTATTTCCGGGAGGCCTTGGCTCATGCCTTCAGGATTTTAGGTGAGGGGCAGTTAACCCTGACCAAATTCCTGATTATCACTGATATACCAGTTAACCTAAAAGATTTCCCACTTCTGCTCGAAAATGTGTTGATGCGGTTCAACCCTAACCGGGACCTGTTGATTATCAATGACACTTCCATGGATACCCTGGATTACACCGGCCGCAAATTTAACCGGGGCAGTAAGGCGGTCATGCTCGGGTTAGGGGAGCCTGTCCGTGAGCTGCCGGGCGAATACAATGGCGGCGCGCTGCCCGGCATTAAGAAGATTAAACCGTACTGCCGGGGCTGCCTCGTTATTTCAGGAAGTACATATGAAAATGAGCCGGAACTGGCCGGGGAGATTGTCAAACACGGGCAGGGCGAACTGGCGCCTTGGCCGATGGTTATTCTCGTTGACGACACAGACAAAATTACCGACCAGACCACTTTTCTCTGGACTGTATTTACGCGTTTTGATCCGGCCTGGGATGTTTACGCCGATTACCGGGTCAGACATAATAAAATCGAATACCAGGGCCCGATACTCATTGATGCCCGCATAAAACCACCTTATCCAGCGGAACTGGTACCGGCGAAAGAAACGGTAAAGAGAGTATCAGATCGATGGGGCGAGCTTTTCCGAAGTTAGTATAATAATAAGCTGAAATCGTAGCCGAACTTTGTTTTTTTTACCACAAAGATGTCCATGCCGCTTCGCGGCACCAGCAGAAGTATGAAAAACTAAGAACAAAAAAGCAAACGCGGAGGGCACGGAGAAAAGACGGAGAACACAGAGAGAAATCAAAGTACGGGAGGAGGTGTTTTTATGTTTTTTATCGGTTTTAATGTTTTTCGCGGTTTATTTGGTCTGCTCATGCTCCCGCTTGCCATTTGGGCGGGATGGTGGACTTATCAGGATGTGGCCCGATCCGGTAGACATTCTCCCTGGCTGTGGGCCGGAATATCATTTTCTGTGTTCCCGGTGGGTTTTATAATTTACCTGCTGTACCGGGTCTTCGCCCGGAACAAAAAATAAAAGAAAGCACAGAGATCCTAGCGCAGCAAAGCTGCAATTAAAAAATATGGGCTCAGATTCTTTTTTTAACACAAAGGCTAACGGGCATTAAACAAACATCAGCTTTCTACCAAAAGAGTTTTTCCCCTCTAACCAAAAGAGTTCGTTGAGTGTTTTCCCCAGTTCTTTACTCAATAAAAGGCATAATTTAATCGTCAAGCTCGGGGAGGGTGTTTTACAGTTCTATTTTCCGGTAGCACGTTTCCACTCTGCTGAACAGCAGCCAGGTGATAAGCCCCAGCAGTAAAAGCCACAATACAGTTACGGAAAGATAGGTGAGGGACGGGGAAAGGTCTGCTTCCTGCGCCAGAAATACTATAAAGCCGGCGTTTAATCCGATAAACCCCATCGTCGAAAACACCGAAATTATGGCATTATAGTTGCGTTTCATGACCTGCTGGGGGTCTGTCCAGTCCAATTTTGGGTTTAGGAGGTCTAAGTGCAGGCTGAATCCCATAATTAACAAACTTCCTATCATGGCTAGGAGGGCCTGCATAGCCAGATGGCCGGGTGGAAAATGAAGCAGTAAGGCCTCACCAAGCAAAACCAAGCCGGTTAAAAATAAGGGGAAGACAAAGGCCAGGGCCAGTTTTGATAAAACCTGCAAAAAGGGCGATACAGGAAGTATTTTGGATATCCAAAAGGTTTGTCCTTCCCGGGACAGAGCTGTGATAGCGATGCAGTTGGCAGCCCCGAGCCAGGTTATTAACCCGGCGGCTATAAAAATGACAATATACCGAAACCAGATATCGGCCTGAATTTTATTAACCAGTCCAGCAAGATTTTCTCCGCTGGCAAATATGACAGGGACAACCAAAGCCAGAGGGAACATGAGCGTATTTACCAGGACAGGCATCAGAAACGAAGCGGAGCGGGTTAAATTTCTCCATTCCCGGATGAAAAGGGCTTGGAAGGGACTGCAGGCTTTGAAGGTTTCTCTATTTGTAACAATTTTTTTCCTTTTTGCAGATACTTCATTACCACCAATCAAACCCTTATAAAAAACCCTGTCTGCCAGGAAATAAAGGACAGCTGTAATTACGAGGGTCGATCCTGTAAAAAGGGCTAGATAATAGAAGCCAGCCGGTTTTGGGAAATGAAGCAGTCCTTCTGCTGCCCAAAGGCTGGGTGGAAACTTCCGGGTAACTAAATGTACCAGGCCGTTTGGCCCGGCTATCAGGTCTGACATATCCTGCGGCCCGCTTTTTCGAAACCGGTACTGCAGCCACTGGACAGCGGTAAAGATAAATATCCCGAAAAAAGCTCCGGCCACCCGCATCACTCCCCGGCCTTTGGCCGCACTTGTTACCTTCATCAGAAGCATCACAAAGATGGACGAGAGGGCCAGGGGGAAGATAGGCAGCAGAAGGCTGATAAATGATGCCAGAATCCAAAAAGTCCAGGGAGGGCCGGTATTTACCCCATAAACAAAGAGGGCAGGCAGGACAATAGGCAGCATAACCATGTATTCGCTGATAACGACAATCAGGAATTTGGCGCCCAGGATAACTGAGGGTTTGACCGGCAGGGGCACTAGTATATCCAGGTCTTTAGCGAGGTAAAAATGTGACATCAGATAGAACAGGCCAAAGACGAGGGCCAGGGACTGGGACAATACAAATGCCAGGGCAAAGATGAGGGCATCCTGGCCGAGAGGGTGCAGCACTTCAAAAACCATCCTGTACATATCGGTAATCAACTTCAACAGGGGTACCAAGGCCAAAAGCATGAGAGGGACAAAAGCCAGCCGGCGAAAAAACCTGGGCCTGCTGTTTTTATACAGGTACCTGAAATATGAGAAGCCAAATGTCTGGTTGAGTTGTGTTTTCAATACTGCCCAAAAGGTTTTCATTACTCCGTCATCTCCAGGAAAATGTTTTCCAAAGATTCACTGCCTGCCTTTTCTCCGCGCAGTTTGTCCATGGCGCCGTGGAAAATAAGCTGTCCCTTATGGATTATGCCGATGCGGTCACAGAGCTTTTCAGCTACATCCAGAATATGAGTGGAGAAGAATACGCTGCTGCCTTTGTCACAGCGCTCATGCATTAACTGCTTCAAATTATGGGAAGAACGGGGGTCTAAGCCGACCATGGGTTCATCCAGAACCCAGACCGGAGGGTTATGGATTAGTGAGCCAATTAAGACCAGTTTTTGCTGCATTCCGTGGGAATAGCTTTGAATGATATCCCCCAGGGCATCCTCCAATTCAAAAAGCCCGGACAGATTTTTTATCGTAACTGCCCGTTCATTAGAGGGAACACCATAAACATCCCCCAGGAAATTAAGGTATTCCAACCCTGTAATACGATCATAAATATGCGGTGAGTCGGGTACAAAACCGAACTGTTTTTTTGCTTTAAGAGGGTTTATTTTGTTATCTATATCATTTATTACGATTGAACCGGTATCGTTTTCCAAAAGGCCCGCTATCATCTTGATGGTAGTAGTTTTTCCAGCCCCGTTGGGACCGAGAAATCCAAAGATTTCCCCCTGGCGTACCTCCAGTGTTAGGTTGTCAACTGCCTTAATAGTTCCTTTGTTATAGCTTTTTGATACATTCACCAGTTTTAGCAAGGCAATTCTCCTTAGGTTTGGTTAATATTATTCTACGGCATTCCCTGTTTATTATATTCCGTCTTAAGAAATATGAAAAGTCCTTAAAAATCCAGCCTCTTTCATATTTGGCACAGAAGAGGCTGGTATGTTCCTCCGGGCGGATGAACACTGATGGCACGGATTGATAAACACGGATTACTGTGCGATGAACACGGATATGGATGCCGAGAATTTAGAGCAAATAATAACATATAAACAAAACAAAAAACAGTTGCAGGTCATATGAGTATCCTTCTTTTCTACTCAACATAGTTCTACTTTAGCAGAAAAAACCGCGGAGACCGGAGAGGTTGTTTTATGTTCTTTATTGTAACCATTTTATTATAATCACTGCCGCGACAATCGATATCAGAGCGGCTGCCACCATTGTCACAATAACCAGTTTTATAATCCGGGGTGTCACCGTCTTGTGCTTCCACTTGTAGGCGAGGTTTATTATTCCGCTGACCAGAAAAATAATAAAAATATCCAAGGCAAAACCATTGGGGTTAATCTTATCAGGTATCAACCCATGCAGAAAAAACGCATCACTCCCCGGCCTTTGGCCGCACTTGTTACCCTCATCAGACTTTATCAGGGGTACCAAGGCCAAAAGCATGAGAAGGACAAAAGTCATTGCACTCAATTAACTTAGGTCATGGATTTACGTAGTTGGTTAAGGATACCGCAAATATTATCAGACTCCATAACCAGCGACATAACGGCAATTCCGACTGCCCCGGCCCGGATAACCTGACCGGCATTCTTGGCGTTTATACCCCCGATTCCAATAACCGGCAGGGATGTTCCTGAAACCAGCGTTCTGATAAACTCAGTTCCTTGTCCGGATCGTCCCGGCTTACTGGCGGTTGAAAATATGTGACCGGCCAGGATGTAGTCGGCGCGTCCGGTTTGGGCCTGCTCCGCTTCTTCCCGGTTGTGGACGGAAACGCCAATGGTTTTACCGGGTAGAATCCCCCTGACTATTTCCAGAGGGAGGCTGCCATAGCCTAGGTGGACGCCGTCCGCATCACAGGCCAAGGCCACTTCCACGCTCGAATTAATAAAGAGTTTAGTCTTCGTCCCCGCGCAGAATTCTTTTATTTTATCAGCTAGTCTATAGAGCTTCAGCGGGCACAGGTCTTTTTCCCGGAGGACTACAGCATCGGCGCCTCCCGCGATGACTTCTTTTACAACAGAAGACAGCGACCGTCCGCTGGTTTGGGTTCTGTTTGTGATGACATAGATTTTGGGCATTTTAACACTTCCTATCCAGGCTTTTCAGAATGTTAGCGAATTCATTAAATATAACCAGATAAGAGGGGAGCAGCGTGAGTTATTACGAGGAATATTCTTTGGGGAACCGGATTCTTGGTGTGGTATTATCGTTGGGTATCTCCATGATTTTCTGACCGCCTTTTTTTATTTTACCACGCTTCGGATGAAGTCAGCCAAGGATCCGACCATACGGCAGTAATCCCTGGCGTTTTGGCGAGGAGCCCTGAACTGCTTGTTGATTTCCAGCTGAAGGGCCGGAATGCCCAGCTGACCTGAGACATAATTCGTAACAGTATTCTGTCCGGTGACAGTGAAGTGGTTTTCGGAAACTGCTGTAATCTCATATTCGTGAAGGTATTTTTTCAATAGCTTGAGGTATTTGAACTGGCCTAACAGGGAACAACCTTTCATTGTGCCGATATCTATATCAAAACCGTGTTCCTGTGATGCCCCGTGCAGGTCGATAACGATACGAAACCGGTGTTCCAGGGCTAGGTTACCCAGGGTGTCTTTATAAAGGCACTTATCATCAAAATTCGGGTCCCCGCCGTAAAGTTTAGCTACTGTTAAGCTGTGACAACCTGTCAGGGTATTCAGTAGACAGGCGATTGAACCAGTGAATTCGTCAGAGGGTTTAATTTTTTTCTGACGCATATGACGTACGGAATGGGGAGCTGATACCAGTACCGGGAGACTGCCCGGAAAGTATTTGAAGGGGTTGACTTTGCGGGGATTATGCAGCCTATCGGTTTTGACAAAGTAAACCCTTTCGACGGCAAAGGCTTGTTCACTGATTTTCGCTTTGAGTAAAGCTTCTGTTTTATCTTTTCCCGGCAAACCTTTCACCCCGTTAATAGAGCATGAATGTGGTATCTATATTGTTTTTCGACACGGTGAGATATTATCCTCTCAGGCAAATTTTACAACTATTTCATGTATACATAATATCTTTCAATCCACCCTTGAATTCAGGTCAAAGTTGAATTACAATACAAGTAGAAGGGTAGCACAGACTACCCTATCGGATGGAGGATGAGAAGTTTTTCCCTCCCAAAGGGCGCACACGGCGCCCTTTTAATTTTCGGCTATAAAAAAAGGGGGTGTCAGGTGGACACCCCCTTTTATCATTTTTCAGTTTAGGCTCTGGCCTTTTTCATTTCCGGTGTATTGATGACTTTAGCTTTTGGGCCCCTTGGACCAACCGGAAGCACAACCCTTCCGTATGTAGAATTAATAATCCCGGCAGCTGACGTGTACCAGGCTCCGGCGGCACAGACGAGGCCCATAAGACCTCCGGGCACACTGCTGGAGATAATCTTGAATTCAGCCAGGTCGAGAAGAACATAGGTGATGACCAAGGTCGTAAAAACAAAAACAAGGGCATTGTTGGTTTTAAAAGAGCCAATCCACATATAGAAGGTAAAAATAGTCCAGGCTACTAGGAAAAGGCCGATGGCTATGTTTCTGTCGGCTCCGAAGTTGATTATCTTCAGTGACTCAAGGAGCACGATAGAGGCCAAAGCCAGCCAAAAAGCCCCGTAAGAAGTAAAAGCCGTAGCCCCAAACGTATTGTTCTTTTTAAATTCCCACATCCCGGCCAGCATTTGAGCGATACCACCGTAAAAGAGCGCAAGGGTCAAAAAAGTGGCGGCTATCGTGCTGGGTACAAGTTTGGCATTGACCATACTTAATACAAACGTTGTCATGGCGAAACCGGCCAGGCCGAGAGGCCCTGGGTCGGCTATGGAATTCGCATTTTTGTCTTCTGACATAATAAATCCCCTCCCAAATAGTAATCGATATTTTTAAAGGCCAGTCGGAAAAAACCTCACCCCCTTCCAAGTGTCTATTAATATGTACATAGATTGGCGCCAAACTTGCGGTGAATTATCAGGAATGGTACATAGTCTCCTGCAGGTTAACAGCGACTTAAGCAAATCCCAACCAAAATGCCAATAACTAAAAATGTAGATAAAGATGTACATATCCCGTACTATATTAGCACAAAAATATATGCCAATTATACAACCAACGGGTGAGCGGCAGAAAATGGGGAATGAACGGTCGAAAAGGGGGAGCGAATGGTTATTGCTCAAAAAAAAGAAGGAATTTGTAGAAAATTGGCGAAAATAGATTATATAGGGATTATAAGCTGTATTTTCATTTATTTACATCAAAAGAAGGTACTATCTTGGTGCTTGATTTTAATAATGAAACAGAGAAGGAACTTGTAGCTTAAAAACATTCATAAAAAAACGCCTCCGGGCGTTTTTTTATGGTGAAAAATGCGCTCGTTTACGCAGACTTGGCAGGTCGCATTTTTTGTTTTTATAGTATAGTTGTGTTGGATTTTAGTATCCTTTGTCGAAAAGGTTGAATGGGTACAAGTTTCATTACTATAATTAAGAGGGTTTAAAAACAGTCTGTGGGGAAGTCTGATTTTGTCGGAAGAAAACAGCTTCCATAAGGTGTTCAAATGGTGAAACATAATTCTCTGCAAATTAAAATTGCATCCTTTTTAATGATTGCGCTGCCGCTTGCACTTATTTGTTATTTTTATATTTATGAAAATATCAATAATAGAAAAGCAGCGGAAATTGACAAAAACATCATGATTACCAAATCCAGCGCGCTTTTCGTTGAACACGAGGTCAACGAAAAAGTAGCAGATATGGTAAACATGGTATCAATGCCGGCCTTTGAAAACTTTGACGGACCCACGATGCAGCGGATTGTAGATAGTTTTAAACCAGACAATCAAGATTATTTCGTGGCCGATAAGCAGGGAAGAATAGTTACCTATACCCATAAGCTCAACACCCGCGGCTTGTCACACATCAAAGAAAAAACTTATTTCCGGACCGCTTTACAGGGCCGGGTTCTTATCTCGGGACAGGAAAAATCTTTTACTGCTGATGAGTATGTGGTTATCATTTGCGCACCGGTTTTCGATAATTCCAGGAATATAATTGGGGTAGTTGGTAATGTTCTTCCAATTAATTTTTTCAAGAATCTCCTTGACCCAATTAAGGTCGGCAAAACAGGTTTTTTAAGTCTGGTGGACGGCAGCGGGAACTTCATTTATGATAAAACGGTAGACAACAAAAGAACACTTATCCACTCCGCCTGCTACGAGTATGAAGTGGGTAAAGACCTTTCAGTTGTAGAACGGCCCGGCACACGCAGCGGTAAAATGAATATCTATACCAAGATCCGGTTGAAGAGCCTGGGATGGTACCTGGTGGCTTTCCAGCCCAGTTCAGATATTACCACTCCCATAATTGCTACAGTTACCAGAAACCTGCTCAGCTTGGGACTGCTTGCTTTAACGATACTCGTCCTTTGGCGCTACAAGGCCTCCCTCGAGCATCGCGATCAGCTTATCAAAAGCCAGAACGCCGAGAAACTGGCCCTCGTAGGCGAGCTTGCCGCCGGTATGGCTCATGAGATAAGGAACCCGCTGACTACTATAAAAGGTTTTGCCGACCTGCTGAAAAGCAAACCAAAGTATAAAGATGATATAGAAATCCTCGACCTTCTTTCGGGCGGTGTGGACCATATTGAAGGGATTGTCAGGGAGACCCTGCTTTTGGCCAGGCCGCAAAAAATGGAAGTCGGGAAGGTAAACCTGGCAGCGCTCACTGAGGAAACCTTCAGTTTTATGAAAAACGAAGCCCTGCTCCGGGAAATCAACCTTGAGTTAGTTAGAGGAGATGCCGCACTGATTGTGGAAGGTGATGAACTTCACTTAAAACAGATTTTGATTAATATCATTAAAAACTCCCTGGAAGCAACAAGTGCTGGAGGATATGTCAAAATCAAACTGGAAAAGACAGACCCCAAAACAGCCAAAATTGAAATCGAAGACAATGGCCGTGGGATGGCGCCGGAGGTATTAGATAAAGCCGGGAGGCCTTTTTTTACTACAAAACCCAACGGCACCGGGCTGGGGCTGTCGGTATGCCGGAGGATAATTGAAGAACACAAAGGTTCATTCAATATCTATAGCAAAGTTGGGGAGGGGACAACTGTGGAAATATCCCTGCCCTTAGCCCCGTAACGGGTTGTCTCAACAGAGGCAGCCCTTTTGTTTTGGAGAAGGCCGGAGGGGCTTCCCCAAATTGTCGGCGACTCGGTCGTTTTTTGACCGAGTTACGGTAACAATTTGGGGAGGGACCCCTTGCCTTGCGGCCTGCAGGTGGCAGCAAGATTGCCAACGACGTCAGCGCCAGGGAAACCCTTATAAAATACCCAACCCCTCAGCTGTTCTATCTTCCGGGACACACCAGCCCCTCTTGTGCCCTAAGTAAAAGAGGCAGCCTCTTTTGTTATCTCCTTTGTAATATTTTTTCGCTGGGGGGGAAAATTAATAAAAAATATTTTGCCTGGAGGTGCTTGTTTTGGTTAGAAAACGCAGGACGGATGTATGGAATGAAAGGGCTGAAGACTTGGAACTGCTAATGGCAGTGGAGGCTGATGAATTTGAAGACAATGCAGCTCATCACAGAGCAGGAATATCGGCCGAACAGGAAAAATTCAGAGTTAATGAAACCACTACTCCCAAGGTTCTGCAGCTGGATAAGAATGAATAGGTGCAGTGTTGAGTGATTAGTGGAGAGTGGAGAGTGGAGAGTGGAATAAGAGGTGATATAAAAGAGAGTTTGCTTCGCAAACTCTCTTTTTTTCTAAATCTGTACATTTTATTCTCGAATGTTCACTCACCACTCGCCACTAACCACTCTCCACTGTTTCTCACGCATGCAGCCTGGCGCCCAGGTATGCTGATTGGACCCTGGAATCCTGGAGCAGTTCCCGGGCCATGCCGGCATGGGAGATAACGCCTCTTTCGAGGATATAAGCCCGGTCGGCAACCTTTAGGGCGGCCTTGGCATTCTGTTCAACCATTAGAATTGTAGTCCCCTGTTTCCGTAAGCTGAGGAGAATCTCAAATATTTCTTTGACGACTAGTGGGGCTAAACCTAATGACGGCTCATCAAGCAGCAGGACCTTTGGGTTGGCCATTAATCCCCGGCCAATTGCCAGCATCTGCTGTTCACCACCGCTAAGAGTGCCGGCAAGCTGTTTTTCTCTACCGGCCAGGGGTGGGAAAAGGGCTAGGATTTTTTCGATATCTCCTTCAATCGTTTTTTTATCGGTGTAGTAACGGTGGAAAGCACCGAGCCTCAGGTTGTCGAGCACAGACAGGGAGTCAAAAACCTCCCGGCGTTCCGGGACAAGAATGATACCGTCTTTGACCACTTTTTCGGCCGGCAGACAGCTCGTTTGCTTCGTCCCGAGGAAAATCCTACCGGATTTGGGTTTATAAACACCTGCTATCGTGCCCAGCAGGGTGCTTTTACCGGCTCCGTTGGCTCCTACGATGGTAACGATTTCTCCTTTTTCAACATGAAGAGAAATGTTTTTTAAGACCCGAATTCTTCCGTGGTAAGTGTCCAGTTGGACAACCTTTAACATACCAGGTCCTCCTCTCCCAGGTAAGCGGCAATAACCTCCTGGTTGTTCTGAATCTCTACCGGGGTACCTTCCGCCAGCTTGTTGCCGAAATTAAGCACCACCAGCCGATCGGCAATTTCCATAACAGTTTCCATATCGTGTTCTACTAGGATAATAGTTACCCCCTGATCTCGGAGTTTATAAATAATTTTCACCAGTTTGCGGGTTTCTGTCGAATTCAGTCCGGCCGCCGGCTCATCCAAAAGCAGTAATTCCGGTTCCAGGGCTATTGCCCTGGATATTTCCAGCATCTTCTGCCTCCCGTAGGGGAGGTTGTCGGCGCCTACCATAGCCTTATTGGCTAAACCCACCAAAGTCAGTTTTTTCATGGCCTTTTCGACGATCTCCCGTTCCTCCCGTTGTACCCGGCTGATCGGGAAAATAGCGCCCAGCAAGCCTGTTTTGCTTTTGGTATGCCTGCCGACCATAACGTTTTCCAGAACGGTCATGTTATTAAATATCTGCAGGTTCTGAAATGTCCGGGCAATACCGAGCCCGGCAATTCGGTGAGCGGACATGCCAATAATATTATTGCCGTTAAACAGGACTTGACCGCCGGTAGGTTGGTAAATCCCTGTCATAAGGTTAAAAAGGGTTGTTTTCCCGGCGCCGTTTGGACCGATGACAGCAATAATTTCTCCATTGTTAACCGAAAAACTTACTTCATTTACAGCCAGGATGCCGCCGAAGCTTTTAGTCAGGTTACTTATCTCCAGAAGTGACATCGGCCAGCTCCTTTCTATGCCGCCATCCCTCGTAAATGTTTACGATGCCGGAAGTAATGCCCTCAGGCAGAAAAATCATAATTATGACCAGGATAACTCCATAGACGACAATTTCATATTCGCCGCCGGCTTGGGGAATCATTTTAGGTACGATGTATTTCAACCCTTCGGTTAAAAGCGTAATCGCGGTAACTCCAAAAATCGGGCCCCAAATACTTGCCAAGCCTCCTACCACAGCCATGACCAGAAACTGAATGGAGGTCATCAGGCCAAACGGGCTTGGGCTGATAAATGTAATGTAATGGGCATAAAGGCTGCCGGCTACACTTGCGTAGATGGCGCTCAAGGTAAAAACCTGAAGCTTGTATTTACCGGTATCAACCCCCAGGCTCTGGGCAGCGAACTCACTCCCGTGAACTGACCTCAAAGCCCGGCCAATGCGGGAATGGACGACATTGTTAGCGAGAATGATGGCGGCTAAGGCTACAATCCAAACGAGAAAATAGTACTTAAAATCAGTATTCAGCTCAAACCTGCCGATAGACAGGTAAGGGATGGACTTAGTCAAGCCTGACGGACCGCCGGTAATATCTACCTCTTCCATCATCACTACATGGATGATTAGTCCTAACCCTAAGGTGGCCAAGGCCAGGTAGTGCCCCTGCAGCCTGAAAATGGGGATGCCGATTATATAGGCGACAAGTCCGGTCCCGACGGCGCCGAGCAGAATAGCTATCCACGGGGAAACATCGTAAGTGGAAGTCAGGACACCTGAGACGTAGGCCCCTAAACCGTAAAAACCGGCGTGGCCTAAGGAAATCTGTCCGGCATAACCCATCAGCAGGCAGAGGCCGACAACTACTGTCGTGTATATACCTATAATGACAAGGACACTGCGGTAATAATTATTTGTAATGATAAAAGGAAGAATAAAAATTATAACTGTAAATAGGGCAATTAAAGAATGCCGAAGACGTTTACGCCTTTTGAGATCTTCCATACAAACCCTCCCTAGATTAGACGCGTTTAGTGCCAGATGTCCCGAAGATTCCTCCGGGTTTTAGGAATAGAACTAACAGGAGGATAATAAATGATATTCCATCTTTATATCCTGAAGACAGGAGTCCGGCTCCCAGGGATTCGATGACACCGAGGGCCAGGCCGCCGATAACGGCTCCCGGGGTGCTGCTGAGACCGCCTAAGACTGCAGCGACAAATCCTTTCAGACCCAGCATAAGACCCATGTCGTAAGTTACGTAAGTAATAGGTGCGATAACCATACCGGCCAGGGCGCCCAATGCTGCACTGAATACAAAAGCAAACAGGGACATCCGGCTCGGACTGATGCCCATTAAGCGGGCGGCGAACTTGTTAACCATACAGGCTCTTAGGGCTTTGCCCCAATATGTATATTCAAACATAAAGAGAGTTAGGGCCAGCAAAACCGCAGTTGTACCAATAACCCACAGACTTTGGGGGACTATAGTAGCCCCACCGATATGATAAGGCCCTCCTTTGGTGAAGGGGGCAAGTTTGTATGGGTTAGTACCCCATACCAGTAAAGCGATACCTCTGATGGCTGTTGACAAACCGATGGTGATAATAACGAGGGTAACCGGAGAGGCCTTTTTGGCGGAGCGGATAGCCCCAAATTCAATAATTCCCACGACAATCATAACGAGGATAACAGATAATATTATGGCGAGCGGCGTAGGCGCCCCCACACCGATGAGAGTGACCATGAACATGGCCCCTAACATGACGAATTCACCCTGGGCAAAGTTAATTATTCCTGTGACATTATGGATGATTACAAATCCGAGCGCTACCAAGGCGTAAATGCCGCCCATTGTAAGGCCGCTGAGAACATACTGGAGTAATTCGCTGGCTAGGCTCATGGCTTCCTCCTTAAGTAATTCCGGCCGCCGGGGAGGCCCAAGAGAGCCTCCCTGACAACCGTGGCAAAAATTTATTTGGCGAGAACCCATTTACCTTTATCAATTTCTACTATGACCATACTGTCTAAAGCTAGACCGTTGTGGTCAGTCGGTGACATATTAAAGACACCTGAAATTCCGGTAAAGTTTTGGGTCTTTTCTATTTCATCCCTGATTTTAACCTTGTCAGGCCCGGCTTTTTCCAGGGCTGCCAGGACTACTTTGAGAGCATCCCAGGCGTGACCGCCAAAAGTATTGCGGGCGCCGTACTTGGCTTCAAATTTTTTCGCATAGTCTACAAGGACTGCTTTCTGCGGGTCAGTGTCAGCCAGGCCTTCGGCCACGAGGAGTTTGCCAACCGGGAAAATCACACCATTAGCGGCGTCTCCGGCTAATTCAATAAACTTCTTGTTGCCAATACCGTGACTGTGGATTAGAGGCATCTTCAGGTCAAGAGTGCGATAGTTGGCTGTAAAACTGGAAGCTGACGGCGGAATAGCCCAGCAGATAACGGCTTCGGGTTTTGCCCTGTTGATATTAGTCAGCTGGGGTGTCATGTCCGTATCTTCAGGTGCGAATTTCTCTTTAGCCACAATCGTCACACCGCCTTTGGCAGCAGCAGCTGTGAACTCTTTCAGGCCGCTGTCCCCGTATGCGTTGTTCATGCTGGCGAAAGCAACTTTGGTGATGGCTTTTGACTTCAGGTAGGTGATGATTTTTTCAGTTACCAGGGCGTCACTATGGGCTGTCTTAAATACCCACTTGCGATCAGCTATCGGCTGAACAATTTTAATACTGGCAGCAGCCGACACGAGGGGGATTTCGGCTTTCTGGATTGCTTCCAGTGTAGACAATGTAGTTCCACTCTGACTGGAACCGATGATAGCCAGAACACCCTGTTCAATAAGTTTTCTTGCAGCTAGAGCTGATTTGGTTTCATCACTCTCATTGTCAAGCATAACCAGTTCGATCTGGTGACCGTTAATTCCGCCGGCCTTGTTGACTTCATCAATAATCATGTTGACAGTGTCCCGTTCGGGAATGCCTAGGGAAGAACCTTTCCCTGAGATATCAAAAATGGCTCCAATTTTGTAAGGTTCTTTTGTCTCTGCAGTAGTTTTGTCTGTCTCTGTTTTTGTGCCGCCGCAGCCGGCCACCAACAGCCCCATAATGAGGACTATGACCAGAATGGCTGACATTTTCTTAAACCGTACCACCGTTTCACGCTCCTTAAAATAATTAATTTTATTTATTGTCAAGCACCCGGTAGGAGCGTGATACAGGTCTGCAAAAACTATTTCCTCACACTACAATTCTCCTAACAGGTGACGGGTTTTATTCTGCTGGGCCTCTTGGGCTAACCGTCCTACTATCCCGTATGACACAAATAAAAAAACTTCTCATCCTTACAGGGACGAGAAGTTATACTTCACGCTATACCACCCTAATTCGGTTACAGATGTAACCGACTCATACTGCAGGTACGAACCCCAGTCCATCGTCGTTAACCAGTAATTTCTGACGACCGAATTCTGACGACCGACGACCGAATTGATACCTTCTGCCTGTTAACGGTGGAGCGCCGGCTCAGCCTACAAGGGAACATCTTTAAGGGAACCCTTTCAGCCTGCAGTTCCGGAGTGAATTTCAGTTGGTCAGATAAGGGAAAGGCTTGCAGTCTGCGGCCTTTCCTCCCTGGGCAAACCGAGGCAACTTACTTGTCTCCGTCATTACTTTTATTAGGTAGATTTATAAGGTAATTTTAAAGAAATCATAGCATAAAGTGTCTTCCCTGTAAACACTTTTTTGTCAAAAATGGTTGTCCCAGCCAGACAATAAAAACACTAAATTAAGCCAGTACCAGCTAACGGAAGTAATTGGCAAAAAACTACAGGAAAATACGATATTTTCTAAAAAAATGATACCATAAACTCTCGCATCTGTAAATGGTTTTTAAGACAAGCTGCTCCCAAAAACGTGGGGGTTAATCAAATTTCTTGATATTACCTAGCGCAGCGAAGCTGCAATCAATTTTAAAAACAACCGCGGAGAACGCGGAGATAATGAGATTCACTGGGAATAAGAGGGCGCAGAGAGTCATTGCTAACCCTTGCTCTCTTCTCCTATTTGGGAAATGTGATACTTTAATGAATAAATTATTATTAAACCTTATAACATTCAGTCATCCCATCAACCGGCCTGCTCATTCAAAAATGAGTTAGAAGTAAAGTAGAAAGGTGATCTTGTAAGACCTGTGACTGCTTTTTGGTTTTACATTAAAATTTGTGTCTTCTTTTGTTTTCGTTTTTCATCCTCTGATGTTAAACCCGAAGCGGCATAGAAATTTATATGGTAAAAATTTAGTTTAAAAAACAAACTTTCACGAAGTAGTAGTATAAAGGAAATAGTTCAATATTTCCCGAATATATGCTTCTATTGGCCGGATGATAATTCCGCCAAAGTGAAGCAGGTCTATCTTTAGGGAGGGGTACTTTAATGAAGGTTTTGGCAATCAACGGCAGTTTCCGTAAACAGGGGAACACTGACATTATTAATGAAAAGGTGCTGGAAGGGGCCAGGAGCAGGGGAGCAGAGACTGCTTCGGTATTTGTTGACGACCTGCATATCAATTCTTGCCAGGGCTGTCTGGAATGCCGCCAGGACGGAATCTGCCGCCAGGAAGACGGCCTTATGGAGATAGTCAAAAAAATAGAAGAGGCTGACGCGATAGTGGTCGGTTCACCGATATATGGCAATTATATGACCGGCCAGCTGAAAATACTGTTAGACCGTTTAATGGGAGTAATCAGCAGAATCACATATGTCCCGGGAGGGGGCATCAAATCAATCACCAGGCTGGACCCCAAGAAACGCAACATCGGATGTATCCTGACTGCAGGGGCCCCTACACCCGAATGTGCTGATGACGCCCTTAAGCTTCTGCGCAGGATGCTGGGCTCTCTTACAAACGGTGGTTTTATGGAAGAAATCATTGCTGTTGGCATCAATGCCAAAGGCGCCATTTTGTTCCCCAAAGAAGAGTGGGAGCAGGTTGCCAAAAAATACGGTGTTCCTGATACCGCGGCATATGCCGAAAAGGCTATGGACCGTGACAGGGAAGTCCTGGTCAGAGCATTTGACCTGGGATGCAGATTAGTAGGGTAGTAAGCAGGGACTGTCTTAAAAGAGACAGTCTCTTTTTTTGGACCATATTGGCAGGACAGGACAGGCGTATTTCTCCAGGGGAACCATTCGGTAGGCTGCTTTTAGATTTTTAAGAATATGGGGAGGCGGAATGGGAAAAAATATCTAGCAGGAGGTGATATGATGAATCAGGAAATTTACTGTTCTGTTAATACATGTCATTATTGGGATTCCGGGAACCACTGCAAAGCTAACAAGATTATGGTTACTTCAGACAGTATGGGCGCCAGTATGCCTGACACGTTCGATGCCCCGCAGGCATCAACCGCGCCGCTAACCCCTGTCAACAAATGTATGGAGACCTGCTGCAAGACTTTTGTCAATAAAAACAGCAATGAAGTTAACGTAGACGGGGTTTACCGGCAAACCTAAAAAGGAACGCTGTGGAGCTTCTTAGGTTTGCGCTTTAATATTAAAATGAAGGTTCGCCGGTGCGAACCAGAATGGAGGGGCGCCTATTATGGCTACCCCTCCATTATATTAGTGATATTGTTGTTGTTCCAAGTACTGTGCGGGTATCTCAAAGGGCTGGGGACAGATGTTTTTATCCCGGCATAAAACCGTTCTGTGATACATGACATCATAGTATTCTCTAAGCATCCGGTGTGATGAGAACTGGTAGTTGGCCATATCAATACTGGCCCGCATCATGTTATGCCATCTCGAATGGTCAGTGTAATAAGTCGGGATAACCTCAGTCAAAAGCACATTATAGAGGGCCTGCTGGTCACGCTCGTCCTGGCTGACAGAGGCCGAGGTTTTGCCGCAAACGGTACAGAGCAGCCATCCGCTCACCCCGTGCTGGGGTCCCTCCGCAACCCAGCCGTCAACCACACTGAGGTTTAAGACACCGTTAACAGCCGCCTTCATCCCTGATGTACCGCTGGCTTCCATCGGCCTTTTGGGGTTATTCAGCCAGATATCACATCCTCTGACCATAAGCCGGGCAATTTCCATGTTATAGTTCTCCACAAAGACGACCGAATCGCGGTACTTCCTGTCCATTTTGACAAGCTGGTGGATAATATCCTTACCCAGGGTGTCATCAGGATGGGCTTTGCCGGAGAATATCAACTGGATTCTACCTTCGGTGAGCAGAGGGTCAATAACCTCTATATTTCTGAATATCAGCTCACTTCTCTTATACGGCGCCGCCCTGCGGGCGAAACCAATTGTCAGCGCATCGGGCTTCAGGTTAGCCCCGGTGTGTTCAGCGATAAAATTAATCAGTTCCTTTTTGCATCCGAGGTGTGGCTCCCATAAGTCATCACCCTGTTCAAAGGCTTTTCTGATGCGCTCATCCTGCCAGGTATTGACATGGACTCCGTTGGTTACAGAAATAATAGGGGCGGTCTCATATACCTTACCCCACATATCCCTGGCTGTCTGCCCGTGAAGTTTAGAGACT
The DNA here is from genome assembly GCA_002840165.1 of Firmicutes bacterium HGW-Firmicutes-8. Classification (GTDB taxonomy): domain Bacteria; phylum Bacillota; class Thermincolia; order Thermincolales; family UBA2595; genus GW-Firmicutes-8. The sequence continues at coordinate 35,778 of PGZN01000022.1, forward strand.
GCATTGGCGATGTTGGCCATCCTTAGGGCGGCGATAGTCACGTTGAAAGGGTCGTCCCCCAGCTCCCGCATCTGCTCATAATTAAGCCCATTATAGGCCTCCATAAGCTGGAGCAGGTCATGGTTCCATACCTCATTACCTGCTTCCACAGGTGTATGGGTCGTAAAAACAATCTCTCTTTGGGTTGCTTTCCACGCCTCATGGAAGGACATCTGCTGTTTGGTCATTTTCTCCCGGATCAGCTCAATGCCGGCAAAAACTGCGTGGCCTTCGTTGAAGTGGTAAATGTCAACATCAATTCCCATAGCCCTGAGAGCCTTTACTCCGCCGATACCTAATATCATCTCGGCGGCAACCCTGTCTTGAGCGACTCCCCCATAAAGGCGTTTTGTCATCCAGCCGTTTTCGCTGCCCGGAAAATTTGTATCCAAAAGGTAAACCGGGGCGTTCCCAAACTTATCAACCATGTGGACTTTGCAGGTTACTTCCGCACCCCGGATGCGCAGACTGACTGTAATCCCGGTGTCTTTTAAAGGGGAAAAATCATAATGGGGATAAATGTCATAAGGGTATCCATGATCGTTGATAAACTGTTCGGTATAATCCTGGTTCCATAGTATGCCGATACCGACAACCGGGGCGCCGAGGTCTTTGGCGGCTTTGAGATAGTCCCCGGCAAGAACTCCTAACCCGCCGGCATATATCGGCAGGGTATGGTCCAGGCCGTATTCCATGCAGAAGTACGCAACCCGTGGTGATACATTTTGCTCATTTAATCTCAAGACATTCCTGGCAAACCTCAATGGAAAAAATCAATGTTCTGCCAGGACACCTCCCCTCCGGTAAATAACTTCCGTTTTTTTAGTCTTTTATGGCCGACGTCAAATTATACATCATAAAAAGTCGGATACCTGCCGGTGCAGTCGGCAGGTATCCTTGCTGGGAGTGTGAAGAGCCATGGGAGGCTCTTACATTCTTCCCCAATATACTTCTTTAAAAAAATAACATTTCCTTGCATCTCGGGTTATAATGCGGCTTTCGGGGGTTAAAATGCGGCTTTGGCGGGTTGAAATCTTGAATACCGGCTTTAGCTTAGGGACAATAATGCTTCAATACCAGTTTAAAAGGAAATCAATGGTAAATGGGGCAGGACCAAGCTTGACAGTGTTTTCTACTTATACAGGCGGATGATGTTTTTCCTGTCGGCAAGCTTACCGTTTATCAGAGACAGGATGAACTGCATTTTTTCTTCTTCCGGAAAGGCCACATAAAGCTCGACAGACGAATTATCGGACAGGGCCCGCAGCCTGTCCCACTGCTCTTGGGTTAAAACATCACCCGGCAGTTCAACCTTGCCATAGACTGTCTTGACATTTTTATATGATGCCACCAGGTCAGGTTTAAACCCGCTGACAACCGGCAGTCCGTCAGGGTTCTTGGCAGCGGAGCCGGTAATCGTAAAACCTTTTTTCGTCAGGCTCGCAGCCAGGAAATCTAAAAGTTCGCTGTATTTATCCATGATTTACCTCCATATTAGTTGCTAGTGATGCCTCGTTTCACATGAAGTGGAAAAGAAATCACAAAGGACCTAGCGCAGCAAAGCTGCAATCAATTTTAAAAACAACCGCGGAGAGCGCGGAGATAGTGAGATTCACTGGAAATAAGAGGGCGCGGAGAGTCACTGCTAACCCTTGCTCT
>PGZN01000080.1 GCA_002840165.1 Firmicutes bacterium HGW-Firmicutes-8
ATTCTTGCTTATACTTTAAATTATACCATAATTCACAATAAAACGATATATATTATGAGGTTTTAATTAAGAAAAACGAGGTTTTTGCACTAGAATCAAAATATAAATAAAATAAAAAAACAGTTGCAGATCAAACGAATTCATTTTTCTACCCAACAAAAAATTCGGTTTATAACCTTGACCTTCTGCATTAATTCATATTTACTTCGCTACAAGCTGCATTTTTGTGTGTGTTCATCCGTGGTTGTTTTTTTGGTTTTTAAATATTGATTGCAGCTTCGCTGCGCTAGAACGTTAAGGCTTTTCTCTTATCTTTTCGGCTATTCTTTGCAGTCTGCGGAGACGGTGGTTAACCCCCGATTTGCCGATTTTCGGCCTTAACATTTCTCCCATTTCTTTCAGGCTCATATCGGGATACTTTAACCTCAGTTCGGCAATTATCCTGAGGTTGTCAGGGAGCTTGAAAAGCCCAATCGCCTCTTCAATCAATCTGATGTCTTCCACCTGCTTTACAGAAGCTATCACGGTTTTGTTGAGGTTAGCCGTTTCACAATTAACGAGACGGTTGACCTGGTTTCTGACATCCTTATAAATCCTGACATTCTCAAAATTAAGGAGGGCGCTGTGAGCTCCCATTAAATTCAGAAGCTTGATAATTTCCTCCCCTCCCTTGAGGTAAACGACATCCCAGCTCTTCCGCCTGTTAACCCTGGCTGGCAGGTCATAACGCTTCATTAGGTTACACAAGTCGGAGCCAAAGTTTTCGTCATGAACAATTATCTCCAGGTGGTAATCCCCTTCCGGGTTGCTTACCGACCCTCCTCCAAGGAAAACACCGCGCAGGTACGCCCTCCGGCAGCAGTCTTTTTTAATCAGGCCGGACTTAATTTCGTCAAGGAGCCGGCCGTTTTCGTCAACCAGTCCCACTGCTTGAAGAACCTGGGCAACTTCAGGCTGGGGCTCCATTCTGACCATATAGATGTTGTTTTTCTTCAGCCTCGTTTTCCTTGTCATCAGGGTATCGGTGTGAACACCAAACAGTGTTTTAAGGTAAGTAATTACTTTACGGGCTACGGCTGCGCTCTCTGTGGTCAGGTGAAGGGCCATCTTGTGCTGGCCGCTTAATTGAATATGACCGTCCATTTTAGTGATGGCGGCTAGCTCTGCCATCTGACAGCACGGCTTTTTAGCCAATATTCTGGCCAGTTCATTTTTGGTGTTTACCGAAAAGGACATCGGAACCCTCTCCTAAAATAATTTTGAATATATTATAGCACATTTCCCTTTCTTAAACGAACTGTGTGTCTATTAGCGACCTGGAATTCCGGAAAAGTCAAGTCAAAGCCGACGCCCTGATCGTGGTTGCCCATGACTGTGACGAAATTATTGGCCATTACTTCAGTTATGACCTCATTGGGTTAGATAACTGCCGGTAGGAGCTATTAGCTGTAAGAACAGCAGTTTCGGCGAGCCCCATCGCCTTTTATTTATTCACTTTGAAAGGGCCGTACTGGACAATGTCCACATCGACAATCATAATCAAACCACGGGGCACCATCTCCTGCATTACAGGCAGTACCCTGCTAATATTTTCCTCGGAGTCTACAGCTTCGATAACCATCGGCAGGTCTGCGGACAGGTCAAGGATTTTTGCGGAATGAAGTATTTTATCTGCCCCATATCCCACCAAACCCCGGTAGGCGGTAACGCCGGCGATACCCTGCTCCCTCAATTTCAGAACTACCTGGTGGTATAATGTCTTTCCGTGCCACTTTTCTGTTTCACCAAGATAAATTTTTAACAGCTTACCTTTCCCTGTGATATCCATTATCACGCCTCCCTCTAAAGGTGTTCCGCCAGAACGATGCCGGCATATGCCGAGATAAGTCCGAATATAATACTGGCCAGAAAATAAATACCCGCAGTACCTTTTTCCCCGTCTTCAATTAAATTTATTATCTCATAACTAAAAGTGGAATATGTCGTGTAAGCGCCCAGGAACCCGGTTGCCGTGAGGTTTCTTAAATACCCCAGGTCAGCGCCGCCCCTGGAAAACAAAACATATAACAGCCCAAGCACAAATGACCCGGTAACATTTATGCCAAAGGTGGCCAGTGGAAAATCACCCCGCCATCGCTGGCCCACCCATTTACTTAAACCGTATCTGGTCAGGGCGCCAAATATTCCGCCTAAACCTACAAAAACATACTCCATTTTTCTACCTCTCAACATCCGGTGTTTGGGCGTGTGTATCTTCTGTGGTCAATTCTTCAGGGAGACTGTCGGTATCTTTACCGCGCTGAATTATCACCCTGCTGAGGACGGCGCCTGCCCACGCCAACAATACACAGCCCAGCGAGGTAGATAATATATATGCCAGAGAAAGCCAGGCCAGGTTAATCCTGACCAAATTTATTGATTCCACAGAAAAGGTGGAAAAGGTCGTATAAGCCCCTAAAAAGCCGGTCCCGATACCCAAACGCAGCCTTGGATTAATTTCCAGCCGCTCGAAGGTGAGATTCAGGAAAAAGCTTAAAACAAAGCAGCCGGTTAAATTTATGATCAATGTATTTAAAGGAAAATGTGCGGCAAACCCGGTATTAATCAGTTTGCCCAGCCAGGCCCGGGTGACTGCGCCCAGGAACCCGGCAATTCCAACCGCTAGATAATCCAAACAGGCCACCTGCCTTTAACTTATTGCTTGAAAATTTCTGCTACCAACCCTCCCTTTTCAACATAAAATAAAAACTCCTACCGAAAGTGCGGTAGGAGCTATTAGCTGCAAGAACAGCGGTTAAGGCGAGCCCCATCGCCTTTTTGTTTTTATTCTACACTTTTAGAGGAAATCCTTCTTTACCGTTGTTTACCGAAAAGTGATATTGTATGATTAGGATACCAAGTTGATAAGGGGTGGTGTTATGGCTTCCAAAATTCACTTTCAAATCATTGAGTCTGCAAGTACCTTTCTCGACCCGCGCCGGGACTTTGCACCGGTCACTGAAAGTTTTCAGGTGCGTTTCGACCCTTTAACCGGGCGGACGGGACACTTTTCACACTTTGGGGCCATAAAGCCTCAGCCGCTGGATATGGATAAATACACTGACCCGCAAATAAAGGGGTTCTGCCCTTTTTGTCGGGAACAAAAGAACCGGGCCACTCCCAAATTCACTCCCGAAGTTTTACCCGAAGGCCGCCTGGCCAGAGGGGAGGCTTTGCTCGTCCCCAATTTGTTTCCCTATGATATATACAGTGCCGTGCTTTCTGAACACGAGGGATTGGGCGCCTGACCTGAACTTCTTTCAGGCCGTAATGCAAGAGCCGGTTAGTGTGGTTATGCCTGAAGATTTGTGTGCTGAAATAAGCAAATACTTTCGATGACTTAATCTTGGATAAAGCCCCGCTTACATGCAGGGCTTTACATTTCTCTGTATTTATGCTTATTCGGAAATAAGAGGGGCAGGTGAAATTTCTCCTGCTGCAGCTTCAACTCCCCGATTAATTCCATGACCGACTCGGCCAGTTTGTTGGGGTCATGCCTGACGACATCGGTTTCAAAAACAAGATTCCTTTTGACCGGGATCACATTCATCTGTTCAATTTCCTTCAAATTAGGCCGGACTGGGACAGCCCCTTCCTCCCTGTATTTTTGCAGCAGTTTCCTGGGTATGTCCTCGATATTAATGATGGCGTAGTCTATCAATCCCGACCCGGCATGCTGGTGAATAGCCCTGATATGGTCCGAGGCTTTATATCCTTCTGTCTCCCCGGGTTGGGTCATAATATTGCACACATATACGGTAACGGCAGCGGATTTATTGATGGCATCCGCCATCCCTCTGACTAAAAGATTAGGAATGACACTGGTATAGAGACTGCCGGGTCCTAAGATAATGATATCCGCATCCGAAATAGCATTAAGCGCCTCCGGGACCGGTTCGCAATCACCGGGTTTTAAAAAAACGCGCTTAATCAGTTTACCGGTCCTGGGTATTTTGGATTCTCCTTCGATGATACTGCCATCTTCGAGTTCCGCACAGAGAGAGCAGTCAGTTAGGGTGGCAGGCAGGACCTGCCCTCTGATAGCCAAAACCTTGCTCATTTCCCGGATAGCCTTCTCAAAATCACCCGATATCTGAGTCATCGCTGCTATCAGCAGGTTACCCATGTTATGGCCGGCTAGGCCGTGACCATTTGTAAAGCGATGTTGAAAAAGTTCCTCCATCAGTGACTCTTTATCAGCCAAGGCCACCAGACAGTTCCGGATATCCCCCGGCGGCAGGATTCCGAATTCACCGCGTATTTGACCGGAACTCCCACCATCATCTGCAACGGTGACAATGGCTGTGATGTTGCTCGTATACTTTTTGAGTCCGCGCAGGAGAACGGACAACCCCGTCCCACCGCCGACAACTACCACCTTAGGGCCGCGTTTAAGGTGGTGCTGCTGGTAGATGAATTCTGCCACTTCACTCTGCTGTACCGGCGCCAGCACTTTTATGATGGAGATAATAGTGCTGCGAAAACCCACCACAATAAGCAAAAACCCTATGCCCAGCAGGAATATTCCGATGCCGGAGGGTGACCCCTTCGTAACCAGGACTAACCCGGCGCCGAAAGCCATGGCTCCAAGAAAAGACAGGAATATCCACCGCTTGATACGCATTCCGGGATAAAGCCATTTTAATATATTCATATGCTACACTCCTGGCGAGTCTTTCTCCAAATCCCTGTGCCTCTTACTGATATTATAGTTTTTGCTGTCCAGCAGGTCAGCCAGTTTGTTGGCCAGGGTAACTGACCTGTGCCGGCCGCCGGTACACCCGATGGCGATGGCCAGGCTGGTTTTACCTTCTTTAACGTAGTGAGGTAAGATGAACTTAATCAGGCTGTAAAATCTCCGCATAAAGGTTTTACTAATCGGTGAATCCAGAACATAATCCTGAATTTTTTTATCGTTGCCTGTCAGCGGCCGCAGTTCATCAATATAGTGGGGGTTCGGTAAAAACCTGACATCAAAGACAAGGTCGGCATCGAGAGGAATACCGTACTTATAGCCAAACGATATCACGTTAATTTTAAGGTTTTGGTCCTCATTTCCGGCCCCGAACAGTGTGGTAATTTGTTCCTTTAACTGTCTATTGGTCAGATCGGAAGTATCAATAATCTTGTGGGCCTTGCCTTTTAACTCCTCAAGTTTGGCCCTTTCTTCCCTGATACCGTCAAGTATTGTCCCGTGTTCAGGACTTAAGGGGTGAGGTCGTCTGGACTCTTTAAACCTCCTGACGAGGGTCTCGTCAGATGCCTCCAGAAACAGGATTTCACATTTGATCCCAATATCCTGAAGGGTCTCCAAAGATTCGTATACAGCGTCAAAAAATCCCCCACCCCTGATATCAACTACCAATGCTATTTTATTTACCTTGCCTTCCGATTGTGCACAAAGCTCGGCAAACTTAGGTATAAGGGTCGGAGGGAGGTTGTCCACACAAAAAAACCCCAGGTCCTCCAGACACCAGATGGCCTGGGTTTTGCCTGCCCCGGACAGTCCCGTCACTATAACATATTTTATATCTTTCATATACTCCACCCCATCCAAACTGTTACTACATAGTTCGCCAAAAAATCAGTTTCTCCTCCCATTATTGGGTTCTCTGGCATTAAGAACGCGTTCCCAGGGCACTTTAAATTTTTCCAGGAGAGCGCCGCCGCTTGCCAGGTCACCCACCGTTTCCGGAAAATGGGCATCACTGTTGACGACGAAGTTCCCTCCTTGTTTCAGAGCCGCTTTAACGAGATCTTCTTTGTCATAATGATGCCCCGTGTTTATCTCGAGGGATGTATCGCAGGATGCACATGCGGACGCCAACTCGGCTACATCGACTGGCAACCCAAGATCCGGGTGGCTGATGAAATCGATATCAAATTTACTTACCGCTTCCTTTAAAGCCTTGGTATTGTTCACCATGGCCTTATCACGGAACCCCCTGCTGAAGTGGGCCAACTGGTTAACCCCTACCACTGACCAGGCCCCTTCGAGTGATTCCGGCCATATCCAGGGATGGATTCCTACACTCAATATATCCAGCCGGTCAATAATCTGCCTGGGAATGTCAATAGTCCCATCCAGGGCGACTATGTCAGCCTCGGCCCCGCATTTGACTGTTATTTCCGGGTATTTCCCGTTCATGTTATCTATCACGCTGTTTATTTTTAAGTATGTTTGTGGACTTTTCACACCTGCAATTATGTTGCGGGGGCCGTGGTCAGTGATTGCCAGTTCATCCAAACCCCTGGCCACCGCCGCCGCCACATTTTGTTCTATTGTTCCCCGGCCGTCACTGTAAGTGGAATGGGTATGCCAATCAGCAAAAAATTCCATAAAAAAACACCTCCCCTTATTATGTGAGGTGTTTGGGCAATCAATTCAGTCTGCGGTTAATAAAACCAGCTTGGCCGCCCCGATACACCCCGCGTCGTTGCCTAACTCCGCTGGGACTATTTTCACTACCCTAGCCGGGGCTTCCAAAGACCTTTTCACAGCTTCCCGGCGTAAGGGTTCAAATAGGATGTCCCCTGCTTTGGATACCCCTCCGCCGATAACGATGGTATCCGGGTTAAACAAATTTATCACATTGCCCAGACCCATTCCAAGGTAGCGGGCGGCAACGTCGATTATCAGAAGAGCCACTTTATCCTCGGCCTGGGCCGCCATTACAATATCCCTGGCTTCCAGGTTTTCCTCCCTGGCCAGAATCGTTTTCTTGCCCTGGTCAATGGCCTCTTTGGCCATCCGGACCATAGCGGTGGCTGATGTTAAGGTTTCCAGGCAGCCCCGCTGGCCGCAACTGCATAGAGGTCCGTCCGGGTCTATGACCATGTGGCCTACTTCCCCGGCGCTTCCGTTCGTGCCGGAGTAAAGGCTTCCGTTAAGGATAAGGCCCCCCCCAATCCCGGTCCCAATCGTAATCATCACCATATTTACAGAACCGCGCCCGGCGCCAAGCCACTGTTCCCCCAGGGCGGCGGCATTGGCGTCATTCTCCAGGTAAACAGGCAGGATAGTCCGGCTCCGCAGGTATTCTACCAGGGGGACATCCCGCCAGTGCAGATTGGGCGCGAAGAACACCGTTCCCCTGGTTTGGTCCGCCTGCCCTGGAATCCCTACCCCTATCCCGGCCACTTTTTTACCTGCAGCGGCGGCTTGGGATTCAAGATCCCCGATAATCCGGGATATCCTTTCAGCCACAGCCCGCGGCCCGGTATTGGCCAGGGTGGCAGCCTTCTGTTTGCTGATGATATGACCCCCGGAATCAACAAGGGCCCCTTTTATATTGGTCCCTCCGAGGTCTATGCCAATTATCAGTTCGTCATGCAAAACAATCATCTCCGGTCTAAACAGCGGCCAGCGGCCAGTGACCAGCGGCCAGTTTTAAAAAGATACCACAGAGAGCCTAGCGCAGCAAAGCTGCAATCAATTTTTAAAAACAAAAAGCCTGCCGCGGATGTCGCGGATAACGCGGATATCTAAAAGTCAGAATCTAAAAGCCGCGGATAAAAATATATGATTCTAGGCCGGACTCTCTTTCATTAACAC
>PGZN01000081.1 GCA_002840165.1 Firmicutes bacterium HGW-Firmicutes-8
CTCGAAAACGCTGCATAAAAACTGGACCCCGTCATTTGACGGAGCCCAGTGAAAACGGTTTTATTTTTTCATCTGTCTACTTGACAGGGAGCAGTTCAAAAGAGGCAGTTTCTTTTTGTTTTAAGTAGGGAAGGGGCAGATATATTCCTAGGGGTTAGGCCCGCGCCAGCCGCCGAACCGGAAAAGTTCGTTTCCACCCAATACGTTATGCGAAATTGTTTTCTGGTGGAGAAATTATGATAAAAGGAGTATTATCATAGAGGAAGAACTTTTATAAAAATATTGAAAGCGGGCGGCAGAGCCGGCGTGTGTATAAATGGGTTTATCCACAGTTTTTAAGAACCTTTAAGTTATCCACATTCCAAACATCAAAACTATGCCGGAAACACTTCAGTATGTGGTACCACTGGCTCTTTGTGATCTTAAGACCTCAAATTCTTCTTTGTGCCCTTAAACCATTGAGCAGTGCCGGTTAGTCTTTTCCGTACTACTTTTGCGTTAAATACCGTTTAGCTGTATAATATTGATAATTAACCCAAGGACAACTAGCCGTTGTTTTTTGGAAAGTCACTTACTGAAGAGAGGGTATCAGAATGGAACGTCTGCATAAATTCCTGGCCCATGCCGGGGTTGCTTCCAGGAGGACCTGTGAGGAAATGATTGCAGCAGGCAAGATTAAGGTAAACGGGGCGGTTGTCCGGGAAATGGGAATAGTGATTGACCCGGAAAAGGATAAAGTCGAAGTAGCCGGAAAAGTCGTTAAAGAAAAAGAAGAGAAAATATATATCCTGTTAAATAAACCGAAGGGCTATGTGACTACTGTAAGGGACCAGCACGGGAGGCCCAAAGTCATTGACCTGCTGAAGGATATCAAGAAAAGGGTATATCCTGTAGGCAGGCTTGACCTGGATACCGAAGGCCTGCTCCTGTTAACGAATGACGGTGAAATGACTTTTGCCCTCACCCACCCCAAGTATGAGATAGGGAAAACATACATGGTTATTGTCAGCGGGCTTCCTGACAAGGACAAGCTGAAGCGTTTCCAAAAGGGCCTCCGCCTTGCTGATGGCCCGACCGCACCGGCCAAGGTGAGGTTTATGAAGAAACTCGGCAGTAATGCCCTCCTCGAAATTACTATCTATGAGGGGCGCAACCGGCAGATCCGCCGCATGTGTGAAACTATCGGCCACCCGGTCCTGGAATTAAAACGGGTAGCAATGGGCTTCCTGACTCTGGCGGGCCTGGAGTCGGGGAAATACCGCTTCCTGAAAAAAGAGGAAGTCAGGAAGCTGCAGGCGTTGATTGAGAAGAAGAAATGAAAGCAATTGACAATTGGTCTTCATTCCCACACCCGAGGAATTTTATAAAATCGTACCGGATTCTATCCTTATTAGCATACCTTTGTCCCTAAGCCTAAATTAGCAATACTTACAGGGATTGCTTTACTTTCCCCTTCACTTCTATAATCAAGGTGAGTTCTTATCTTTAGAAGAAAGGGGATGGAAATGCACTTAAGAATAAAGAAAATAATTGTTTCCGTGATGGGATATTTTCTGCTGATGGCCATCTTTTTTTGCCTGGCTCCACCGGGTCCTGCTGAGGCTGCACCGATATCCCGTATTAGCGCCGCTAAAGGCCTTGGCTTTATGAGCCTCGTCCAAAGATGGGATAACAAATACGTAAAAAAAGTAGTAGGTCAAAAATTTAAAAACCAAAAAGAAGTAGTGGGATATTATACTAAAGACTGGAGCTCTGACAACCAGTCCCAGAATTCTTTACATAATGCAGCAGAGAATATAACCGGAGTAGCTACTTTTTCTTATGGCCTAAAACCATCCGGTCAACTCACCGGGAGCCCTCCCAAAGCGGCCTTACAAACCGCCTGGGACAATAATATAGAAACCCTTGCTCTCATTCACAACCTGTCTTCCTCGGGATTTGACCGCAGTCTCATCCATTCTGTTCTGACGGACCCTAAATTAAGGACCGAAACAGTTTCAAGCATATATCAAACCCTGATCAGGAACGGCTTTGACGGGGTGAATATTGATTTCGAAAACATCCCGGCTGGGGACCGTAAGGCCCTAAATGCTTTCATGGCAGAGCTAAGAAAGAAACTTGCTCCTGACGGACTGAAAGTAACCATATCCGTACCGGCCAAAACATGGGACGACCCCTCAAATGGTTGGGGAGCGGCCTTTGATTACAAGAAACTGGCTGAATCAGCTGACCGGATAATGCTGATGACATATGATGAACACTATATCGGCGGTCATCCCGGACCGGTGGCATCTAACCCCTGGGTGGAAAAGGTCATTACTTACTCATCGGGACTGATTCCCACAGATAAGCTGATGCTTGGAATAGGCAACTACGGATATGACTGGATTATTAACAGTCGGGGATATCAATCCGTTCCGGCCAAAAATGCCATACCGATGGCCCAGAAATACGGCGCTTCGATTGAATGGGACAGCGTAAACCAGACCCCGTTCTTCTACTACTGGAAGAACAATCAAAAGCATGTAGTGTGGTTTGAAAGCCCTGAAAGCGCTGCCTTTAAGCTGAACCTTGTGAATAAATACGATCTCAAAGGGATAGCGATCTGGCGCCTGGGTTTTGAATCACCGGGTTTCTGGAATCTGGTCAGTGATAAACTCAATAAATAGTTAAAAAATGAGGTGCCTCAATAGAGGCGTCTCTTTTCTGTTTGAAAGACCGGTGTTTTGAACCGGTCTGTTTTTTTTGAATATATGGTGGTTTATCTGAATAATATCAATAACAGGTGAATTGATTACTTTGCGGAGGTTTTCAGATGAAGATATACTATGTTCGCTTAAACCATATAATCAGAAAGACTGCGATGATACTGCTGATATTTCTGGCAGCTTTTATGGTGTTTAAGATTATCCAGTACAATTTCTTTAAACCTGCGATAACCAATTTCGACCCTATATACCAGGGGAGCGCCCAGCAAAAAAAAATGGCTTTAACCTGTAATGTTGTGTGGGGTGAGGAATATGTTCCGGAAATGCTTAAAATTCTAAAAAAAAACAATGTCAAAATGACTTTTTTTATGGGCGGGGAATGGGTTAAAGGCTTTCCAGACCTGACGAAAGAGATAGCGAAAGATCATGAATTGGGCAACCACAGCTATTCTCATCCCCACCCGACTTTTATCTCCAGGGAGGAGAACATAGATGAAATCAAAAGGACTGAACAGGAAGTTTATAAAGTGACTAAAATAAAGACCCAGCTTTACGCGCCCCCATATGGGGAGTTCAATAACACCGTCCTGCAGGCGGCTGGGGAAAGTGGTTATAAAACAATCCTGTGGAGTATTGATACACGGGACTGGCAGCGGCCCTTACCTGATGTAATAGTTAAGAGGGTATGTGATAAAGCCCATAATGGGGCGATTGTCCTGATGCATCCCACTGAACCGACTGTAGCGGCATTACAGGTACTTATTGATGATCTTAAGAAAAAGGGCTACCAGCTGACAACGGTATCTGATGTCCTTGGCATCAAATAAGCATACAGCAGAATGCAAAAACCAAATGCACAAGGAGCACAAAGAAGCAGGGACCGGGAGCAGCGCTTTTCTTTGTGCTCCTTGTTTATTTAGCCGGGTTTAACCCTTAAATGGTCCTGGTTTGAATGGATTAGAACAGAGGAGAGATATGGATTGAAAAAAATCATGCGGATTTCTCTTGTTATTACTTTATTATTAACCCTGTTTTACTATGGGCCAAATGCCGCGGCTGATAATATTATAGATAACAAAGTGAGTGTTTCAGCCGCCGCGGCAATTTTAGTAGATGCTAAAACAGGGCAGGTCCTGTTTGCCAAAAACCCATTTCAGCAAAGGCCGCCGGCCAGTACGACCAAGGTCATCACAGCCTTACTGGCTATCGAAAGCGGGAGGCTGATGGAACCGGTAACGGTCAGCCGCAGAGCAGCATATACTGAGGGTTCAAGTATGTATCTTTCCGCCGGGGAGGTCCTTACAATGTCGGACCTGTTGTACGGGGCCCTGCTCAATTCCGGCAATGACGCTTGTGCCGCGATAGCCGAACATGTCGCGGGAAGCCTGGAAAACTTTGCTGTGCTGATGAATATGAAGGCACTGGCCCTCGGCGCTGTAAACACCAACTTTACCAACCCGCATGGACTGCCGGACAAGGACCATTATACCTGTGCCTATGACCTGGCCTTGATAGCCCGCAGCGCCCTGGAAAATCAAACATTTTCGGAAATTGTCAAGACAAAGGATAAGGTAGTAAACCTGCCGGGTCAGGGCTGGGACCGGAGACTGCAGAATACGAACCAGCTGTTGTGGAGATATTTCTGGGCAGATGGTATCAAGACCGGGACGACCAATGCGGCCGGGCAGTGCCTTATTTCATCAGCCACTAAAGGCAGCAGGCAGCTGGTTGCTGTCGTTCTGCGCAGTGGTGACAGGTGGAATGATTCGATAAAGATGTTTGAATATGGATTTAACCATTACGAGTATTATCAGGCCGCTGTAACCGGGGCGGAGTTTGGTCAGTACAAGGTCCAAAACGGGGTCAGAGAAGTCCTGCCAGTTGTATATGGCGGCAATTTGGGCATCCTTGTACCGGTCCGGGACCCCGGCGCCCTCGAAAAAAGGGTCAGGCTTAATCCATATCCGGCCGCTCCTGTGAAAAAAGGTCAAATTATAGGTGAGGTTAGTTATTATTTGCACAAAAATTTTGTCGGTAAAGTAAATTTGACAGCCGCCGTTGATGTAAGGGAGATTGGTTTCTGGGACATTTTAACAGATTGGTGGAAACAGAAGCTCTCCGGTTTGTTTGGATATATTTCTAGTAATTATTTGCATCAAGCTAGAGGAATTTTGGTGAATGTCTCGAATCTAAACGAATAGCTGTCATAGTTTTACTAGGAGGTCTCTATTAAATGTACAAAAAGGAAACCCTGCCAAATGGAGTACGAATTGTCACAGAAGAAATACCTCATGTCAGGTCCGCATGCCTAGGGATTTGGATTGGCGCCGGCTCGAGGGATGAAGATGACCGGAACAACGGGATAGCCCATTTTATTGAACACATGATGTTTAAAGGGACTGAAAAAAGGTCAGCCAAAGAAATAGCTGAAACCCTGGATGCCGTAGGCGGGCAGTTAAATGCTTTCACTTCGAAGGAATACACCTGCTATTATGCCAAGGTCCTGGACGAGCACCTGGATATTGCCACAGACCTGCTCAGTGATATGCTGTTTAATTCTGTTTACAGAGATGAAGATATTGAAAAGGAAAAAAATGTTATCATTGAAGAGATAAAGATGTATGAAGATGCCCCTGATGAACTTGTCCATGATATATTCGCGAGCACCCTTTGGGGCGGCCATTCGCTGGGCCGGCCGGTTATCGGTAATGAAGAGATAATTGGGCGGTTGGAAAAAAAAGAAATGTTTAACTTCAAAAATAAGTATTACGATCCTGAATCCATTGTTGTAGCGGTTGCCGGTCATATCAAACACCAGGTCATAGTTGAAAAACTGACCCCCTTGTTTGGGAAACTTAAGAAGAAAAAGCGGCAAAGAAACTATAAAGCGCCTGAGGCCAAGTGCCGGGTCCAATTCAAACAAAAGGACACCGAGCAGGTCCATCTCTGTATAGGCACCCCAGGACTGCCGCTGGATGATGAAAATATATATGTCCTGCATGTTATGAACAGCATTCTCGGTGGGGGTATCAGCTCCCGCCTGTTCCAGGAAATCCGCGAGGAGAGGGGATTGGCCTACTCAATCTTTACCTACCACAGTTCTTACCGGGATGCCGGCCTGTTCTCAATTTATGCCGGTTTAAGCCAGCAAAACCTGAATAAGGTTATTTCGTTAATCGGCACAGAAATGAAAAACATCCGGGTTCAAGGGGTATCTAAAGATGAACTGCTTAGGGCCAAAGCCCAGCTGAAAGGCAGCATGTTCCTTGGGCTGGAGAATGTCAGCAACAGGATGACGAGGCTCGGTAAAACGGAACTGTGCCTCAACCGGGTCGTCACTGTAGAGGAAGCTGTGAAGAGAATAAATAAAGTAACCATCGGTGATGTGAGGGAATTGGCTGAAAGGTTTTTTATCAGCAGCAATATAGCTGTTTCCTCAATCGGTCCTCAGTTGGATGTAAGCCAGTTAAATCTGGCCATAGATTGACGGTGGTGGCGATGGAACTAGTGAAAGTGATTGTTAAGAGGACAACCGGCGGCAGGGACATCCCGCTGCCCCGTTATATGACCGCCGGCGCTGCCGGGATGGACCTTTACGCCGCTGTGGAACAGACCGAAGTACTGCAGCCGGGAGAGATTAAACTTATTCCTACTGGGCTGTCTATCGCCCTGCCGCTTGGGTTTGAGGCCCAAATCAGGCCGAGGAGCGGGCTGGCTTTAAAACACGGCATCAGCATGGTCAACACCCCTGGAACAATAGATGCGGACTACAGGGGGGAAATCGGTTTAATTATGATTAACCTGGGCCGGGAACCATTTCAGATAAACAGGGGGGACCGGGTAGCCCAGATGGTTGTAAGCCGGGTTGCCAGGGCAGAGTTTTCGGAGGTCGGGGACCTCGATGACACGACCCGGGATTCCGGTGGATTTGGTTCTACAGGCAAATAATCAAGCATAGCCTTGGACACCCCAACATAAATATTTACTGTAGGGTGTCTTTTTATTTGCCTTAATTCGGACTTCATAAAGGGTGTGAGACTATGAGCTGTATAAGGTTAAGTGACCTGGCGGGGAAAGAGGTTATCAATATAATCGATGGCGCCAAACTAGGTGTAATTGGCGAAGCTGACATGGTTATCGATATTAATTCCGGTGAAATACAGTCAATCATCCTTCCCCGCAAGAACAACGTTTTTAATTTATGGATAGACCGCCAGCATATGATTATTCCGTGGCAGGCTGTAAAACGGATCGGCAACGAAGTAGTGATAGTGGAACTGGACAATACAATCCCTAACCTGACCCGTTATCCCGGTTGATAAATGCTAAGGCTTATGTTGGGCCCGATTTCGGTTCCAGGACCCTCAGGACTGTCTCCTAAAAGAGGCAGCCTTTTTTGTTTTGGGGATGACCGGAGGGGCCGGTGTCTTCCTCCGGGCGAAATATCTGAGCGGGGCTTGTTGGCAAATAATCGTTGGTCGAGGGACGGCTGTCCGCAACGGGGTTTCTCTTGTTCTCCTTGTCCGCCACTAACCGAAGATACTGGCAGAGCCTTGGGTTTCACCCGCCCAAGCGCCGTCCGTGGCGCTGGGCGGCTCC
>PGZN01000023.1 GCA_002840165.1 Firmicutes bacterium HGW-Firmicutes-8
GGGCGGGAACGCCCCGAAGTTACGCCTGGGGAGATTGTGTAAGACTTCTTGTAACAGAGAAGCAACGGTCGATTAACCAGGAAGCCCCCTGCTCTTAGCAGGGGGAGCGTTCACCAGATCTATTTAGATAGTCTAGAACTGGTTATAAATAAAAGGTTTCTGGCTGCTGGTAGACAACAATACTACTAAAATTATGATTAAAGCCCAAAATATTCCGCTTATCATCGGTTGGAACCATTTTCTCAACTGGTCTACCCCCAAATAAATAGTTTTTGAAGTATGTAAATACTTTGGCTTATATCTGTAGTAAAGAAGACCCACCCTATTACTACGAAATGAAAGGTAACTAAGTTGCTCACCAAGTAAGAGAACCGTGAATTTTGATAAACTTGAGGTATTTTCGGACAGATTAAGCGGCTATATATACGAAGCAAAATCAGGCCCGCACCGTGGTACATGCCCCATATCACAAAGTTCACAGCTCCCCCGTGCCATAGGCCTATGAGTCCCATAACTATAAAAGTATTTAATATTGTCCGGGAAAAACTCCCCCTACTTCCTCCCAAAGGAATAAATACATAGTCTCTAAACCAACTAGTCAATGATATATGCCAGTTTTTCCAAAATTCCGAGATGTTTCGCTTCAAATACGGGTTGTTAAAGTTCTCGATTATTTTGTAACCAAAAATTCTTGCACTGCCGATAGCAATATCCGAGTACCCAGAAAAATCGAAGTATATTCTAAATGCATATGCGTAAACAATTATCCAGTAAACTTTACTGCTCAAGCCTGTAGTATTAATTTTATCTGAATACATAGCTAAAATGTCAGCTAATACCAGTTTCTTGAATAAGCCCGTAATGATTCTCTCCAAGCCTTCGGACAGGTATTTCCATTGAAAACCTTTTGATTCTATCGTTTGCTTGATAAAGTTAGGCCAACGCTCAATAGGCCCCGATGGAAGGATTGGAAAAAAGAAAATATAAAGTAAGAATTGAATATAGTTTCCTTGGACCGTTGAACCTTTAAAACGTTCCACAAGATAATGAATAAGTTTAAAGGTATAAAAAGAGATACCTAGTGGTAATGCAGGCTTGGGTAAAGTGATTTGAGGTTCAATATTTAGCCACGGGATAATTTTGCTGAGAATTTCACTCGCTAGACCAATATATTTAAAATACAATAATACCATTATAGGAATAGTCAGACTGGAAATCAATACTAACCGTCGATCAGTAATTTTAATGCTAACCACATAAGCAAAAGAACTCAGGCCCAACAACAGTAAAAAAGTGGAGGGTGATGAATAAATTAAAAAGACCATACTGGCAGTTAATAAAAAATGTTTTCTAAGCCTCCTTGGTAAAAACCAATAAAGAATTGAAGAAATTATTAGAAATATACCGTAAAACCATGTAGTAAATGTCAAGATATCACTTCCACCTATTTACAATATCTTTTGCTAATTGATGTGCCACCAACCGATTCCCACGCGCATTCATATGAATTGAGTCAGAAAAATACGTATCTGGAACAAGGTTTGTATAGTCTAAATATGTTACATACTTGTTCTCTGTCATTTTATTTAAGGTTACTAAGCACCGGTTAAATGCTTTGTTATCCATACTATAATATTTTTGTAAGAACGCCAAGTTTTGAGGGCTGCCATAAAATATAGAGGGAATTTCATTACGTTCTAGTTCCTCAAGAATCGCATTGTACAATTCCACTTGAGGATTTTGTGGGTCCAGGTTAAAGTTTCCAAACTTATAGTCCACTTTTCCCAAGATTTTATTCCAGTCTTTTTGGTACCAAGGTTGATATAGTTGTTGCTCCTCCAGCTCTCTTTTTTTTGCCTCAACAGGATTCATTATTTTTAGCTGAACTTCTGTAATTTTATCTCTTACGGGTTTCCCTAATATCATTATTGCTATCGCTGCTCGGTTTTGATAGAGACTCCATACCTTTCCAACTGAAATATTGATTTTGTTCTCTACTGTTTTCCGAAAACCTACCTGACCTAGATTTGGACATAACCGGGTGATTTCTTGTTTTACCTTAAGGTCAGGTAGTGTAGTAACATTATTGTGTTCAAGTAGATCTTTCCGGTTAAACCAACTTGTGCTGAGGTTGTATACCACCATATCAATGTCTTCATTTAAGAGGAAATTAACTAAAAAATAGTTTTCTGATATCCCATATCCCTTAAATGCGAAATTAAAAACTTTAACCTGTCCTCCTGGCTCAAGTATATTTAATTCTTGCTCCAAGAAAGCTGGAATGGTTTGATCACCAGTTTTTACTGAGGAACCGTAAGTTTGAGAGTCACCTAGAAAGACGATCTTGTACCCTGATGCCTTATGCAATTCGGATTTTATTCTTGCTATAGATTCAATCTCTTGATTCACGAGACGCATATCTCCCGGTTGATTGTATAAATTAAACCAATAAAATCGCACAATAAAATCAAGAGCAATTAACACTACTAGAGTAGCTATAAGAGATTTAGGAGTTAACTTAATGTAATCAAGCAAATTTTTAAGCATTATTCCACCCATTATTAATTATAGACTTTAAAAACATTATACAACAGGAAATGATTTAGATACAGTCTGATTTGGAATAGCGGAATAAACCGTTTGTAACCTAGGTAAAATAAGCGGAGAAACAAGAGAAGGGGGTAAAACATTGAAGGTATTAATGCTGTCATGGGAGTATCCTCCGAAAAACGTGGGAGGACTGGCCCAGCATGTTTATCATCTTTCCAAAGCCCTGGCCAAGCATGGGGTAGAAGTGCATGTCATCACGGTTGGCGGAAATGATGCCATTCCGTACGAAGACCGGGAGGGGGTCAAGGTCCACCGGATAAGTCCTTACAGCCTGTCATCCCCGGACTTCCGGACATGGATCCTGCATTTGAATTTTAGTTTACTGGAATATGGCGTAACCCTCGTCAACTCCCTTAAAAATGTTGATGTTCTGCATGCTCATGACTGGTTAGTAGCCCATGCCGGGCGGGCTTTAAAACACTCGTTCCAGCTTCCGCTGGTGGCTACGATACATGCTACGGAATACGGTCGGAACAACGGCCTGCACAATGACAACCAGAGGTATATAAGTGATGTGGAATGGTGGCTGACATACGAGGCGTGGAGGGTTATTGTCTGCAGCTCGTATATGGAACGGGAATTAGGGGGCTTTTTCCAGCTTCCCGAGGACAAAATTACCGTTATCCCCAATGGGGTTAATGCCGAAGATTTTTCAACAGGCCTTGGTCCAAAAAGGATAAAGCATAGCCCCCCGAATGGGGAAAAGTATATTTTTTTCATCGGCAGGTTAGTGCGTGAAAAAGGGGTGCAGGTTTTGCTCGATGCTGCCCCCAAGATTCTGGGCAGATTCCCGGAAGCTAGGTTTATTGTAGCCGGAACCGGCCCTTACGAAGAACATCTGCGGGCCAGGACAAGGGAACGTGGGCTTGAGCACCGGGTTTATTTTGCCGGTTATGTAAATGACCAGATCAGAAATCGGTTATTTCAACAGAGTAAGGTGGCTGTTTTTCCCAGCTTATATGAACCTTTTGGGATTGTGGCCTTGGAAGCTATGGCGGCAGGGACACCGGTAGTGGTTTCAGATACCGGTGGGTTAAGGGAGATTGTCGAGCATGGAGTCGATGGGCTGAAATGCTATGTCGGTTCACCTGATTCGCTGGCTGATAATATTATGGCTGTCCTGGGCGACCCCGGCTTAGCCGAGCGTATTAAAGAAAACGGTTACGAAAAGGCTAAAAACAAATACAGCTGGTTTGCTGTTGCCGGAAAAACTCTCCACATCTACGAGGAGGTCATCAGGGAGTCCGGAAGGGCTGACTGGCATACCGATACATGGATGGCTTCTGACCCTATTTCGGCGGTTTATGCCAAAATTAAGAACCTTGGCCGGACAGGAGTTTTTGGCCAGCAGGTCCATTAAAAGCCGTTCCGTTAGATGGGAATATAACTGAAAGGAGAAAGTATATGGTACAGGGAATTATCATGGCCGGAGGGGAAGGGTCGCGGTTAAGACCGCTTACCTGTGACCGGCCCAAACCTGTCGTCCCGGTGCTGAACAGGCCGGTCATGGAATATGCCGTAGAGTTATTGAAGAAACATGGGGTTGATGATATAGGGGTAACTCTTCAGTATATGCCCCAGGAAATCAAGATATATTTTGATGATGGTTCAGACCTTGGTGTGAGTATCCATTATTTTATTGAGGAGACACCCCTGGGGACAGCAGGCAGTGTAAAGAACGCCCAGGGTTTTCTCAAAGACACGTTTGTTGTTGTCAGCGGTGATGCCCTGACTGATTTCAACTTGTCAGAAGCGATAGATTTTCACCGGTCCAAAGGGGCCCTGGCTACACTTGTTCTGACACCGGTAGAAATACCGCTGGAATACGGAGTGGTTATTACCGGAGAGGATGGCGGTATCAGGCAGTTCCTGGAGAAGCCGGGCTGGGGTGAAGTGTTTAGTGACACAGTAAATACGGGGATTTATATATTGGAGCCGGAGGTCCTGGATTATATCCCCGCCGGACAGAAATTTGATTTCAGCCAGGACCTTTTTCCGCTGCTTTTAAAAGAAGGAAAACCTCTCTTTGGGGTTACTCTAAGAGGGTATTGGTGTGATATCGGCAATCTTAAACAATACCAGGAGGCACAGTACGCAGCGATGGAAGGGCGGGTTTCCCTGAACATCAGAGGCAGCCTCCGGGGAGACAAAATCTACGCCGGAGAAAACTGTAAAATTGATCCCACTGCTGTCATAACCGGTCCGGTAGTAATTGGCAGCGGCTGCCACATCGGACGGCACAGCGCTGTCGGTCCATATGTTGTGCTAGGTGATAACTGTAAGATTGATGATCATGCTTCCCTGAAAAGGGCGGTGATATGGAGCGGTACTTATATAGGAAAGCATGCCGAAATAAGAGGCGCTGTACTCTGCAGTAAAGTAACCGTAAAAGACCGGGCTGCGGTTTTCGAAGGTGCGGTGATAGGTGACGGAGGTATCCTGGAAGAAGACGTCAAAATCCGTCCTAACACCAAAATATGGCCCTATAAGCTGGTGGAAAAAGGCGCCACCCTTGATAACCATCTTATCTGGGGGACGAAGGCCTGCCGCAGCTTCTTCGGGACAGACGGGGTTGCGGGCGGGGTAAATATCAACCTGACCCCTGAATGTGCAGTCAAATTGGGGGCCGCTTTTGGCGCCGTTTCCGGTGCGGACTCGGCGGTGCTAGTCAGTTCAGATCACCACCGCTGCACTCACATGATTAAAACCGCTGTCCAACTGGGACTTATGTCCACAGGTATAGCTGTAATCGACGGGGGGACACTTGTTACGCCTGTCCACCGTAATGCCGTAAGGGCTTTGGGTGTTAAGGCAGGGGTCCATGTTAAATCAGCCCCCAATGATCCTGAACGCATTCACATCAATTTTTTTAACGGTAACGGTACCGCCGTATCCCGGGATTTGGAACGAAAAATTGAAAACCAGTTTGAACGCGCCGATTTCCAGCGCCACTCCAAAAATGATATAGGCACTGTTTCTTATATGCCGGGTCTTACGGAATCATATATACAGAACCTCTTTCAACTTGTCAACCCGGATATCATCAGCGGCAGAAGGTTCAGAGTAGTTACCTATTTTGCCGGCGGCAGCCTCCAAATGATGATACCTTATGTTTTTAACGGTTTAGGGTGTGAACTTATCAATATGGGTCCTGTCACCGGTGATGATACTGCAATGGAAATGACTTCGTTGGCTGAAGCTATAGCCGGCGAGGTAACCAGGACTGGCGCAAATCTGGGAATCGTTTTTGACAGCAATGCCGAAAACGTGGTTATTATAGATGATTCAGGGAGGGTTATCGGTGAAGACCTCTTCCTGGCACTGTTGTCCTTAATTATTTTAGAGACGTCCCAACGACCGGTTGTAGCCGTCCCGGTTACGGGGAGCGGAGTAGTGGAAACCATTGCCGGGTCGAGGCAGGGCAGTGTAATCAGGACCAAGACTGCCCCGGCTGCGTTTATGAGTGATACGATGAAGCCGGAAGTAGTCTCTGCCCAGGGGCCATTCGGCCAGGCTGTGACAACATATGATGCCCTGTCAACAGCTGTGCGGGTTATGGAATACATTGCTCAAAAGGACGTAACATTGACCGAGGTTGTGGACGGAATTCCCGAATTTTACATGACGAGGAAACAGACAGAGTGCCCGTGGATGGCCAAAGGGAAGGTCATGAGACAATTGATTGATGAGACGAGGGGCAGGCATGTGGAGCTCCTGGATGGCATCAAGGTATATCACGAAAACGGCTGGGCTCTTGTTCTGCCTGATGCCGGAGAGCCGCAGTACCATGTTTATTCCGAAGGATATTCCTATGAATTTGCCGAGGAACTGGCAAACTTTTATATTGAGAGAATAAATCAGCTGCGACAATAGTTGCTAGTTGCTAGTTGTTAGTTGCTAGTTATAAACCCAAAAACAGCCGGAAATTACCAGCTGTTTAATGAAAGGTTCGCGCTGGAGCGTGAACCAACAATATGCCTCGTTACGCTCAATGCGGAACGAGGCATATTTTAGTTATTTAACTAGCACCTAAGAACTAGCACCTAAGAACTAGCACCTAAGAACTAGCACCTAAGAACTAGCAACTAGGAACTAGCACCTAGCAACTGGTTTTAATAGTTCACTGCTGCTCCAGTAGCTTCCCGCGCCGGTCGGAAGTGCCTGTAATCAATTTCAGGGAATATGTTATCCTTATCTTCAAGTTCGGACAGCCACTGGGGATTTATCTTGTTCCATTTGATATCTTCATACAGCCCGGTAAAGCGATGGAGGTGCTGTTTAGTCCTCCTGCGGGCGTATTCATCCATCGTCCCTGTTTTCATGATGAAGGCCCAGTCACTGCTCTGGGCGAGGAGAAGCTCCCTGGCTGCTTGTTTTAAGGCTCTCAGTAAATCCCCTTCGGCATGCGGAAACATTGCGGCTAATTCGCTCATCCGCTCAGCTGCCTTGTGTAGGTGAGGGTATATCCAGTCATTGCTGCCCTCGAGCCATACTTCGTGGTAACCTTTATATCCCCAACTGGACGAGGCCGGAACCGTCATCTGGTTTACGGGGTATTTTAGCAGATACTCACTGGGGGTAATCAGTTTGATCGTGTCTTGATTAAAAGCAATTTTTCTGATTAGGCACTCCAGAAACTGGGGCCCCTCAAACCACCAATGACCAAACAGTTCGGCATCATATGGAGAAACAATCAGAGGCTTCCGGTCAAAAATATCGGCCAAAAACTCGATCTGTTTTTCCCTGTTGAACATAAAATTACCGGCATGGATTTCGGCTTTATATCTGCCCCGGCCCGGGTCGTAAGCGTGTTTGTCTTCGGTCCGGCCGGTTATGCGGTAATATTTAATACCTGTGTTAATCCTAAGGCCGTTAGGATGAATATATGGTTTAATATAATCGTAGTCCAACTCCCAACCTATATCCCTGTAGTATTCCCGGTAATCGTAATCTCCGGGATAACCTTCATTGACACTCCACACCTGTTTCGATGTTTCCACATCCCGGCCAAAAGCTGCTACCCCGGAGGGGCAGTAGACCGGGGCATATACTCCATATTTTGGTCTCGTGTCAGCATACATCAAGCCGTGGGAATCAACAAAAAAGTACTTAAGGCCAAACTCATCAAGGATGTTATCCAAACCGGATGTATAGCCGCATTCCGGCAGCCAGATGCCTTTGGGTCTGCGGCCCATCAGCCTGGTGTAAAGGTCAGCAGCAACTCCGACTTGGGCTCTCAGGCTTTCTTTTTTTACTCCCAGCAGCGGAAAATAACCGTGGGTGGCCCCGCAGGTAATAACTTCAAGAACTCCAAGGTCCTGAAATTTCTTGAAGGCATTTAAAAGGTTGCGGTGGTATTTATCATGAAACGTCTGACTCGCCCGGATAAAAAGATCTTTATACATTAGGGCGGTCCCGTGGAAATGCGGGTTCCATTTCGTACGTTCGACCTCTTTTTCAGCCAGCTCAATAAGTTTCGTGATGTGTTTGGAATACCGTTCCTGAAGGAGCCCGTCAGTAAGCATCGACATCAGCGGGGGGGTGATAGACATCGTTATTCTAAAATCCACCTCATCATTTACGAGTGATTCAAAAACGTGAATTAATGGGATATAACACTCTGTTACAGCCTCGAAAAACCACCTTTCCTCCAAAAAAAACTCATGTTCGGGATGCCGAACATAAGGTAAGTGAGCGTGGAGAACGAGAGCAAGGTATCCTTTAGGCATTAGATCAATTCCTTTCTGTGTCTAGTGCATTTTCCGGTTGAACAGTTCGCCCGAACTGATCCCTGTGAGAGGGCTTATCCGGGAATAAAGTTTCCGCTCATTTTCTGAAACGAGCATCCATTCAGAGTCTACATTGTTCGAAATACTGTTTCGCGGGGTGAACGTAAAATTTGACCTTGCCACTGCAATATAGGTGCCGTCGCTCAAAATCCTGCCCAGGTCTATACAATAGGTTCTGTTGGGTACTCCCACATGTATATACCAGCTTCCGGCATAATCATTGATTACGGTATCATAATGGTGATTGGCATTAAAGCCGTTGAAATAACTGATTCCTGTTACATCATAAACCCGCAGGACAGGCAGGGAGTTATCCCACCCCGGTCCATAAGTATGCCTCAAAGAATTACGCCGTTCCTCACTGATATCCCAATAGGCATAAATCCATTCAGGATCCCGGGCCATAATCGTAATTTTGTTGTCATCATATCCCCATGGTAATTCCGGGACATGTTCATGCTCCAACTCCGGAGGGAACTCAATGATGGGAAATATTTCCTCTGCTGTTTCAAAATTGTCTTCACCAATTTCTACCGGGGATGGAAGTTCATTTTTAACTTTGGTTTTCTGAAACATAAAATAAAGTCCTCCGCCTAAAATAAAGGCACCGAATAATAATATTAACCCTAAAGTGTCCAATTATACAATAATCCCTCCTCCTTTTCCCAGATAGGAAGACTTGAGGCCGATAGATATTTTAGCAGGCTTAATGGAATAATGTTATTGACTTTTTTATTATGTCACAGAATCGAAAATTTATTTAGGGAAAACCCATATCATTAATTGAAAAAATGAGCAAAAATGGAGAGTCAGTGATAGAATAATATTATTAAAATGTTTTCCGGCAGGTGGGGTATGATAATGGAAACTGATAATATGCCTGTACTTCCCTATCGTCCCAAATGGTCCTGGTTAGATGCTGTAGCTGTTCTTCTCGTTGTGTTAACATTGATACCATTGGCCAAGATTTTTAGGGGTTTTGTCAAAGGGATTGTTACCGCGATTGGGATAACAGGGACTAGTACGCCAAGTGTAATACTGCTTTTTGGGACTGCTGTCCAGGCCGGTATGATGATTGCAGCTGTGGTTTTTTTAGCCCGCCGAAAGGGCGCTGACGCTAAAGATTTAGGCTTCAGCCGGGAAAAAGCCGGTGTTAATATATTAACCGGAATATTTAGCGGCTTCGTTTTATGGTTTGTAGTAGTCATGATAGGAATCTTATTAACAATTATCACCGGCCCGCCGCCTTCCCAGGAGGTAGAAAAACTACTGAGGGGTATGAAGACACTTAAAGACCTTTGGCTTCCTTTTATCTCGGTTTCAATTCTGGCCCCGTTAAGTGAAGAATTGTATTTTCGGGGCATGGTCTTCCCTGTGATTAGCGCTAAATTAGGTACCAGGCCGGGCATGGTTTTGTCGGCGCTTTTTTTCGGGAGTCTTCATCTCGACTGGTATAGGTTAATCCCGATAACCGTTGGTGGTATAGGTTTGGCTTATCTGTATGACAAGACGAGGTCCCTGCTGACTCCTATTATTGCCCACAGTGTTTGGAATACGATGATGCTGCTGATGATATATTTAGCCGGTCGGCTTACCAAATAGTGAGCATGGGGAGCGGCAGTCGTTATGCTAAACAAAAACCACCTCGGCTATATGCCGGGGTGATTTTTATTTCATCAGGTTTATATTCTTCAATTTTTCTGACAGGGCTATAAAGTGTTTTTTATTACCGAGTTCGAGGGCTGAATTAATTGGGACCATATGAGCTTCTCTGTAGACGTACCGAAACGTTGCATTATCTGTTTCCAGCCTACCTATCGGAGTAACTGCTGGGTTCGCCGTCTCCTTGTGGGGTTTGGGTTCGGAAATTTGCATGTACCACCGGGGGAACCTCTTTTCCGGGAAATCGATGTAAATATAGTATGGGTCGAAGCGGAACAGAGACTTAAATATTTCATCCGAGTTTATCCAGCCTAATTCCTGGTAAGTAAATCGGGTCGGAGCAATTAATTCATCGTAGCCGATAACCAGTAAGGGTTCTCCGGACATAAAATTAAGATCATGCAGGAATACCGCTTTCTCGATCACTTCCATTTCATTGAAGATACTGAAGACGACTCCAAGAGTCACAGGGTCCTTCACCCCATAGTCCTTAACAAACCGCAGCAGGATTCTGATTTTTTCCGGAATGACAGCATCTTCCCACATTCCTGATTCACCTCCTTAAAAACCTAAAATGCCTATGTAAGAGGTAGTTACTTCAAACTTAACACACCACAAACCAGACATCAATCCATATCCTTAAAGAATTCTGTATACATTCTTCCTTAAAGAATTCTGTATATATTCTTCAACACATGGTTGATTTACA
Source organism: Firmicutes bacterium HGW-Firmicutes-8 (assembly GCA_002840165.1). Lineage (GTDB taxonomy): Bacteria > Bacillota > Thermincolia > Thermincolales > UBA2595 > GW-Firmicutes-8. The sequence continues at coordinate 10,771 of PGZN01000023.1, forward strand.
GATGCCATTTGTTGTCTACTAATCAATATATATTTTTTCGGAGCACATCTCTACATATTGCGGGGAAAAAGGCCCACAGCAGAAGGCCCGTTCTTGTGTGATCGATGACAACCCGGCCAGCTCCCGGAAAAAGGGGATTTCGGCATTCTCTTCGATAATCTGAAAACTGTTTCGCTCGATCCGGTAGGTTACCATATAATTGACTGAGATTTCCGGTTCCCCCGACATTGTTATAATATCACCCTGTTTTTGCAGGTTAAACAGATACTCCAGCGGGTGTTTTTCACCTTGGGGAAATATAAAAAACCTGGCTTCATACTCGTGGTCTGACAGCCCGCCTGCGGGAATGTAACCCAGTGGGATACTTAGATTCCTGGCTGCGGGAATAGGTTTGCCGGTTATCACTTCGTTTCCGAAGTCGATTTTAAGTTCTCCATATGCTGCAAAAACGGGGCTTTCTTGAGCCGAGAGGAGCATATAATAAAAAAAGCCGTCAAAGGATAATTCCTGTTTTAAAATTACTTTGGCGCGGTTGTTCTCAATTTTTATCAGGAGCCGCAGTCTGGCCTGCCTCAGCAAGGATTTAACCGAAACATTGACGTAACTTGAGAGAAAAGAGACACTTCTCAACATGACCGGAGGGGGAATTAGCGGACTCATCAGGTTGTTGCCGAACGGATAGATGACATTTTTCAAGAGATAGCGGTAAAACAGCAGGATGCCCGATCCAAAAAAAATCGGTGCCACATACAGCCAGGACGTTGGCTCCCATCTCCATCGGAAGCTTATGGCCAGTGTCACCACCCATGAGATAACAAGGACGACTATAGTGAAATTAATATACTGGAGAATAGCTCGGCCGGGTGTATCGGGGAATAGGTAGTGCATCTGGTACTTTTCAATCAGCTTGTACATCTTTCCGGTTATATTGGTGTCACTATGGTAAGATAAGTCGAGGAATTCCTCCAAAATATCCTGCAGCCTTTCAACTCTTCTCTGTACTATAAGTGAAACAAATATTCCAACTGAGCCCAGGAGAGTTGCCAGGACAGCAGATATTGAGGTCAAAACGCGAATATAGTCTTCAGAAGCAAACATAAAAAAACACTCCGGTTTGTTGTGTAATCAATCGTTAAATTTCCAGATTAAAACGGGCATTTTTGGCAATTGAAGCAAGCTGCTGCTCTTTTTTTTTCAGGGCCATGTTTTCCATTATCCGTAAAGAGGATTGGGTATTGGCTGTGGGCAGACCTTTTAGAGCCGCAATCCGGCCCATCCCAGCCAGGGAATTGATAACTTCGCGGGCAGCGATGTAGTAATCCCCTTCCACAAGGAATGTGCCGGTACTGCGCAGGCAGTCACATATGTAATTCCACACCTCTTCCGCATATGGGAAGTCTGGCAGCAGGCACCTCTTGAAAACCATCCTGACCCGGTACAGGTAACGCTCAGCCAGGTAGTGTTCCCGGTCTTTGTCTATCGTTGCCAGAAGGTGCTTTAAAAGCTCGTTGATACCTATTTTGATTTTATCAGAATTGCATTTGGCTATCTCAGCCATTATGATTTCCTGAAAGCCCATCAGGATGTCCCCGGGCGGGACAGGGGAGAGCAATTCTTCGCGTTCCACCAGGGTATCCGTGGTCCCCAGGTCCAAATAACCATTTGCCGTGGTGAAAGATGACTGAGCCAGAACATCCCGCAGCTGGGCCAGGTATGTCTCCACTTTTTCCAACTTTTCACCCCCCACTCGCCCATATATCTTGTTTATTATTTCAATATATTTTTGCCTGTATACACAGAGGAATTTTTTTCGTTTTACCGAAAATAATGATAAGATACAGTAAAAACAGGAGTGAGAAGTTTGAAGAACCGGGAGGCAGTTCTCAGACTGGGACAAGACATAGAACTGAAAATAGAGACCGTCAACCATGATGGGGAAGGTGTCGGCCGGTACAAAGGGATGGCTGTGTTCGTACCATTTACCGTCCCTGGTGAAGAGGTAGTTGTCACGGTAACGGGTCTCAAAAAAAACTATGCCGTCGGTAGGGTAGTCGAGACAACATTAACTGCTCCGGAAGGCAGCCGGGTCAACCCCCAGTGCCCTGTTTTTAGCGTGTGCGGGGGTTCGAAATTACAGCACATTGATTACAGGATGCAGCTTGAATTAAAACGAAAACTGGTTGAAGACTCACTGAAACGGATTGGCCGCATCAACGATGCAGCTGTGCACCCGGTAATAGGCATGGATCAACCATGGGGGTACAGGAACAAAGCCGTATATCAGGTGAACCGTGTTGAGGGTAAAGTAGAACTGGGGTTTTTCGCGGAGAGTACCCATACCCATGTGCCAACAACCGACTGCCTTCTTCTGGATGGCCAGATCAGAGATATCGCCCCTTTAATCGAGGGGATGCTGAATAAGTACCAGGTTCCCCCATATGACTGGGAAACCGGCCGGGGGCTGCTCAGGCATGTAGTGATCCGCAAAGGCTCGGATAATTCCAAAATCATGATTGTGTTTGTAACCTCAGCGGGAAAATTTACCGAACAGTTTACCATGGCCAGGGAAATAAGAGCCAAGGTACCCCAAGCAGCGTCAATTGTCCGCAATATAAATACCGCCCCTACAAGGCAGATATTTGGCCGGGAATCACAGCTGCTGGCCGGACAGATGTGGATAACCGAACAGTTGGGCGGACTGATTTTTACAGTTTCCCCGACCTCGTTCTTCCAGGTTAATTCCAGGCAGGCCGAAATACTGTATGAAAAAGCAGTGGAATTTGCCGCCCTGACAGGTCGGGAAACGGTCCTGGATGTATATTGCGGGACCGGGACAGCGGCGCTTTTCCTGGCTCAACGGGCTGGCAGGGTGATTGGGTTTGAAGTCTCCCAGGAAGCTGTCGCTGATGCAGGCGCCAATGCCAAAGCTAACCGGGTCACCAATGTCGAGTTTGTGGCCGGAAAAGCTGAGGAACGCTTGCCTAAACTGCTCCACCAAGGCATGGCCCCTGATGTGATTGTAGTTGATCCACCCAGGCAGGGGGTGGAAAAAAGGGCACTTCAGGCAATTGCTGACATGGCCCCTCAGAGGATAGTATACATATCATGTGATCCCGCCACGCTGGCCAGGGACCTGAATTTTCTCTCATTCCGGGGATATAGGACGGTGGAGGTGCAGCCGGTGGATATGTTTCCGCAGACGGCCCACGTGGAGTGTGTAGTAAGAATACAACGGAAGAATTAGTCGAAATCCTAGTATTTAAGCGGTCTGCGAGGTTTTTCAGGGAGTGTCGCTAACTACTAAAAGTAGTTTTGCGGCACCCCCTCTTTAATTTATACCAATCCCAACAACCGAACTGAATTGGCAACGATCAAACAAATTACAATACCTGTTATCGTTGGTACCAGGAAGGAAATTATAGTCCATTTCCAGCTTTGAGTTTCCTTTTTAATGGTCCAGCATGTTGTACCACAGGGCCAATGCATCAGAGAAAAAAGCATGACACATACTGCCGTCAACCAGGTCCAACCATGAGATACAAGTAGCTCTCTCAGTTGACCAAGATTGTCAAGTTCCAGGATGTTTCCTGTAGCTATATAACTCATGATAATAATGGGTACAACAATTTCATTGGCCGGGAAACCCAGAACGAAAGCCATTAAAATGTAACCATCCAACCCAAGTAACTTTGCAAAGGGGTCAAGGAAACCTGCGCAATGAGACAGAAGGCTGAGTTCGCCAACATGTATATTTGCCAGGACCCATATCACCAAACCGGCAGGTGCAGCTACCGCAACTGCACGCCCCAGTACAAATAATGTCCTGTTAAACACAGAACGCACAATAACCCTGCCTATTTGAGGCTTCCGATAGGGAGGCAGCTCCAGAGTAAAAGATGAAGGAATTCCTTTTAAGATCGTTTGGGAAAGTATTCTTGAAATCAATAAAGTCATCATAACACCCAGAACGATAACTCCTGTTAAAAGCAATGTAGAAACTATCGATTGGAAGGGTCCGGCCACAACTCCTGCGAAGAACATAGTAATGATGGCAATCAGAGTCGGAAAACGACCGTTACATGGTACAAAATTGTTTGTTATTGTGGCAATTAGCCTTTCTCTGGGGGAGTCAATGATTCTGCAGCCAATAACACCGGCAGCATTACAGCCGAACCCCATACACATGGTTAATGCCTGTTTGCCATGGGCACATGCTTTTTTAAATAAATTATCAAGGTTAAAGGCGACTCTGGGCAGGTACCCCAGATCTTCCAGCAGTGTGAACAGCGGGAAGAATATCGCCATTGGAGGCAGCATAACCGATACAACCCATGCCAGTGTCCTATAGATACCCATGACCAATAATCCGTGCACCCATGGGGGTGTGCCTGCCCAGACAAAAAAATCTGTGAGACGGTCTTCCACCCAGAAGAGGAATGTAGCAATCAATTCTGAAGGATAGTTTGCCCCTGTAATAGTCAACCAGAATACCACAGCCAACATACCCACCATGATAGGTATGCCAAATAACCTTGAAGTAAGGATACTGTCAATTTTTCTGTCTGTTCGGTTATATTTTTGGCTTTCGAAAGTTACAACCTTAGCACAAATTTTTTCTGCCGTACATACGATATGAGAGACAATCTTATCCCTGAAGAGGTCATTTTCAATACCTGCTGCTGTTAAGACATCCCGTGCTTCTTTTAGCTTCTTGGCAACGCTTATATTCGCCATTAAATCAAAATCAAGATATTTCTGCAGGGCTTTCAGAAGTGTTTTATCTCCGTCAAGAAGTTTTAAAGTAACCCACCGGCTGTTGAGTCTGTCAGCAAGAAGCTCTTCTATTGATGGTTCCAGAATGGCAATAGCATGCTCGATTGTATCATCGTAATTAATTTTCAGTGGAGATGTGATTGCCTTTTCATTTGTAACGTTATATACAGCATCCATCAATTCATTTAAACCCTCACCACTTCTGGCGCTGGTACCAATGACAGGTACGCCAAGCTGTTTTGACAGCTCCTTTAAATTAATATTGATTTTTTTTCTTTTGGCTTCGTCTAAGAGATTAACACAGACAACAACATCGGGAGTGATTTCCAGAGTTTGGAGAACTAAATTCAGATTTCTTTCCAGGCAGGTTGCATCGGTTACAATAACGGTAGCATCGGGGTTACTGAAACAGACAAAATCTCTCGCTACCTCTTCCTCCGCGGAATTTGCCATGAGGGAATAAGTACCCGGTATATCTACCATAATAAAATTTCTGTCCTTATGCCTGTATTTTCCCTGGGCATTGGTAACTGTTTTACCGGGCCAATTTCCAGTATGCTGGTTTAAACCTGTCAAACTGTTAAAGACTGTGCTTTTCCCTACATTGGGATTTCCCGCCAGTGCGACGACTTTGTCACCGGGTCTAATTCTTTCAATCCGGAGTTCACTTTCCAATACGCCTGCCCCTGTTGACTGGTTTGTTAAGACCCATTCTGAAACCCTCCTGAATCTAGTTTAATTTACCTCAACCATGATCTTACTGGCTTCCTCCGAACGTAAGGCGATGACTGCACCACGAATATGGTAAGCGGTGGGGTCACCCGAAGGGCTTTTTTGTAAAGCCTCAACCACCGTATCTGAAATCAAACCCAAATCCAACATTCTTCTTCGAATGGTGCCATCAGAAGTAAGCATTTTTACCCTGGCTTTTTGTCCTATAGGCAAGAAATTCAAAGCAATATACTTATCATTAATCATATTAGAACCTCCTCGACCCAGTTATTTGCAGTTCTTTTTTATTAGCGTTAAGGGGTGAGAAAAAACGTTTCCCGACACTAACATATGTAAATTAAAATCTATGTGTTACGAATATAATGAAAATAATATAAGTTTTTTACTATCTATAAGGTTTGTGATAAAACATGAGAAATAAGGAGTTTCATACAGTCCGGGGGTATCAGCTTCTGGAACAAAACAAAAGACTGCTGACTTCAGCTATGGAAGATTATCTGGAGATGATTTACAGAAACAGTGTGCAAGAAGGGTTCTTACGCATAAATAAGCTTGCTGAGCTGCTCAATGTTAAAGCATCTTCAGCTTCTAAAATGGTTCAGAAACTGGGAGAGCGAGGATTGTTGATATATGAAAAATACGGAATAATTATTTTAACTGAGGAAGGAAAAGAAATAGGCAAGTACTTATTAAATAGGCATAATGTCATTGAAGGATTTTTAAAAACAATTGGGATTAGCGAAAATATTTTGGTAGAAACGGAATTGATTGAACATCATATTAGTTCACATACACTTAAGAATATTAATATGTTAAATCATTTTTTTAGCAAGAACCCCAAAATCATGAAAAAATTCGAAGAATTTAAAAATGATTACCAGGATTAAATAAAGCAGTAAAATCTATTAAAAATTAAAAAAGAACGGCTTTATGAGCGGTGAAAAATAAAAGCTATGAGTTCAACTGAACTTATAGCTTTATTATTTGCTGAACGAGTTAATAAGCTCGAAAACCCTATGTATAAGGGTTGATGAGACTTGTGCCCCAGTGGGGCACAAGTTAACAAGCAGGGAGAAAATCGTAAATGAATATGGACCTTCAAGGAATACTGTTGCCTGTTTGTTAAGAAGCTTTAGTTGAATCAAATCCTAGCTCTTTACCAAAATCTCGTTTGGGTAAATGGGCTGTCATCATGATGATCTTAAACTGTGCTTTGTTTGTAGTTGGCTCTGTGCTTCCATGGAAACCCAGTTACTCAGGTTTTGAGATTGTTATTCAGAATCCATTACAAGCGGTCATAACCATCCTTATGCTTGCTGTTGGTATCGCAACTTTCAGTATGGCTTTGATTTCGGTTATCAAGAATAAGGAACGTTCGATATTGGCCTTTTTGGCCATACTATTAGGGCTTTATAGTATTCTTGGTTTTTTCGGCTCCATTGCATCCGTGTTTTTCGCTTAAATCCATAAGGGATTACTACCTATCCTAAACTGTCCAGGAATTTTTGAAATAATAGTACGTAATCTTTATTAATTCTGAAGTAAAGGGAATCAATAGGATGTAATGTAGCCGCTTGTATTGAATGGCAAAAAAAGTTATAATCAGTTTAAACAATTGCCATGCAAAAAAAATGAACGGAACCTCCCTGGCCATCGATTCAGCTAACCCTAAAGTTGTACCCGTAGCTGTGAACGGGCGGACGATGGTTCCGCTCCGGTTTGTCGCGGAATCGTTGGGTATTGATGTACAATACGATGATGCCACAAGAAAAATTACGCTCCAGAAGAGTTCGTGGATTATCTCTACAATGGACAGCACCGGGAATGTTGGTTCGCATACGTCTATCGCAGTGGATGCGAATGAGAAAGTTCATATAAGCTATATTGATTCGACAAATGGAAAACTCAAATATAAGACAAATGTATCAGGAAGCTGGGTTACCTGGATAGTAGGCAGTGCAAGCGACCACGCCACCAGCATCGCCGCAGATGCCAATGGCAAGTGTCACATCGTTTATGGTGGCACAAACGGTGACTTAAAATATGCTACGAATGCCACGAGTGATAGTGGGCTGGCTACAACAATAGAGACCGGAGTCTGGTGGGGACTATTCGGGGATGGGGGTATCGCCATTGATTCAAACAGCAATCCTCATATAACCTACTTCAAGGGGGTTGGCTTGCTTAAATACGCCACAAAAGCTTCAGGCGACTGGTCGACTTCCGTAGTAATGAATAGTAAAAATGGTGCATTGCCAGGATATTGCGCTTCCATCGGACTAGATTCCAACAATAAAATCCATATCAGCTATTATGACTATGCTGTACCTGACAGCATAAAATACGTTACTAACGCGTCCGGCTCGTGGGTCGAGACAACAATAGCCACGATAAGCCTGGCTGCAGGTTGGAGCACCTCTCTGGCTGTTGATTCGAATGACAAGATTCATATTTCATACTATAATTTTGGAAATGATGAACTTAAATATGCATCCAATGCCTCAGGCACATGGCAGACCGAGATTGTGGATAAAAGTTCTGGTAACGTCTTCAATGCCTCCCTTGCTATTGACAAGACAAATGGCAACCAGGTTCATATGGTTTACGGCTCCGCTTCCGGATTTATGTACGCGAGAAAGTCGGCTGGTACATGGCAGATATCTAAAATAGATGAAGATTGGACTGGTGGATCCAACTCTATTGCCATAGGCACAAACTCAATTCATATCAGCTACCAGGACGGATTTAACAATAACCTTAAATATGCATGGAAACCATTATTTTAAGATATAGCCTCTAACCCTGTTATAGTTTCAAATCTTGTTCTTATGGCGTAGCAGAATAAGTGCCAGGCACGACGTTTAGACGGTTATTCAATTTCTGCTTAAAAAGGGAGGAAAATAATCATGACCAACCCAATTGTAAAGCGCTATAAAGACAATCCTATATTAACAAAAAAAGATATACCTTATCCTGTACATACTGTGCACAATGCAGGTATAGCTAAACATAACGGTATATATTACATGCTTTTTAGGTCACACCTGGATACCGGCCGCTCTATAATCGGTTTAGCTGAGAGTAATGACGGATATAAATTCAAAGCACATGATAAGCCATTTCTTATCCCTTCAAAAGATGGATTTTTCAAAGAATACGAAGCACATGGTATTGAAGATCCTCGTATTGCTTGTATAGAAGGTGAATATTATATAACATATAGTGCTTACTCAAAGCACGGAGTAAGAATAGGACTGGCAAAAACCAAAGATTTTAAATCAATTAAAAAAATATCCATGATTACCGAAGCTGACTATCGAAATGTCGTCCTTTTCCCCAAAAAAATAAACGGAAGATATGTAAGATTGGATAGACCACACTCTGAAATCTCACCCTGGTCAATATGGATTAGTTATTCAAAGGATTTAATTTACTGGGGGGAATCTGAACTAATTATGAAACCTGAGCCTTATCATTGGGATGAAATGAAAATCGGTCCAGGTGCAACTCCTATAGAAACAGATAAAGGATGGCTATCAATATACCATGGTGTTTTCCCTACTATGTGTGGTTCAGTTTACAGATTAGGTGTTGCCTTGCACGATCTTGAAAACCCTGCTAGAATACTTGGCGTTAGTGATAGTTGGATTTTACAACCTGAAGATCCATGGGAAGTAACCGGCTACGTTAATAATGTTGTTTTTACATGTGGCGCTATTGCTGAAAATGACGGTACAGTTAAAATATATTGGGGAGGCGCTGATTCCGTTATGTGTGTAGGAACCGCCCAAATTGATGATCTCATAAACTGCTGCCTAAATAATAGTAGGCAACCTATTCCCTTTTAAACTAATTATTTATTTAATATTTCCTTATACACTTCTATATACTCTTTTACCATTTTCTCTTGCGAAAATCTTTTTACAACTGTCTCACGGCATAATTTTCTTGAAATATTCTCTATATCTTTTAACCTTTGAGACATTTCTTCTATATTTGATACAATAAAACCATTCTTGCCATTTTGAATAATCTCAGGCATAGAACCTTTCCCAAATGCAAGTACAGGCGTACCACATGCCATTGATTCAACAACACTTAACCCAAAAGGTTCACTAAAATTAATTGGATGTAGCAATGCGTACGCATTTCTTAAAACAGAATCTCTTTCTTGAGGTCCAACAGAACCGATATAAGTAATATCATCATTCAAGTAAGGCTTAACATATTCCTCATAATACATCTTATCCTGAATAATCCCTGCAATAACTAACTTCATTTCTGCCCTTTTTGCGACCTGTATAGCTTCCCGGGTACCTTTATCAGGATGTATTCTCCCGAAATAAAGCAAATAATCCGCTTTATCTTCATTTAAGGTAAAATTATCAATATCTATACCATGATATACAGTCCTTATATAATCAAGGTCTGAGCTCCTATCAGCGTCACTTATTGAAACATAATGGGTTGTTTCATTATATTTCTTATAAACAGGCATAATCTTCGGGGAAGAAAAACCATGAATTGTTGTAACCATTGGAGTCTTTATTAATCCACTATAAGTCAAAGGCAAAAAATCATAGTTATTATGTATAATATCAAATTCGTCTGCCTGCTCCATTATTTCTGATATATGAAGGCATTCCCAAACTTTAGCATCTGTGTTTTTATCCTCCTCGTAAGGTGCTTTACATATACTTCTTAACTTAGCCGACGTTAATGAATCACCGGTTGCAAATAATGTAACATCTATTTTTTCCTTAACAAGTCCCTCTGTAAGTAGTGATACTACTCTCTCCCATGGACCATAGTGTCTTGGTGGTGTTCTCCAAGCAATTGGTGAAAGTATTGCAACTCTCATATTGAAAATTACCTCCACATCTTTATTTTTTTTAATCAATACAGTCTAAATAAATAATTTATTCCTTTAAATTTAGACTTAAACAATATAATGCTATTATATACAAATTAAAAAATTAAAGCAATTAACAGCTAGTGAAAGCACTTTAGTCTCTGCCATAGTCAAAAATTATTATTATTACTGTATTATTAATGTAAGATGTATTTATATTGCAGAGACGGTGAAGGATTCCGCGGCTCATGCTGCGCAGGAAGTATGTAAGGAATACTGGAACCAGGTGAACAGAATAATAATGGAAATTAGATCATAAGTTCATGGGGCTGGGCCAAGTATGGCAGCAGGATTATTATCATACCTGTGGGACAGTAATATGTTCTACAGGTATTTTTATATATTTTTAGAATATTAACTGGGAACCTGCAATGCCATAGAGCTATCAAACAGATGCTTATAAGGCTTAAATGGAGGTAACTAACTATGACAGACCGGAAAAAAATTACCGCAGCGCAAGGACTTACAAGTACACAAGCAAAAGAACTTCAAGCGCAATTTGGTAAAAATGAATTAACTCCTGAAAAAAAGGAAAGCTTTATTCACAAAATTTTAGAAGTAGTATCTGAGCCTATGTTTTTGCTGCTTATTATAGCAGCCGTTGTCTATTTTATATTAGGTGAACCGCGAGACGGAGCAATAATGCTTGTTTTTGTTCTTGCCATTATCAGTATTGATGTAATACAGGAATGGAAAACGGATAAGACCTTAAAAGCGCTTAAAGATTTATCCGCACCTCATATAAAGGTTATTCGTGATGGAGAAGAAAAGATTATTAATAGTGCGGATTTAGTTCCCGGAGATTTGATGCTGGTAGCCGAGGGAGTAAAAATACCTGCCGACGGTGAGGTTGTAAAGTGCAACGACCTTTGTGTTGATGAATCCTCTTTAACTGGAGAAGCTGAGGGCGTTTGGAAAATAACCGTAAAAAATGCCAATTCTGATCATAAGGATTATTGGAGAAACGATTATTGCTATGCAGGAACCTTAGTTACACAAGGAAGTGCGACAATATTAGTAGATAAAATCGGCTTAGTGACCGAATATGGTAAAATAGGAATGAATGTTGCGTCAGCACCGGAAAGTCCTACCCCTCTTCAAAACCAAACCGGCAAGCTTATCAAGCTTTGTGCCGGTATTGCCGCAGTGCTTTTTGCTCTTGTAAGCGGAATAACTTACCTAAACATTCCTGACCATATTTTTAAGGATAGAATCATCGAGAGTATTTTATCCGGCATTACCCTTGCAATGGCAATGATACCAGAGGAATTTCCTGTTATTTTAACAGTGTTTTTATCTATGGGGGCATGGCGTTTAGCTAAAAAACAATCTCTGGTCCGAAAGCTGCCATCAGTCGAAACCCTTGGTGCTGTTTCGGTGCTTTGTGTTGATAAAACCGGTACAATTACAATGAATCAAATGACCGTTAGAGATATATGGTCAATCAATAATGATCCAAATAAACTCTGCGAAATCATGGGCATGGGCTGTGAAACTGATGCTTATGACCCTATGGAAAAAGCAATGCTTTCTTATTGTGAAAGCCTCCATCTTTCAAAGAATTATATTTTTAGTGGTGAGCTTATAACCGAATATCCGTTTACCAATGAAGCAAAAATGATGGGGCATGTTTGGAAGCGTCAGGACAGTATTATCATTGCTGCAAAAGGCTCCCCAGAACGGATATTAACACTTTGCAGTCTATCTTCTGATGAACGTAAATTAGCAGAAGAAAAAATAGTTGAGATGTCCCAAAAAGGGTTACGTGTTATTGCCGTAGCAGAAATGAAAGTCGATGATTTAAAAAGTATTCCTGCTTCACTACTTGATTGTAGTTTGCAATTGTGCGGTATTGTCGGGCTTGCCGATCCTCCTAGAGAATCTGTAAAGGAAGACATTAAAAATTGCACCAAAGCAGGGGTTCGGGTTGTTATGATTACGGGTGACAACGGAATTACAGCAAGCTCTATTGCAAAGCAAATCGGCATGCCAAACAGCGATAAAATTATTACAGGTGACGAGTTAAATCAAATGTCAGATGATGAGCTTAGAGAAAAGATTCGTGATGTTAGTATATTTTCCCGTGTTGTTCCTGAGCATAAAATGCGTATAGTAAAAGCATTCAAGGAAAATGGAGCGGTTGTAGCTATGACAGGTGATGGAGTAAATGACGCCCCAGCCCTTAAATATGCTGATATTGGAATAGCAATGGGTAAGCGTGGTTCTGAGGTATCAAGGGAAGCCGCAGATCTAATACTTTTAGATGACAATTTTTCAACCATTGTTGATACTATTAAAGACGGAAGACGAATTTATGATAATATTAGAAAAGCGATTGGATATGTTTTCACCATTCATATCCCCATTGCTTTTGCTTCTCTTTTTGCTCCCCTTCTTGGCATTAATCCTGCATGGTTGATGTTACTTCCTCTGCATGTCGTGCTGCTTGAATTAGTAATAGACCCTACCTGCTCTATTGTTTTAGAACGTCAACCTGCTGAAAAGGATATAATGGAGCGTGCACCCAGAGATCCCAATGAGAAATTATTAACAGTAAAAACGCTTACAAAAAGTATCCTGCAAGGACTTGTAATTTTTGCAGCATCATTCGGGACTTATTTCACTATGCTGCAAAATAATGCTGAAACTGCTGCTGTTGCCCGTACAATGGGTTTAGCAATAATCCTGTTGTCAAATGCACTGCTGGTTCATGTTAATAGCTCAAATTCCGATTTTGCTTTTAGGTCTTTTATAAGGATGATAAAAGATAAGGTTATGTGGGCTGTAAGTATCGGAACTATTATAGGACTGCTTGTTATGCTCTATTCTCCGCTAAATACTTTCATAAAATTAGTACCATTATCTGTGAAGCAATTGTTATTAGTCTGTGGGATATCATTTATAGCTGTTATGTGGTATGAGCTTGTGAAGCTTGTTAAATATTTAAGAAACAGGACAAAGCACAATTGATATTTTGGAGGGAATCACTCAATTGTTCATGTATTTCTCAGTGAGGCGCGATGTTTTTGTAAGAAAGGGTATTTATTCACATATCAAAAGGGGGTGATTGCATGGCAAGATTGACAAGAATGATTAATGATGGTTCATTTAAGCCGGATAATAATATTTCCCGGGCAGAATTTATGGCCCTGGTCAATGGCGCCTTTGGATATAAGGATAAGGCAGTCATTGACTACAAAGATGTTTCTGCTGGTTTGCGGATACGGTTGCAGTCGCTAAGGCGGCAGGCTACATGATTAAGCGGGCTGAAGCGGTTGTGACGTTGAACAAAGCCCTGACGGCTCCACCGGTAACTCCACCAGCTTCTGGCGGCCCAGCATTAGTCGGCGTTACAATTGATAATGCTGCAAATACAGTATCTGGTATGGATGCAACAATGGAGTTCTCTACTAATGGAACTGATTGGACAGTATACAACGCAGTAACGCCAAACTTACCTGATTTAACAGGTACAGTAGCATTACAAGTTAGAGTAGCAGCAACAGCAACACATGAAGCTGGAGCAGCAACAACATTCAACTTTACCCTAGGCGGGACCGCTCCAGTAAACCTTGGTACGGCTGGCAGTTATGCGATCTTGGCAAAAACAGGAATCTCTTCCGTACCCGATTCTGTTATTACTGGAAATATAGGAGTTAGCCCAATTGATTTCACGGCCATTACTGGATTTTCTCTGACAGCGGATGCCACTAATGTATTTTCAACTTCCGCTCAAATTACTGGAAAGGCATACGCTTCAGACTATGCTCCTCCAACTCCCAGCAATCTTACTACAGCGATAAGCAACATGGAAACAGCGTACACCGATGCTGCTGGAAGAGCTGTCAATTATACTGAACTGTATGGTGGAGACATTAGCGGTAAAACACTTACAGCTGGTGTTTATAAGTGGGGCACCGGTGTTTTAATAAATACGAATGTCACTCTCAATGGTGGGGCAAACGATGTTTGGATTTTCCAAATAGCTAAAGGAATTACCCAAGCCAGCGGCACCAGGATTATCCTAACGGGTGGAGCACAAGCCAAGAACATCTTTTGGCAGGCAGCGGAAACCGTTGCGATTGGAACGGATGCACATTTTGAGGGAATCATACTGGGCATGACAGATATCACTCTGGGGACTAATGCATCGATAAATGGCCGACTGTTGGCACAGACTGCAGTCACTTTGGATAAAAGCACAGTTGTAGCTCCTTAACAAAATACCAATCCATTTGTAGTAGAAGCAAAAAACAACCACCCTGTAAAATGCGGGGTGGTTGTTTTTCTTGAAATATTCTCTATATCTTTTAACCTTTCCCAAATGCAAGTACAGGCGTACCACATGCCATTGATTCAACAACACTTAACCCAAAAGGTTCACTAAAATTAATTGGATGTAGCAATGCGGCACTTTAGTCTCTGCCATAGTCAAAAATTATTCGAATAATTATTCGAATAATTTGTTGACAAATTATTATTATTAATGTATTCTTAATGTAAGATGTATTTATATTAAAGAAAAAGGTCAGGGATAATTCAAATGAATATTTTAACAAAAGCAATCGTCTCAAACTCTGAAATGATAAAGAATTATAAAGCCTGCAGGGAAAAGGCAGAAAGTTTCAGTAAGATATTTGTCTTGAAAAACAACCAACCGGATGCAGTATTGTTTTCTATTACTGAATATGAAAGGCTTTCAGTGTTCATTGAGTACTTGGAAAGTCTCGAAGAAAAAGATATTGCAAAGATTATTGAGTCTTTACCAATGGAAGGAAATAGGAAAAGATACTCCATTGACCATTTAAGAAATGATATAAAATAAATCGTAGCAAATGAGGTTTGAATTATTTCAAATCAATAAATAAGGAGGTTTTCATAATGAATTTGAAGAAAAAAGCTGTAAAAACTGTAGAAACCATCAAGGATACAGTCCAGAAGAAGGCAGAGACGGTGAAGGATTCCGCGGCTCATGCTGCGCAGGAAGTACGTAATGTCATCAAAAACGTTAATGGAAAAACGAAAGGTGTAAAAAAGGACATTAAGGACGGTTGCCATGAAATCATAAAGGATATTCATAAAACTGCTGAAAAAATTTCGAATAAACTTAAAAAACCTGTAAAGTGAGGAACACACTATGAATTACTGGATCTGAAGTTCTGCTTTTCTGCAACCAGTAACTTGGATTGTAATTTAATGCGGGCCTCCATACGTCGAAATGCGAATTGGAGATGCTGTCAAGATTATTTCCGCAGACGAGCCATGTAAACACTTGAATAATACTGAGGTTTATTGTACAATATATTGTACGAGGAGGTGTTTTTAATGCTTGCTGTGAATTATTCTACCTTGAGGGAAAATCTAAAGAAGTACTGTGATACTACGAATGAGGATTTGGAAACCATTATTGTTACAAGAAAAAGTGGTGGGAATGTTGTTCTCATATCAGAGGCAGAGTACAATAATCTCATGGAGAACCTTTATGTGAGAAGCGACCCTGAATACTATAACAAGCTTATGCGCTCCATCGAAGAGTTGAAAGCCGGGAAAATAATAAAAGCGGAACTTACCGATGAATAAAGTATTCACAAAAACTGCATGGGAAGAGTACTTATATTGGCAAACAGAAAACAAACAGGTACTGAAACGGATTAATGAACTTATCAAAGACATTGAGCGTAATGGGAATTCAGGTATTGGAAAACCAGAAGCTTTAAAATATGAATTATCTGGTTTTTGGAGTAGGAGGATAACAGAGGAGCATCGGCTGATATACTCTATTGATGGAATATATATAAATATTATCAGCTGCCGTGGACATTATTTGAAGAAATGATTAATCAATATTTGAAAAAGAGCATATTGGAAGTTGTGGCAAAAACCACCTGACATTCAGGTGGTTTTAAAGTTAGCTTTAAATAATAGCGGCGATTTCCGAAACCATATCTTTTACATATTCCAGCTTAGCACACTCCACTTCAATTTCTGTTTTACTCTTAGAGACTTCAATTTCTACCTCGATTTCCACAGCGTCGCCATCGCCGGAGTTTTTATCACCTGCTTTGGGTAAAATGTTTTTGGTCAATTTAATTTCGTCACTCTTGACCTTGGCAATGGTAAACCCCTTGTCCTGTGTTAGAAATTCTAGTAAATTAAAGAGCGCCAGGGTGCCAATGAGTTTCTCCATTTTTATTTTACCTTCAAATTGAATGTTCACTGCAATCCTCCTCTCGTATTAAAATAGATTATATTATTAAGCCTCATTTTTATGTAGAAAATAACTCGCGAAGATAATCCCGACGACCGTGTAATATTCGATGGATGATAATGGTATGATCAATTATTCTGTAAAAAACAAGATATGGCTGAATAACGATAAAGCGATATCCACCATTAACGAGGGTATATTCTTCATCTGACAGTACCGAGCCCATATTTGGAAACTCTGCAAGCTTGGCAATTTCCGTGGTTATCTTTTCCAACAAAGCTTCTGCGGCGGCAGCATTATCCTGCGATATGTATGAGAAAATCTCATCCATATCATCAACTGCTACCGGAGGATATTTAATCTTATTCTTTTGCGGCATCAATCTTCCTCCGCATTCTTGCCATGACCTTATCGTGTTCAATCAGTTGTTTACCTTCAGCAATCTGCTTTTCTGCAACCACTAACTTGGATTGCAATTTATTGCGGGCCTCCATGCGTCGAAATGCCTCATGACTCATCACAACTAAGTCGGCTTCCCCATTACGCGTAAGCACAACTGGCTCGTCAAGCTCATGGCAGAATTTTGAAAAGCCATTATAGTCCTGCCGGATTGTTGTAGACGGTTTAATATACATTTATGTGGGCCTCCTTTCCATACCATAATTCTAACTATATTCTATCATATTTATGACATAAACACAACGGGAGGGGAAGTGGAGATGCTGAAACGGGCTGGCTTTCCTAAGATGGATGTGACAAGCGAGGTGACAATAGTGCATGAGGATAAAATCAGTGTAATCCGATTTATGCAGATTGCAGCCTCTTGAAGTGTACGCTTATCTTGATCTTTCAGAGAATGGACTTTCATTGGAAGATGTAGAGATACGGAAAAAAAGTACGGAAAAAACAACATTCCGAAAGCCTCGGTAATAAACCCTTTAAAACAGTTGATAAAACAGTTTACCCATTTTATGGCAATGCTACTTTGGATTGCCGGGCTTTTGGCCATTGTTGCCGGAATGCCTGAATTAGCATTTGCCACGTGGGCAGTCATAGTAATCAATGCTTTGTTTTCATTTTTTCAGGAATTTAAGGCGGATAAAGCCCTGGCGGAAATTGCTCATATGCTGCCATGCAGGTATATGAGCTTTGGAGCACCAAAATCTTCGGAAAATTGGGGTAATAAGAGGGGACTTTTTTAAAATTATACCCTATTTAATAGGGTATAATTTTAGTGAGGGATAATGTGAATAGAGAATTTGTTAGAACTCCGGAATTTGAAAAATGTTGGAAAAACTTTGGTCTAACAGAAGATGTATAGTTATTCTTGAAGAATTCTTATGTGTAAATCCTCAAGCAGGAGTGGTAATTGAGGGGACCGGAGGACTTAGGAAACTTAGATGGGCACTGCCTAACCGGGGTAAGTGTGGGAGTATTCGTATAGTACATATTGATTTTATACGTTACGAGAAAATATATCTAATTTAAGCATATCGTAAAAATGAAAAGGAAAATCTAACAAAAGAAGAACGAAATGAAATTAGAAAGTTTATTAAATATCTTGGAGAAGAGTTAAGAAGGAAGTGATTGCTGTGAGTATATATGACAGTATCATCAAAGGTTTGAATGAAGCGGTTAAATATGAAAAAGGCGAATTGAAGAATGTTAATGTTGACCGCGTCAGCATTGCTTCATTGCCTCGTTTTCGTGGACAGCAAATTAAAGTCTTGAGGGAAAAACAAAAAATGACACAACAACTTTTTGCTAGTGCCTTAGGTGTATCAAAAAAGACTGTAGAAGCGTGGGAAGCTGATAGAAATGTCCCGGAAGGACCGGCACAAAGAATGTTGGAATTAATGGAAAAAGACGAGAAATTGCTTGAGAAATATGCTATTGTGAGTCGAAAACAATAACATTATTCATAACTGAATTTAATCAAGGAAACTGTAGAAGTACAATAGATGATGCCCTTGAAGGTTTAACCTTTGGGGCTTTCTTTTCTGCTTCAACAGACTGAAAGTGTACTGAGGGCAATAATGATTTAATATTTGGGAAATATAAAGAGAGAAATAAATAGCAGGAGGAGTTGTTGTTTGGAACCAGTAGCAGTTGGAGTCAGCATACCAAGAAAAGAATCCTGGGATAAAGTTACCGGAACAGCTAAATATAACAATGACTATGTAATTCCGGGAATTCTTTATGCTAAGATGCTCACAAGCACTTACGCCCATGCCGGGATAAAATCCATAGATACATCTGCAGCCATGAATGCAGCCGGCGTACGGGCAGTATTGATAGGAAAGGACTATCCTGTTTTGTGCGGTACCGAAATCCGTGACTGTCCGCCGATAGCAATAGATAAAGTAAGATATTACGGTGAACCCGTTGCTGTAGTAGTTGCCGACAGTGAGCAGGAAGCTGTGATCGGTACAAGCATGATTAAGGTTGAGTATGAACCTCTGCCTGTTGTAAATTCTGTGAGTGAGGCATTGGCAAATAACCCTGTTCTGATTCATAAAAATCTGGCCCAATACAAGATTATTCAGGAGAATGTCCGTCCTGAACCTAATAGCAATGTTGCACATCGTGTAAAAATAAGAAAAGGTGATATGGCCAAAGGATGGGCTGAAAGTGAAGTTATTGTTGAAGCAGGCTTTTATCTTCCCCAAACCGACCATGTAGCAATGGAAACCAGGAATTGCAGGACTCAAATTTTTCCTGATGGGCAAATATTGATTAGTTCTGCAACTCAGGCGCCATTTGCAGTAAAGGAATTGATAAGCCGGGACCTTAATCTGGAAGAGGGAGTTATAGATGTGAAAACACCTCTTGTCGGAGGGGCTTTTGGAGGCAAAACAGCAGTACATCTTGAAATAATTGCTTATCTGGCATCAAAGGCTGTTAACGGGAGAATGGTAAAACTTGTTAATACCAGAGAGGAGGATTTTACAACCTCACCCTGTGGTATTGGTCTGGAAGCAAAACTTAAATTTGGAGCAACCAAAGCAGGAATCATAAAAGCTGCCGAAATAACTTATCTGCTTGACAGCGGGGCGTATTCGGATATTTGTCCCCGTATGGCCAAAGCAATGGCGGTAGATTGTACAGGCCCTTATAACATTGAGAACCTTTGGTGTGATTCATTATGTGTTTATACCAATCACCCGTTTGTAACAGCTCTAAGGGGGTTTGCTCATACATCTTATGCTTTTTGTGTTGAACGAATGATGGATAAACTGGCATTTGCCACTGGTATTGATCCTTTGGAACTGAGGCTTAAAAACGCCATAAGGCCGGAGAACACTTCACCTACCCAGGTGAAAATAACTTTGAGTAATGCAGGTGATATGGTAAAGTGCCTTGAGAAATTAAAAGTTTTAATAAATTGGGATGAAGGCAATAGAGTTGATTTAGAAAACAATATAGTCAGGGCAAAAGGTATAGGCTGTTTCTGGAAAACATCCAACTCTCCAACAGATGCTGAATCAGGAGCTGTATTAACCTTCAACTCTGACGGAAGTATAAATCTTAATTGCGGTGCGGTAGAATATGGTCCCGGCATGAAAACAACTTTAGCTCAAATACTTGCCGAGAGAATGAATATGGATGAAAAACGTATTAACGTAGTAATGGATGTAGACACCAAAACGAGCCCGAAGCATTGGAAAACCGTAGCCAGTATGACCACATTCATGGTAGGCAGGGCGGTCCTCAGTGCTGCTGATGACTTAATTAACCAGCTGCGGGACGCGGGTTCCTTTGTCTTAAGATGCTCTCCGGAAGAACTTGAGGTCGCAGGAGAAAGGGTATATTTAAAAGATGATCCGACCATCTATGTGCTTTTTAAAGATATAGTTCATGGTTACAAGCTGCCTAATGGCAATGCTATAGGAGGGCAGATAATCGGACGGGGCAGTTATATTATGAAGCATCTAACAAAGCTGGACCCTGCAACAGGCAAGGGAAAACCGGGCCCGGCATGGACCGTAGGCGCACAGGCAGTTGAAGTTGAGTTTGACACTAGAGAGTTTACGTATAGGATAATTAAGGCTGCTACAGTTGTTGATGCCGGAAAGGTAATCAACCCCAAAAGCGCCCGGGGTGTGATCACCGGTGGAATGGCCATGGGACTGGGGAAGGCCAGCAGGGAGGAATTTCGTTATGGCATTGACGGTGCTGTGCAAAACACAAGCCTCCGCACCTATAAGGTAATACATTACGGCCAGCAGCCCGAATACCTGGTTGATTTTATCGAAACTCCTCAAATAGATGGTCCCTACGGTGCAAGAGGATTGGGTGAACATGGTATAATCGGAATAGGCGGCGCTCTGGCAAATGCACTATCTTCAGCGGCACAGATTGATCTGGACCAATTACCTGTGACACCGGAACTCATCTGGAAGACAAAAACCGGAGGGACACAATGATACCCTTTGATTTTGATTACTATAAACCCGATACGGTACAGGAAGCGGTTCAAACATATAAAGAACTGGATTCTCAGGGTAAGCAGCCTCTGTATTATGGTGGAGGGACTGAAATAATTACCATGGCCAGGGCACAAAATATATTCACCAAAGCAGTTATTGACATAAAAGGAATACCTGAATGCTATGTGCTTGAATTCCAAAATGAACAGTTAGTTATCGGTTCGGCAGTAACTTTGACCATGATTTCCGAATCGAAAATGTTTCCTTTACTGGGCAGGACGGGAGCACGGGTAGCCGACCATACTGCACAGGGTAAAATCACGCTGGGAGGAAATATCGGTGGGACGATTGTTTACCGAGAATCTGTACTGCCCCTTTTATTGTCAGACAGCCAGGTAGTGGTTGCCGGCGTAAACGGGCAAAACCAGGTGCCTATTTATGAAGCTTTTAACGAAAAGCTCAGGCTTAACAAGGGAGAGTTCATAGTACAGGTTATTACCGATAAGGTCTATACTACATTGCCTCATGTACATATTAAAAAGACGAAAATTGAAAAAATAGACTATCCGCTTATCACTGTTGCGGCTGTAAAAAAAGATGACAGGATAAGAATAGCATTCAGTGGACTTTGTGCCTTTCCATTCAGGTCTTTGAAGGTGGAAGACTGTCTTAACGATAAAAACTCCGAGTGGGAGATACGGGTCAACAATGTAATAAGCAATTTACCGGCTCCTGTATTAAGTGATATCTCGGGTACTGACAAGTATAGGGAATTTGTGTTGAGGGGCACGTTGCTAAATACTTTGACAAGACTTGAGGAAGCAGGATAATGCTTAAAAAGGAGCACGATAATGCTTAAAATAGAAGGGAAAAGTGTTATAGAACTGGATGTAAACGGTGAAAAAAGAAGCGTTGTCGTGAGGCCTGCCGACACTTTGCTATACACACTCAGGGAGCAGCTTGGACTTACCGGAGCAAAACCGGGGTGTGAAAATGGTGACTGTGGAGCATGTACAGTAATAATAGACGGCTGGCCCGTAAAATCATGCATTATGCTGACGGTTGAAGCAATCGGACGAAAAATTGTTACTATAGAAGGTCTGAAAGATGCCCCAATTCAAAAGGCTTTCGTTGAAAACTGGGGCTTCCAGTGCGGGTATTGTACACCAGGCTTCTTGATGGTATGCCATGCTTTGGCCAATATCCGTCCTGACGCTGAGGAGTATGAAGTAGAGGAGTGGCTTCAATCCAATATCTGCAGGTGCACAAGTTATGAAGAGATTCAGGCAGCCATTCAAACAATTTTGAAATCAAAAAGCTACTTTCAAGCATGAAACCCATGTTGAAAGTGGCTTTATTTAAAAGTTTTCTGTAATAAGCATTCATAAAGCCTCATAGGATTAACTGTGAATATTGTCATTATCAATTGTCAATAATTGTCAATTGATTAAGGGGGGAGTTAATTCATGAGGAAAGATATAAGTGCCATAGTATTATGGGGAGCTTTATGGGGAATTGCGGAAGCTACGGTAGGATATGTATTACATATGATAACTTTTAGAATAGGCTGGTTTTTTTGGTTCCCTATAGCATTTTTCTTTATGAACAGAGTATATAAAGATACAGGAAAATTAAGCTCTATTCTGTATACCTGTTCAATCGCTTCGGCAATCAAGCTAACGAACTTGTTGTTACCTGCAAGAATAGATAAAGTAATTAATCCGGCAGTCTCAATATTATTTGAAGGTGTAGTGGTATTCACTGCTTTTAAATTGGTTGAAAAGTATGAGCAGAAAGTTAATTTCAGATTCTTTGGGGTTTTAGCTGCAAGTATGTCCTGGAAAGTTTTATATTCACTATATTTATTGACACTGCCATCATGGATAGTCTCGATATCTCCAATTAGAAGTCCGGAGCCGTTTTTGAGGTTTTTGCTTGTAGAAAGTACAATAAATGCATTGGTTATTTACAGCTGTTTAACAGCTGCTGAGAAAATAACGGCCATTGATGATAAGGGTAAACTATGGTATAAGCTCGTCAATAATATATCAAAAGTTTTTAGCGAGTATGCTTTTAAACCGGCAGTTTCATTTAGTTTGCTTGGATGTGCATTGATTATACAGTTGGCATTATAGGGTTATGGGGGTAGAGGGTATTGTTTTGGCTGCCGGGTTTTCTTCCAGGGCGGGTACATATAAGATGACGCTGCAAATAGGCGGCAAGACTGTCATTGAGCGCTGCATTGAAGGAATGTACGATATCTGCTCCAGAGTTATAATCGTGGGCGGTCACAAAATAGAAAATCTTAAGTTCCTTTGCGGAAAATATCCCAATATAGAGTTGGTCTTGAACGAAAATTTTGAGGACGGTATGTTTAGTTCGGTAAAAAAGGGGATTAGCAGTATTAAGGAAGACAGGCTTTTTTTAATACCAGGTGACTATCCTCTGATAAACAGCAGCATATATGAACGTATGCTTAAGGTAGACGGTGACATAGTAATACCGGTATATGACCGCCAAAAAGGACACCCTGTACTGATAAAAAAGGAAATTGCTGATGAACTGCTTTGTTCACCGGAATATAATAATTTAAGGGAGTTTATACATTTGAAGGGATTTACAGCGGTGGAGGTTGAGGAACCTGGAATTTTAATGGATATTGATACTATTGACGATTATAAGGCATTACTGAATTACGAACTTACCTAGAAGTTCTAGCAATGATGGAGAGGAATGCTATGGCAGATATATACCGGGAATTGATTGAGATGAGAAATAGTGGACAAGCAGGAGTTCTCATCACCGTCATCGACAAAAAAGGTCATGGACCTTCAATCGTAGGGAAGAAGATGCTGGTTTGCTTTGATGGATTAACCAAAGGTACGGTAGGCGGCGGTGATTTAGAGTATTTAACTGTAAAAAAAGCAAAAGAACTTATCATTGAAAAAAAACATCACATACAAAACTATAATTTTTCCAATATTGGCTCTGAAGAAGACAGTAAAAATACCAGTATGATATGCGGGGGACATGTAACTTTGTTTTTTGAATATATACCTGTAAACCCCAGTATATATATTTTTGGTGCTGGGCATGTCGGCAGGTATCTTATATGTTATTTGAAAAATTTAGACTATAACATTATTGTTATTGATGATAGAAACGGCTCGGTTGTTTCTGCCCTGTCTAAGTGTCAAGGAGTTGCTCATGTTGCGTGACCGTTTACATGTGTGTTAATATTTTCCCTGGGAGTAAATTTTGGAGGGAAAA
>PGZN01000024.1 GCA_002840165.1 Firmicutes bacterium HGW-Firmicutes-8
TATTTTAACGGGTTTCCCGCTCGCCGTCTGGCAATCTAAGCTGCCACCTGCAGGCCGCAATGCAATGTCCCAGAACTTGATGGCTCAGAATGCATTCCTCATAAGATGGCCGCCTCCCGTTTCAAAAAGCAAAAACTTACCGGCGGCCTTCGCCATCTTCAAACATGCTGGGACCCCTTGCCTTGCGGCCTGCAGGTGGCAGCTTAGATTGCCAACGACGGCAGCGCAAGGGAAACCCTTATAAAATACCCAACCCCTCCATCCGGCGAAGTCTGCTAAGCCGAATCCCCATTTTATTACCGGAACCCCGGGCTCTGATTGATACCTGGTATTATGGCGCCCGCCGTTCCGACAAAATGGGGAAACCCCTGGCCCTCCGGAACACACCAGCCCCTCCTGTGCCAAAAGTCAAAGGGGCTGCTTCTTTTGTTACAACCGATGGAAAGAAATGAATACTTGGGGGCTTGTTGACAAATGCCGCAAAGTTAGAGGGGATGGCTGTTGCGAACAGCCATCCCCTCGACCCACGATTATTTGTCAACAAGCCTCCGGGCGGTGGGCCGGATGACACTGAGAGCGTCCCCAATTTATTACCGGAACCCCGGGCTCTGATTGATATTGGGTAATGCTGTCGCCCGCCGTTCCGACAAATTGGGGAAACCCCTGATGGGTTAAACTCCCATATCTGTTTGACGTATTTCCGGGGGGGCGGGAAAATATGATTATTCTAGATAACTTTTTTGGGGGAATCTTCGTGAGAGTATTCTTTGTCAAAAGGGTGACCCTGGTTTTGACAGCGGCCATTTTGATCCTGGGGGCTGCTTTAAGCATCCCCGTTACCGTTGGCGTAAAACAGGTGTCACCGGAAACGAGAGAGTATTGGAACGGATCCAAAGACATCATCTGGCATATCAGTACAAAGGAAAAAATGATTGCCATGATTGTCAAGGTATCGAAGGAGATGGGTTACCGGGTCATCATCTGGTCCTGGGAACAGCAGTCCAGGGTCTGGGCTAACCCCGGCACTCCGACGATCATCAGGATGGTTCTGAAAGATGCCTCCAGCGGCAACATCATTGTCTTCCACGACCGCGGAGGTAACCGCGTCCAGACAGTCCAGGCCATGCAGCCGATAATTGACGGTTTTAAGTTAGTTACGGTGAGTGAAATGCTGCGGAACTCGGAATAATAACAAGCAAACCGGACAATGATTACTAAATGTGAAAGGCGGACTGTAAAAAATATGTCAGGCAATACAGCAGATGAAGTTCTAAAAATCCTGGCTGATTGGGGCGTGAGGTCTATGTACGGGGTCTCCGGGGATGCCGTTTTCCCTCTGCTCGATGCGGTTTCCAGGCAGTCAAAAATCAAGTACTACGCGGCTGCTGTAGAGACCGGAGCGGCTTTTATGGCAGCCTATGAAGCTAAATTAACAGGCCATCCGGGGGTCTGTATAGCTACCTCCGGACCGGGTTCCGCCAACCTCGTCAACGGGCTGGCCGAGGCCTACTACGACGGCGCCCCGGTACTGGCTATCACTGGACAAGCTGCCACAGGTAAGCTGGGTACAAACACGAAGCAGTATTTTAATCAGCAGCAGCTTTTCACACCTTTTACGAGGATGTCAGAATTGGTTGTCAGCCCTGAGGCGGTAGGTCCTGTCTTAGTGTCGGCGCTTGAAACAGCTGTTAATGAAAAAACAGTAACCCACCTTTCGATACCGGTGGATATATGGCAGATGCCGGCTGGCGGGGTAAAACGGGCCAGAATAACCGGGCGTCGGCAGATTGTCGGCAGCGGTTTTGCCGGGGGCCTTGAAGAAACGGCTGTAATGTTAAACAATGCCCAGCGCCCTGTTATAATCATTGGAACGCGCGACGGGCAGACTGCGGGGCGCTGTCTGCTTTTGGCTGATAAGAGAGGGGCGGGGATAATTGTTGCCCAGCAGGCCAAGGGAGTTATCCCTGATGATAACCCCCTCGTTATGGGCGGAATTGGTGAGGCTTACGTGCCCCAGGCGCTGAGTCAGGCAGATTTCTTTCTGCTTGTCGGCGCTGCTGCCTTTGAATTGAAGTTTCTGCCCTTAGCCGCGTCAATTATGCAGTTATCCGATTCTCCGGATGCTCTTCACTATGACCGCATTGACAGCGGTATGATCGGCAGTCCGGGCCAGCTGCTCAAACTTCTCATCGAAAAAATTCCTGCCCGACGGGACAGGAAGGGCTGGCTCGACGAGATTTCCGCAGACAGGGAGAACCTTACCCGGCAGCTTGCAGCAGATGCCGACAATGGTGAGATTCCTGTCCACCCCGGTCGGTTAATTGCGGCTTTAAACCGGACGCTGGCGGCAGATGCGATTATAGCCTGTGATATAGGAAGTTTCGGGCACTGGTTTGACCGGGGTTTTCAGGCCAGGCAGCAGACAGTTCTCCTGTCATCCCGCTGGAGGAGCATGGGAGCGGGTCTCCCGGCTGCCATTGCCGCCAAAATATCCTGCCCGGAAAAACAGGTCATCGCTTTAGTAGGTGACGGCGGGCTGCTGATGTCTATGCCTGAACTCCTGACAGCCGTAAAATACCGCCTGCCGGTCACGGTGGTAGTTGCCAATAACCACGAATATGCCCTGGAAACTGCCAGGATGCAGGCCCAGGGCCTGACGCCATTCGGCAATAATATATTAACCCCCGATTTCGCCGCCTATGCCAAAGCTGCCGGAGCCCACGGGTATAGGGTTGAAGACTCGGCCCAATTAGAGTCAACCCTCACCGAAGCCTTTGGTTCCAACGAACCAACCGTAGTGGATGTACAGG
This sequence comes from Firmicutes bacterium HGW-Firmicutes-8, assembly GCA_002840165.1. Lineage (GTDB taxonomy): Bacteria > Bacillota > Thermincolia > Thermincolales > UBA2595 > GW-Firmicutes-8. The sequence goes on from PGZN01000024.1 coordinate 2,811, forward strand.
TCTCTAATCCGCAGCTGCCTAACCTCCAATAGTGGTGAGTGGAGAGTGGAGAGTGGAGAGTGGTGAGTGATAAAATGAGGGTTCGCGCTTAAGCGCGAACCTTCTGATTTTCCTGGGCTTTACTATTCAGTGTAAAGCATTTGTACTTTGGTCGAAGCTAAGCCACTCTCCACTCTCCACTACTCACTCTCCACTGTATATCTACTGCCTATAATAGAACGGCTGCTGGCGGGCCTTATCGTAAGCTGGTATATAAATATCCCTGGCATCAACCTGCATTGTCCGGTGTTCGTTGGCCGACTCAAGGATAGCAAACAGCATTTTGGCATCACCAAACTCCAGTTCCGGGGTTACCGACAAGGGCTCCTCTCCGGTCGCTGCCCGGTAAAAATTCAACAATTCGTTGTAAAAACCGCGCTGGGGTTGATACGGTATCTGTTCAGACCTTCCGCCATTGTAAGCAATGTTAACCGTCCCACAATCCCTCTCTTCCAGATACACCATCCCATCCGTACCAAAGATGCGCAGCCCGATCAAAGGCCGCTGCATTTCTTTTCCTGACCCATAGAAGGTATAGCTGCCAATGACCCCGCTTTTAAAAGCGATAGTGGCGATTACCGCGGAAAAGGGCGCAAATGACTCTTCCTGTTTCCTGCCCATCGAATTCAGGTTATCGACTGCTCCGAAGATGTGCCTGAGAGCGGCTATATCATGTATCCCCGTATCCAGAATTGCCCCTCCCGGAAACTCCGGATACTGCCGCCATTCCTTAGCCGGGAACTTGTTCCCGAGCATGTCAGCCGGAAAATCGACGACCCTGTTCCACATGAAATAGATAACCTCACCTATTTTTTTCGTCCTTACCAAATCCCTGATTATATTCACTTCATCGTTGTAGCGGTAGTTTTCCGCTATCATAATTGGGACATTGTACTTCCTCGGCATTTCACGGGCCGCCTCAGCCTGTTCCATCGTGGGAGCCAGCGGTTTTTCACAGATTATCGGCTTACCGGCCCTGGCCACATCCTCGGTGATCTCAAAATTCAACTCGATCGGGACGAGGATATCAAAGGCATCGATGTCAGGCCTCCCCAACATGGCACGGTAGTCGGTGTAAACGTCATTTCCGGACAGCTGCAGGATCCCGGCCCATTTTTCTGTTTTTTTACTGTCGATGTCACAGATGGCCGCAATCTCGTATTTGTCCTTAAGTTCCTGGAACGCCGGATAATGAAGCTTCTCAAAAGCCATGCCTGTCCCGATAATGCCCATTCTAAGTTTTTTCAATATAAGCCCTCCTTTAATAATGTTAGTTTTTCCAAAGAACACAGGAAAATGCATTTTACAGGCGGGACGAAGACATACTAAATTGATGAAAAATTGCTGAATATTTTCGTCTAAATGATGGAGGAAAAATCAGGCAGCAGGCCGAACTAAATCATCAGTGACTAAAAGTATAAGAGGACTACCGATGAAAAAAGTAACGGTTTACACAGATGGTGCATGTTCCGGGAATCCCGGGCCGGGAGGCTGGGGGGCAATTCTGCAGTTCGGCCCTCACACCAGGGAAATCTCCGGGTTTGAACCTGATACGACCAACAACCGGATGGAACTGACGGCTGCGGTAAAAGCCCTGCAGACACTAAAAGAACCCTGTATCGTCACTCTTTACAGTGACAGTGCCTACCTCGTAAACACGTTTCAACAGCACTGGCTGACAAAATGGCAGCTGAACGGTTGGAAGACAAGCAATAAAGGTTCGGTCGAAAACCAGGACCTGTGGCGGGAATTGTTAGACCTGGCAAGTACTCACCGGGTTGAATGGCTCAAAGTCAAAGGACATTCTGATAACGAATTCAATAACAGGTGTGACAAATTGGCCAGGGAAGCGATCAAGGCTGCGGGCAGTGGCGATTAGTTAGTGGCCAGTGACCAGTGGCCAGTGACCAGTGGCCAGTGACCTGGCCAGTTTGATAGTACGGAGCAAAAAACGGAAGGTTCGCGCCCGGTGGGCACGAACCTTTTTTACTGGAGAAGTTGTTCGATTTTGTTTCTGTCAAATCCTACAACTGTCGTGCCGTTAATGATGAGGGTTGGTACTGACATGCTGCCGGTCTTAGCCGCCATTTCCTGCCTGGCTGCCGTATCTGAAGCAACATCGAAATCCTTGTAATCCACCTTTTTTTGCGAAAGAAACTCTTTCACATGGTAACATGCAGGTCAGGTCGGTGAAGTGTACAATGTAATATCATTGGGCATGCTGATTCCCCTTTCTTTCCCCCGAAATTTATTAACGAAAAGCATTTTTTGTTTTTGATTTTAATATTTTATCCCGCACCAAAGTCCTCTATACAAATAACAGATAGAATTTAAATAAGCCTCTCCAAAATTATGCATCTTAGAGCCATCTATGGTGGGAGATATGCATACGTTTTCAATATTATGGTCAAATTATTAAAATGAGGAAATTCAAAATTTTCGACAAATTAGTTCGTCAATGGCAAAGGAATTTAACCGTTTTCTGTAGAATACCTCATTTTACAGTTAAGTTAAAAAAAATATAATCTAATCGGGGGGCGTAAAATTGAAGAGCTATCAGACAAGTCAGATAAGAAACATTGGCATTGTGGCCCATGGCGGCGCAGGTAAGACTTCTCTGGTGGAAGCGATGCTGTTCAACACTGGAGCCATTAACAGATTAGGCAGAGTAGAAGACGGGACAACGACTTCAGACTTCCATCCAGAAGAAACCAAAAAACAGATAACAATCCATACCTCGCTTGTTCCCTGTGAGTGGAAAGACACTAAACTAAATTTGCTCGATACACCGGGATTCTCAGATTTTATCAGTGATGTCAAGGGTGTTCTCAGAGTAGTTGACGGTGCATTATTTGTAGTTTGTGCTGTAGCCGGAGTTGAGGTTCAAACAGAGATTATCTGGACTATGGCCAGTGACGCCAACCTGCCCAAAATTATATTTCTTAACAAAATGGACCGGGAAAATGCCAATTTTGATAAGGCATTTGCGGAGATACAGCAGACCCTGCCCGGTAACTGTATGCCTATTCAACTACCTATCGGGGCAGCCGAAACTTTCAGTGGATATGTTGATGTTATTGCCCAAAAGGCTTATTCCTTCAAAGCCGATGGCGAAATAAGCGAGATTGCCGTGCCTGACGACTTGGCAGATGCGCTGGAAAGCTACCGGGAAAAGCTTGTGGAAGCCTCCGCTGAGATGGATGACGAGGCCCTTGAAAAATATTTGAACGGTGATGAATTATCAGAACAGGAAATAATGGGTGGTCTGAAAGCCGGTATTAAGGCCGGTAAGATTACCCCGGTTCTTTGCGGGTCAGCAACGAAGAACGTGGGTGTTAAACAGGCAATGAACTTTTTGGCCGAGTTTTTCCCGGCCCCGGAAGACAAATCGGCAGAACCGCTGTCAGCCCTCGTATTTAAAACCCTTGTTGACCCCTTTGTAGGTAAAATGAACTTTGTTCGGATATTTTCCGGGACGCTGAAGGCCGATAACCCGGTGTTTAACGCGACGAAGGATAAGGCTGAAAAGGTCGGCCAGGTCCTTTACGTGCGGGGTAAGCATCAGGAACCGACACCTCAGGTTACCTGCGGTGATATTGCCGTTATGGTTAAACTGCAGGATACGAATACAAACGACACCCTCTGTGCTAAAGAGAAGTGCCAAACGCTGGAGCCGATAGTGTTCCCAATCCCGACCTACTCTGTGGCGATTGCCCCCAAGTCCAAGGGTGACGAAGACAAACTTGGGAATGCTATGGCCAGGATGTTGGAAGAAGACCCAGCCTTAAGAGTCGAAAAGAATGTGGAAACCCATCAAACCATTCTGACCGGAATGGGTGAGACACACCTCGATATCACCCTTGACAAGTTGAAAAGAAAGTTTGGCGTCGATGTCGTCATGGCTGACCCCAGAGTACCTTACAGAGAGACTGTCAAAGCCATGGTTAAGGTTGAAGGTAAACACAAGAAACAGACCGGCGGGCACGGTCAGTACGGGCACTGCTGGCTTAGAATCGAACCTTTGGCTGAAGGTGATTTCGAGTTTGACCAGGAGATCTTCGGCGGTTCTGTCCCCAGACAGTATATCCCGGCCGTTGAAAAGGGTGTCCGGGAAGCCATGGTTGAAGGCATTCTGGCCGGATATCCGGTGACAAATGTCAAGGTTGTTTTATATGACGGGTCATACCACAATGTTGACTCATCCGAGATGGCCTTCAAATTGGCCGGTTCGCAGGCTTTCAAGAAAGGAGCCTTACAGGCCAAACCCGTTTTACTGGAGCCGATTGCCACTGTGGAAGTGGTCGTACCCGAAAGCTTCATGGGTGATATAATCAGTGATTTTAACACGAAGCGGGGGCGCATTCTCGGCATGGAGCCGGGCGACAGGTTTACGACAGTTAAAGCCCAGGTCCCGCTTTCTGAGATGTACAGGTATTCCATTGACTTAAAATCAATTACCCAGGGTCGGGGCTCATTTAGCATGGCATTCTCCCATTATGAAGAAGTTCCGGCTATGCTGTCAGATAAGATAGTAGCCAAGGCCAAAGCCGACAAGGAAGCGGCTGAGAAGTAAAAAAGGCTTCTGCGCACCCCAGCGGGGTGCGTGTTTTCCTGAACTAATTTTCCGGAGGTGTATCTTGATGTCGTCAAAGATGATTGCTGTAGCAGGGAAAGGCGGTACTGGAAAGACAACTTTTACCGCTCTGCTTTTAAAGGAACTGGTAAACACTAAAAAAGCCTCTATACTTGCTGTGGATGCCGATCCCAATGCTAACCTGAACGAGGCTTTGGGCGTTGAAGTGAGTTCGACTATAGCTGAGGCCGTAGATGCTACGAAACAGGGTGCTGTTCCAACCGGGATGACGAAGGAAGGGTTTATTGAGTGGAAACTCAGCCAAGCCCTGATTGAAACCAAGTATGTTGACCTCCTTGTTATGGGTGTCCCGCACGGCGCGGGCTGCTACTGTTACCCCAATGACCTGCTCCGCCGTCACCTGGGCAATTTGAGAGGCAACTATGATTATGTGATTACTGACAATGAGGCGGGACTCGAGCATTTAAGCCGCCAGGTTGTCCAGGATATTGACTTCTTTTTTATCATTAGTGACGCCTCGGCGAGAGGCATCAGATCAGCCGGCAGGGTAAAACAAATTGTGGAAGGTCTGCAAACTAAGGTTTTAAATACCTATTTGGTTGTAACAAAAGCGATAGACAGTATTGATGACCTGGGCGATGAGATTAAGGCTACCGGTTTGGAATTGGTCGGCGTAATCCCCTATGACCCGATGATTGCTGATTATGATTTAAAGAGCAAACCTTTGTTTAATTTACCGGAGGAATCCAAAGCAGTGCACGCTGTCAGGGATATTATTCAAAAGGTCGGACTATAAAGGGAAAAATTAAAGAAAACCCCCTCTTCATAAGAAAAGGGGGTTTTTGTGTACCCAAGATTGCCGTGAGAGCTGGCTTTTCTCCCAATGGCGAGATCGAACAGAAAAACCTTAACGACTCGGCACAAACAACCCTGGGACCTGAGCGATTGGGACCTGAGCTAACAAATCATCATCAAAATGACAAAATGCTTCATTATAAATATTTGTATTTACTTATTATTGTATGCTTTTTTATCAAAAAGTACAACCGAAAATGTTAAATAAATTTAGTGGAATAACAAAAAAACTTTTAGATAAGATAAAAATATATTTTAAGAAAACTTGCAAATAACCCTTGTGAAAGGTTGCATTTTCACATTATTAAAGTATAATATAGATAAAGAATGTTGCGGTCAGTTAGTTTTATGGGGCGGAGTGATTGAAAAGTTTAGGATAATTAATTTTAAGCTGCCCCCTGGGTGGTCAGATTTTGGCATCATTTGAAAAGCAAAAATACGCAAACTAGGAACCTCTGGGGGCGCTATCCCTATGCGCTGACAGAGGTTCCTATTATTATAAGGAGGTGAGAATACCTTATAAAATACCGTATAGAGTATTTATTTCGGTCGGGCATTACATAGTTACCAAAAATCCAATCAGAGTTGCCCATAGGATGCCCGGTCTCGAGAGGAGGAATGGGCAATGGGGTGAATGATATTTCAACCTTTGTAGGACAAAAAAGCATTGCTAGATGGAGCACGATGGCTGCCGTAGGAATCAGCGCAATCACCTTCATGCTGGGTAAAACCGAAGTAGCGGTGGGTATACTTTTCAGCTGCTCCCTGATGGTCCTTAATTATTGGGCCTTAAGCCTTGTCCCAAGAATCCATCAAAGATTCAGGTCTCCTCATTGGGCGAATGTGGCTGCATTCACTTATTATTATATGAGGTTCTGGTTAATTATTTTAATCCTATTTCTTACAATACCAAAAGGAGGGTACAATTTTGGTTTAGGGTGCTTCATTGGTTTTATTATTCCGAAGATTGCGATGGGGGCTATTGTAATCGCCAATAGTAGCGAGGATTGGTGGTTAAAGCGTAAAGCCCCGGTAGAAACAAACCTGGGACATGAAAAACGGAACCTTACCCCTTTGGAAAAGGAGCTTCTCCAGACCAATCCCTTCGAATTTGATATTGTAGATTTTGAGTGGAAAAGACATCTTAAAAAACCATAGGTGATTAACCATGAACCAAAGTGGCGTGCAGCCACTTTTCCTTTTAATAAAAAAAACCCTTTCCTTGCGGAAAGGGTTTTTGGACCCAAAATCGCTGCGGGGGTCGGTTATTCTTACAATAGCGAGTTGCAAGAAAACCTTAATGACCCGGCACAAACAACCCTGGGACATGAGCACCTGGAACATGAGCTCACACAATTTAAGAAAAGCCTAGACGAAATAAACTATGAGTAAATAAATACTCATATTACTATTGTATGTTTTTTTATAAAAAAGCACAAGGTATAATTTAAAAAAATGCATAAATAAAAAATAGTTCTAAGGTTAATTAAAATATATTTCATAAAAAACCGCATCAATACATTGTGAAAGGTTGCATTTTCACAAACATGGCATATAATATAATTAAAGAGAAGGGCATTTTCAAAAATAAGTAACTTGGGGCGGAGTGATTGGATAGTAGGTTAATAATTAATTGTGGCGCTGCCTCATAGGTAGACAAAGGTTTTCACAAATGACAAGCAGAATAGCAGATATTTAAACCTCTGGGGTGTAATCCGTTTGCGCCAACAGGGGTTTTACTTTTGGGGTTTTATATCCGGAAAGGAGGTGAAGGTATCACTCGCTAATATTGGTCGGGCATCGATGAAGGTGCTCTAATAAAAACCGAATAAAGAGAAAAAGAGCTTAAGATGCCCGACCTCGATAGGAGGTATGGGTAATGAGTATGACAGATGTTACATCTTCGAACGCGCAAAGAACTGTTGCTAAGTGGAGTACGATTGGTGCAGTAGGGATTAGTCTGATTGTCTTCATGTTAGGGAAACCTGACGTGGCCTTGGGTATAGTTTTCAGCTGCTCCCTAATGGTCTTGAATTTCTGGACTTTGAGTCTTATACCGCGAATTTATGAGCGGTTAAGAAATCCTTATTGCGGAAAAGTGGCTGCATTCACTTATTATTATATGAGGTTTTGGTTAGTTGTTCTAATCCTGTTCCTGACAATACCGAAAGCGGGATACGATTTTGCACTGGGCTGTTTTGTAGGCTTCATTATTCCGAAGATTGCCCTGGGTGCTATTGTAATCACCAATACTGGCGAGGATTGGTGGTTGAAACACAAAGCCCCGGCAGAAACAAATCTGGGACCTGAGAACCGGAAACTTACCCCTTTGGAAAAAGAGCTTATGCAGACAGACCCTTTCAAATTTAGTATCGAAGATTTCGAATGGAAAAATTACTTAAAAAGCAGGTAAATAACCAAAAACCTTAGTGGCATGCAGCCACTTTTTTTTTGCGGGACTCACATCCGGATGAATTAGACGGCGCCCCAAAGGAAATATTATTATTAGGTGATGTTCCAACTGTGAAGGAGAATGTTATGAAAAAGAGCAGGAAAAACGGGGAATATAAAAAACCGATGCCGCGGGAGTTTATACCTACCGAACTTGGTTCTGCGGTTTTTGCCAGTGTTGATGGCAGGCCGACAGATGAAGAGTATTTAATCAAAGACAAAAGAACTCGGGATGATGTTGAAGATGGAGCAAGTGTTGATCAAGAAGACCCAAAGCAGGGGCTCTAGGATACCGGGTAAATATCGGGGTGTTTTCCCTTTTGTCCCCAAAAGAGCTTTTTTTGAAAAAGAGGCTCTTCATACCCCTGTCGGCAGGCGGGTATTCGAGATTGTCAAAGACCTTGGAACTGAGATAAGACTGACTGGTTCCCATAACAGAATAACAGGCATCCCCGGCAGTACACCGCGGGAAGCGTATTTGGAAAGTAAAAGGACCCTGGTCGTGGGAGTAAGAAAAACCCTTGATTTTCAAACCTGCAAACCCTCGGCCCATTATCAGCTCCCTTTGGTGACGGGCTGCCCGGGGTTATGTCAATACTGTTATCTGAATACGACCCTGGGAAAAAAACCTTATCTCAGAGTGTATGTTAACATTGACGAAATCCTCGGCCGGGCTAAGGAATATATCGTTTCCAGGCTTCCGGAAGAAACGGTTTTCGAAGGGGCGGCTACTTCTGACCCACTGCCGGTTGAACCGTTAACCGGCGTTTTAGCCCGGACAATCGGGTTTTTTGGGGAGCAGGAAAAAGGGCGGTTCAGGTTTGTCACGAAGTTTGCCAATGTGGAGTCCCTGCTGCAGGTTCCACATATGGGCCACACCAGGTTCCGGTTCAGTATTAACGCGCGTTCAGTTATAGAAAGCTTTGAGCAGGGGGCGCCCAGGCTGGTCCAACGCATTGAGGCAGCGGCAAAAGTCGAAAGGGCAGGCTATCCCACCGGGTTTTTAATCGCACCGATTATTAAATATGACGGGTGGCAGGAAGAATACCGGGAAATATTTTCCCGGCTTAAAGATTACTTCGGCCCCGGCAGGTCACTGACCCTGGAACTTATTTCCCATCGTTTTACAAAGAGAGCAAAGACCAACATTCTGGAAGTCTTTCCGGAAACCACACTTCCGATGGAAGAGTCGGAGCGGAAATTTAAATTTGGCCAGTTCGGTTATGGTAAATATATCTATCCCCCGGAAACAATGGCCCAGGTAAAAGCCTTTATGCATGAAATGATTCAGGAATACCTTCCGCAGGCGGAAATAGAATACTTAATCTAAATCGTTGAAACAATGATTGTCCCAATAGAACAACAGTTGGTGGAACGTTTAACGCTCACGCCTGCTGTTGTTTTTTTCCAAATTTAGCAAAAGGATTTTATTCAACCTTGTCGAAATATAGGAAAAGCAGGTAGTTTAAGGTTAAAACTTTAGGGGGGGGGCTTCATGAAAAAAGGGAAAAAGCTGTTGGCCAGAATGATGTTAATATTAATGCTGCTCATTGTCTTTCCGGTACCCGGCGCTTTTGCTGCCCCAATTATCGTGGTTTCGAGTCCGGCGGACAACTCTGTAGTTACATCCTCGTCCGTCAATGTTAACGGGTATGTAACAGATACTTCGACCCTGACTATAAACGGGACCAATGTTTATCCGGGCGGCAGCGGTTTCTTCTCCTATACCGTAAGTAATTTAGTGAAAGGAAATAATACTGTCACTCTCGCAGCCAACAGTACATCCGGTTTACGGTCTACCAAAGTGTTAAATGTAGTCTATGACCCCGGAGCCGTAATTCCGGTAATCACAATTACCAACCCCGCTGCCAGCAGTTCCGAGATTTACACCAATACGATTGATGTAACCGGGACTGTTACCTGTGACAATCTGGATATCAGCGTTAACGGTTTACCAATCAATGATTTTGATGACTACGATGGGGAGTTTACCCAACCTGTCACCCTGGTCCCCGGTGACAACACGGTGGTTGTGACTGCTTTTAAGGGTGATATTCAGGCAGTCAAAACCCTATATATCAGGTATAACGATGTAGGCGCAGGGCAACCCAACCTGTACAATCTTTTACCTGCTAACAACACTACCGTGGCGACAAGTTCCGTAACAGTCTCTGGGACGGTTGCTGTTCCCGCCACCAAAAGATTAACGATTAAGGGGTCAACTGTAAGCTTTAACACCAGCGGTAACTTCAATAAAACCCTCACCCTTAGTTCCGGAGTTAACGCGATTGAATTTAAAGCTTATGCCGCTGATGGTGTTACAAATACGACCAAAACAATTAATATTACATATTCACAAGATCCTATCATAGTAGTGACCTCGCCGACGGTTCCAGACATTGTATACCGGGATTCTGTGACGATACAGGGAAAAGTTTTTAATACCAGTACGAACCGTTTTTTTATCAATGGAGAGAAAGTGTCATTCAGCACATCTGACGGCAGTTTTACTAAGACGGTTAAATTAATAAATTTACGGAACAGTATCGAGCTGCAGGCATATAATGAGAGCCGCTTAACAACAAAAAATTTAACCTTTTGGTACAATGGAAATCCGGCTGTAACAGTAACGTCCCATATTTATGGGCAGAGAGTTGACGCGGCATATGTAGTAATAGAGGGAACTATTTTCCCTGGGAGGCAATCGGAGATTGCGACATTTACGATAAATGGGGTAAACAATATATCCACAGTGGTAAATGGTACTTTTCGGTCGGTTCCTGTTGTGATTCAACCTGGTGATAACAATATTGTAATCTCTCTTACTACTTTGGCACAGCTGACAACTAACGGGGATACCATTTCAGCCAAGACGTTCCCGAAAACTATAAAACTTACAAGTCCGGGGATACCTGATATAAACATATCGTCACCCCTGGAGGGCTCAACGGTTTACTCCAATATTGTTCCGATTAGAGGCAGATTGGAGAATGCTGATTTCAGCACCCTGACGATTGACGGCGAAACTGTAGAAATAAATTCAAACGGGAGTTTTGTCCAAAATGTCGAAGTGACGAGTGGAGAAAACGAAATTGATCTGGTCGCAACACCTGTTTCAGGGACAGTAATAAATAAAACCCTAACCTTTTACTACAATCCAATAAACAGGGAAGGTGCGGAAATAAGGACCGTGGTTAACGACGGAGGTGCTGTTACTGCTTTTAACGATCAAATAGCAGTAAAGTTAGCGCAGGGCTCTCTTGGTCTTGACTCGACATCTGTAATTTCGCTTGCCAATCTGAGTGATATTGATGACCCTCCGAAACAATCGGCCTTTATAGGTCCAGTATTTGATATTGAATGGCAGGGGAGCCATCCTGTAAAACCGTATAAAATTACGCTTAAATACGATACTGTGGTTAGAGAAAATCAAGCCCATAAGGTTACAGTACTCTTCTATGATGAGTCAGAAGATGAATGGAGTATTCTCGGTGGTATTGTTAACGCCAAATCCCGGACTATCAGTGTTGAAAGTGACCGGGAGGGTTACTTTGTGGCGGCCATGTATTTCCGGACTTTTGATGATGTAATTAACCACTGGGCCTGCCGGGATATCGAATATCTGGTAGCCAGGGGCGCGGTGATAGGCAGCTCGGAAGATGAGTTTAAGCCGGATGACTATATTACGAGGGCGGAATTTGTCGCGTTTATTGTCAATGCATTAGGTATCGAGAAGTATGAACCGGAACGTCCATCTTACCGTGATGTCGATGATGACTACTGGGCATATACATCCATAGAAGCGGCCCTAAGAGCCGGCTTAGTCACAGGGATATCCCATGACAGGTTCGGGCCTAAAAGGCTTATCAGCCGGGAGGAGGCTGGCGCTTTGCTGGCCCGGGCCGGAAACCTCAAGACTCTAAAGGATCAGGAAGTGACAAAGATTTTCAGTGACTTCAATGATGGCGGAAAAGTAAGTTCCTGGGCCAGAAACGAATTAGCTTCAGCCATCAAATCTAAAATATTAACCGGTACCGGTCAGGGGGTATTTTCACCAGAGACATATACTACAAGGGCACAGACGGCTGCAATGATAGCAAGACTGATGGAGCTGATGAATAAGTCTAAAGGGACAAGCAAATAGCCTTCAGGATGCTGAAAAATATTAAGGGACAGGTTATTAGCCTGTCCCTTAAGAATAGATGAACGGTGCTGTATCTATTTTAGAGTATATAATGTTGAAAAGCAAGATTTCACCTGCCTTGGACAGCAAAGAACATTTTTAATGAGGTAAGACCACTTCGGGTTGCGCTGAAATGGCTAAAAGGGTATAATTTTTATGTTAGACATATCATCAGGAATACAAAAACAGGAGCGGAACATGCTAATTCGTAAAACAGGTCTAGCTTTAATTCTGATTATTATTCTGTTAACCCAACCGGTTTATTCGGCCTTTGCCGAACCTCAAACTACGGGCCAAGCCGTGATACTTATGGATAGTAAAAGCGGAAAAATCATTTACGCCAGAAACGAAACAACTGCTCTGCAGCCTGCAAGTACGACAAAAATACTTACAGCTATCATTGCGTTGGAAGGGTGTAAGCTCACCGATATTGTAAAGGCTACTAAGTCCCCATCCCTCGTGGAGCCTTCTTCAATAGGACTTAAAGAAGGTGAATCCATTTCTATGGAGAATCTCCTTTACGCCCTGTTAGTGAAGTCTGCCAATGACGCTGCTGTGGCTATAGCTGAACATATTTCCGGTTCGGCGCCGCAGTTCGCCGAGCTGATGAATAAGAGAGCCAAAGAACTTGGGGCCGCCAATACTAATTTTGTTAACCCCAACGGTCTGCCTGACCCCAACCATTATACAACAGCCCATGATTTGGCGCTGTTCGCCAAACACGCGATGGGAAATGCCGATTTCAGGAGATTTGTATCAACAAAATATAAATCGATTCCCAGGGCTGATGATACCGCAATTAAGTGGCTGCAAAACCATAACAAAATATTATACCGGTATGATGGCGCCAATGGTATTAAAACAGGCTATACCAAGGAAGCAAAACAATGCCTGGTTGCTTCTGCGGCCAAGGGTAACCAGGAGTTCATTGCGGTTGTCCTTGGCGCGGTGGGTACCAATGTATGGACTGATGCGCAAAACATGTTGGACTATGGTTTTGCAAATTTCGATACGTTTAAACAAAAGGATGCTAACACAGCTGTCAAAACAGTAAGTGTGAAAAAGGGCGTGAAGAGTGTTGCTTTAGTAACAGAGAAGGATTTCTTTTATACGATGCCGAAAGGTAAGACTGGGAATGTATCAGAACATGTTTCAATTGATGACAACATTACTGCCCCTACTAGAAAAGGCCAGGTTCTCGGTCAGCTAAACTTCCTGCTTTCAGGGAAGGATCTGGGGTCTGTTAACCTGATAGCTCAGGAGGATGTACCTGTTAAGAAGGATATGATGAAAAACGTTATCCCGTCGATGGACCCGTTTTTAGCCGGGGTAGTGATAGCGGGTTTGTTTGTGGCCTGGACTGCGCGCAAAAGAAGAAATAGATTAAAGAGGAAAAAAAGGTTATTGTTTGGACGTGACGTGATCAGATAACTGGGGGTATTTCAGTGACAAAACTCAAAGAGGCTATTTATGAAGAAGCTGCCAAAGTTTTTACGGCCTTTATCACCTGGGGTATCGGTGTTCTGTTTATGATTGCATACTGTGCTTTCATTTATTGGCTGAATGAGAATTTTAGTATTTATGTTGTAATAATCGGGGCGATGTTATTTCTGGCGGTGGTATTTTTCTTTGTCGACCTCTGGTGGAGCTACAGCAAAGGGAAAGGTATCTGTGAATAGAACAACAAGTCCATATCCTGGGTTATTTGACATCCTCCATGGACATACTAACCACGGAGGTGTTAGGAATGAATGCTAGAAGTGAGGTCAAGCTAAAGGTCTTGACCGGGGGACGCCGCAGGGTGGAAGAACTCCATGACAGGGTTATAAATCTTCTTGATACAAATGAAAAAAAGGGGATTAGACGATTATTAAAAAAAAATAATGAGTCATGCCAAAAACTTATTTATCCGTACGTTAAATCCAACGAAAATCATGCTGAAGTCATGATAGCACTGTCCGGTATTCTGGAAGCGCATGCCCGGGAGTGCTATGCCATCGGTTATCTTGACAGTCTTATAAACCGCGGCCTGGACTCTACAGGCGAAATTACGGCAGAGCCTTAGAAAATCAATAATTTATGTATCTGGAAAAAAGTTAGTTGCCAAAAATTATATTGGATATCAAGAAGGAATTTCCAGGCATTTGTCGAAGAAAAGCCAGATATTTAATTATTTTGTCTTTTATTTTAGGGAAGAGGTGGAACTGTGAAAATGAGTTTTGGTTTAAAATTTGTACTGGTATTTGTTTTTATGCTATTTTGCATTTCTACCGGAATTGGCTTGTACTCCCTAAATACGATGGATACATATATGGGTAAAATGGTTGAAGACAAACTTAATGATGAGGTCGCCCTAAGCAGTGAAATACTGGAGGCCAATTACCCCGGCCCGTGGACAACCGACGGAGACAGGTTGTTTAAAGGCCAGATTGAAGTTGGAAGGCAATTTCCCTTTATAAATAAAATGACAAAACTAGCCAGCAATGACGTGCTGTTTTATCGCAAGAACGGGGACCTGATTGCATCTAACCTGGCTAAAAGCTACGCTGATGTCAAAAAATATAAACTTGATGAAAAGGCTGTAGCGGATGTATTGAGTGACAACCAAACCACGGTTACTTCCCTGGAGATTGCCGGATCTAAAGAAACAATCGGGAAAATGCCAATTATTGACCAATCCGGCAAAACAGTTGGCTTTTGGGTAGTTAAACTGCCAAAAAAAGAATTTAATACGATGGTCCGCAATATGCAGTTGCGCATGATGGCCGGAGCCTATATGGCTATGGTTGGAACAGGGATAATTTTTTATCTTCTCACCAGATTTATCTCCAGACCCATCTCCCTAATTGTTGAAGGTATGACCAAAGCTGAAAGCGGGGATCTGACAGCCCGGGTCCAGATAAACACCAACGATGAGTTTGCCCTGCTGGGGAATAAATTTAACAGTATGATTGAGAATATCGCCGGACTTATCAAAAACATTGTAACCATATCCGAGCAGGTGGCCAGTTCTGCTGAAGGATTGAGTTCGAGCGCTGGGGAATCATCCAAAACGACCGAGCAGATTGCTGCCACGATTCATATGGTGGCAACAGGGACAGAGGATCAAGCCAAAAGTGTAGAACAAACCTCGATGGTCATTGGGGAGATGTCAAGAGCTGTCCAGGAAGTTGCCGGGCATTCCCACAGTGTGATGGAGATTTCCCAACAAGCGAGCGCTACCGCTTATACAGGTTCAGAGTTCGTCCAGAATGCTGTTCGCCAGATGCAGTTCATTAATAAAACAGTTAACTTCACTGCTAGTTCCATAAGGAAGCTGGGCGAAAAATCAAAACGTATAGGCTTTATCGTTGATGTAATTACGGGAATAGCCAAGCAGACGAACCTGCTGGCCTTAAATGCTGCCATCGAAGCAGCCAGAGCAGGGGAGCAGGGGCGGGGTTTTGCGGTTGTGGCCGAGGAAGTACGTAAATTAGCGGAACAGTCCGCCGGAGCAGCCAAAGAAATATCCAACCTGATTTGGGAGATCAGGGAAGGAACCGATAATGCTGTTGATACCATGGAAGCCGGCATCCAGGAAGTGTTAAACGGAACCAAGGTTGTCAACGAAGCCGGTGAAGCCTTCGGTGATATTTTAAATTCAATCAACCTTGTGACGATCAAGGTCCAAGAGGTCTCCGCAGCGGCTGAGGAAATGGCTGCAGGCACAGAGCAGGCCGTGGCAGCGATGCAGAACATCGCCAGCATTTCGGAAGAGACGGCGGCCAGCGCCGAACAGGTTGCCGCAGCGGTGGAAGAACAGACCGCCTCTGTGCAGGAAGTGGCAGCATCCGCTACAATGCTGGCCCATCTATCCGAAGACCTGAAAACAATGGTCACAAATTTTAAAGTATAGGATTTAAGAGGGCGCCTCAACAAGAGGCGCCCTTAATTATTTGTCATTGTTGGCTGAGCAGAAGCTCTTCTGCAGGATTTTTCCTCCTTCGGTACAGTAATACGCTGCCGTCTGGCCCATCTTTTCATAGGGTGAAGGCGGTATTTTTTCGTTTGTTAATAAATCTACGAGGGCCTTGATAAACTCATAAATCCTGATCCCATTTTTCCCTTCATGGATAATGCACTTATACTGCGTACAGTTTTCAGAATTGATGATAACAGCTTCAGCGCCCCGCTGCCTGTAACAAAAAACCATCCGGTCATTGTCCTGTTCTGTATCAATATTGAGGCGGGCACAGATTTTTGCATAAAAAGCTGGACTAAGCAGTACTCTGGGATTTTTCCCGGCGATTTTGAGGACCTTATTTACAGCTCCACATTCCATTTTTACGGCTTCATATTCCATTTTTGCAGCTTCACATTCCATACTATATATCTCCTCGTATAATAAGTTTTGTAAGGCTTTAGTCTTAACTTAACCGAACAAACTAAAAACATACAATTTATTTTAACCCAAAGCGGGCTTCGTGTAAACCAACAACAGTCTAGTCTGGAATTATTTTTTGAACCAGGGCGGCAAATTGACTTGAGAAAGGCAGGACAGCAACTGAACTGAATATATTAAAAATGGTATGGGCGTTGGCAATTTGTCTGGGTAACGTCTGGGCTGTGGATTCAACAAAGCCGGCAAAAGGATGAATGAAGGGCATTATCAGCATCACCCCTATTAGATTCAACAGCACATGGGCTGCAGCCACCTGTTTGGCCCTGGCTGGGGTCCCAATGGCGGCCATTACTCCGGTAATACAGGTCCCTATGTTGCTGCCCAGGATTATCGCTACAGCTGTAGGCAAATCAATAAGACCCCTGCGGGACAGGGTGATTACTACTCCTGTTGTCGTACTGCTGCTGTGGATTAAAGCGGTAAAAAAAGTCCCGGCCAGGACTCCCAGGCCCGCATTGGAACTTATCCGGCCCAAAAAGGCAGCGAATGCCTGAGAGTGTTTCAGTGGTTCCAAAGCATCAGACATAACACCGATACCGAGGAAAATGATACCGAAACCGACAACCGACTGCCCGATGTAACGAAGTCCCCTTTGAGCTGGGATTACCATCAAGAGGGCGCCCAGGCCAATAGCCGGCAGGGCGGCATCTTCCAGCTTAAAGGAAATTATCTGGGCAGTTATGCATGTCCCGACATTTGTACCAAGAACAATCCCCACAGCCTGGTAGAAACTTATTACTCCTGCATTAACGAAACCGATTGTAAGTACCATAACAGCTGTGCTGCTTTGGACGAGAGCGGTGATAACTGTCCCGGTTAGGAAACTGGTGAAGGGGTTTCTGGTCAGGGTTTTGAGGGTTTGTCTCATTCTTTTCCGGGCCGCGTTTTCCAACCCGTTTCTCATGAATCGCATTCCGAAAAGAAGTAGGGCCACACCTGCAGAGAATTTTAACAGAAACAGCATATATCCTCCTGACTGTCAAAACACTTTTCCTCTACAGTTTTATTTGAAAACGGCGCCCTTTATGATTTATAATACAATAGAAAGTATTTGTTTACAGGAATTAATAGATGGAGTAGCTTGGAGGGAAGAGGTTGAACCTTATAGGCGTTTTTTTTACAGCCTGGGTGGTTGGGTTTTCAGGGGCCATGATGCCTGGGCCGCTGCTGACAGTTACGATCAGTGAAAGTGCCAGGAGAGGGGCTAAAGCAGGCCCCCTGCTGATGGTAGGACATGCGATTCTGGAGCTGTCCCTGGTGATAGCTCTGGTTCTTGGTCTGAAGAGGTTTCTCGTCAATCAGGTCTTTATAACTATGGTGAGTTTTCTGGGCGGGCTGTTTCTTTTATGGATGGGCTGCAGCATGCTTAAGGATGTCTGGCAGGGAAAAGTTTCCCTGGACTTCTCAGCCAAAGGGCGGCAATCGATGATTGGCCCGGTGGCGGCCGGGATTTTAGTCAGCCTGTCTAATCCTTACTGGACAATCTGGTGGGCCACATTTGGCCTCAGTTTCATCACCAAGGCGTGGGTGTACGGGCCGGCTGGATTGGCCCTGTTTTATACCGGGCATATCCTGGCTGATTTTACCTGGTATGGGGCTGTGTCACTTGCTGTGGCTAAAGGCAGGAAGGTGATGAGTGACAGGCTGTACCGAGGGATAATCGCAGTTTGCGGGGCTTTTTTGATAGGGCTGGCAGCAACATTTTTATGGAACGGGATTGGCCCGGTACTTTTGGGGTATGATAGGACATACTAAGACCAGCCTGGAAATATCAGGGGAGATTGGCCTGGGTGACCCGGCGGCTACAGGAATTACAAAGGAGGTGCCAAAAATTGGATCTTAAACAGAACCTTGACTCGATATTTTCCCACCTGGAAAACATGTTTAAAGCTAAGACTGTGATAGGAGACCCAATTATAGTCGGCAATGTCACTCTCGTCCCGGTCGTAAATGTTACGTTCGGAATCGGTACCGGCGGCGGCGAGGGTAAGGATGCCAGGGACCAGGGGGCAGGGGGGATAGGCGCCGGGACAGGCGCCAGGCTCACCCCGGCGGCTGTTATTGTGATCAAGGGTGATGATGTGACCATGCTACCCATTGCCGGCCGGGGCAGTTTGGAGAATATCGTGGAGATGGTCCCTGAAGTGGTCGGAAAACTTAAGAAGATAGTGCAGAAGGAAGAGAAGGGGAAGGATGTTGAGTAATTAAATTTATAATAACTCTAAGTTAAACCGTCCGACCCATCAGTAGTCAAATATGACCGGTTAGGTCAAACCACAATGGAAAACACACCTTAACGCTGTGGAAGCATTATAATTCCAATTGGAAAAGCATTAGGGCGCCTGCCGGGCGCCCTTTTATTTTTAGAAACGTTTTATAAAAAGCAATAATTACCATCTTTTTCATCATTATTATGGGTTTTTCGCCAAAAATCGCCAAGCCAGTATTGACAAGCTTTTACAGTGGTGATAACATAATATTGAATAAAAAAATAGGGTAAAATTTTCTGTTGGGGCTAACTTGTTGAAAGGCAGGGGCGCAAAACTTCGGATCTAAGGTGGTTTACTATGATAGCCGGGTTGCCAGAACGCTTTACATGAAGTTGACCTGTTATCTGGCGGATAACAGGTTAAGTTGTCTCCGGAGCACTTTATTTTTTCACAGATTTTTTACAAATCCATAACAATTTTACCAATATAGCAGGATTATGTAAGGCGCTTGAGAATATAGAATAAGAAGATTTAATTTAAATACAGGTAGATATAATTACTTAATTAGAGTTCTTTTATCTATAGATTCACATATAATGTCCTTGCACTGTATTTTAGAGGAGGCTTCGCAGGATGGTTGTTACCGTACCGGAATATGGTTTTCCCACTAGATATAATGACAATTACCTAGCCCTTTTGGTCAGGGACCCTAAGTGTATTTTCGCCTACTGGGAATTTTCCGACGAACAAAAAGACCTGGTCGCCAGGGAGTTTAACTGTTCTTGGGGAGAAGTCCCGCTTATCATGAGGGTTTACGATCTTACAGGCCTTAACTTTAACGGGCAAAACGCGCACAGCTATTTTGATATTTACTTCCACTCGCTGGCTGACAATTACTACGTCAAGGAAATAAGCCCTAACCATTCATATTGTGTAGATGTTGGGGTGATAACTCCGGACGGGCGTTTTGTTACATTGCTCAGGTCAAACGTAGTGGCTACCCCGCGCGACAGCCTGGCAGACGGTTCGGGGGTAGTAATGGCAGACCTCCTGGACAGACTGCAGTTGAGAGATGAACAAAAACAAACTGAGACTTTTAGCAGTGAGGGCGTTTACTTAAGCCCCGGGAAAGAAGATAATTAGTGACGAATAAGAGGGAGGAGTAATCCGTGGCAAAAGGCTATCTGGCTTTGGTACTGCATGCGCATTTGCCTTATGTCAGGCACCCGGAGAAGGAATACTACCTGGAGGAAAACTGGTTCTTTGAGGCCCTGACAGAAACATATATACCCCTGATAAAGGTTTTTGACAGTCTGCTTTACGATGGCGTGGATTTTAGGATTACCGTATCCTTATCCCCGCCATTGATTTCGATGATGGCTGATGGACTTCTTCAGCAGCGTTATTTACGCCATCTTAACAAAAGTATTGAGCTGGCGGAAAAAGAGGTTGAGCGGACCCGGGGAACCGAATTTGAAAACGTTGCTCAAATGTACCTGAACAGGTTTACGGAGAATAAGGATATCTTTGTTAACCGCTATCAGATGAACCTGCTGGGGGCCTTCCGCAAGTTTCGCGAGATGGGCAAAGTTGAGCTTATAACATGCAGCGCTACTCACGGTTATCTCCCCCTGATGATAAACAGGGAAGTCATCCAGGCCCAGGTTAAAGTTGCTGTTGACCTGTTTGGGCAGCACTTCGGCAGCCCGCCCAGAGGCATCTGGCTGCCCGAATGCGGGTACAACACCGGAGTTGACGAGATTCTCAAGGCTTTTGGAATTCAGTATTTCTTTGTTGATACCCATGGAATTATGTTTGCCACTCCGAGCCCGGCCCATGGAGTTTATACACCTCTGTATACACCTTCAGGGGTGGCTGCTTTCGGTCGTGACCTGGAGACCTCCAGGCAGGTTTGGGATATGCATCAGGGATACCCGGGTGACTACAACTACCGCGAATTTTACCGTGATGTGGGATATGATTTGCCGATAGATTACATAAGTCCTTACATCGGGGAAAACAACCTCAGGATTGATACTGGGATCAAGTATTACCGGATTACGGGGAAAACCGACCAGAAACAGGTCTATAACCCATATATCGCTGCCGAGCGGGCCGCCGAACACGCGAGTAATTTTATGAATAACAGGGAGAAGCAGGCGGAACACCTGTCACCCCAAATGGATCGGCCGCCTATTATAGTAGCCCCGTACGATGCCGAATTGTTCGGCCACTGGTGGTATGAAGGTCCCCAGTGGATTGATTATCTGCTCAGGAAAATCCACTATGACCAGGACACAATAAAGACTATTACCCCCTGGGAGTATTTAAATCAATTTCCTACGAACCAGGTGGCTACCCTTCCCATGACCAGTTGGGGACATAAGGGGTATAGCGAAATGTGGCTTGACCCCGCCAATGATTGGATTTACCGGCATCTTCACCGGGCCGAGGACCGCATGGTGGAAGCGGCACTGGCTAATCCGAGGGCAGAAGCGCTTCAGGAGAGGGCCTTAAACCAGATGGCCAGGGAGCTGCTGCTGGCCGAAAGCTCCGACTGGGCGTTTATCATGAGGATGGGGACATCTGTAGAGTACGCCCAGAAAAGGACCAAGGACCATATTGCCCGGTTCAGCCGGCTGTACTGGGCGGTCAAAAACAATGACCTTGTTGAAGAGGAAATTACTAACCTGGAGAACCTCGATAACATTTTCCCGGATATAGATTTTCGGGTTTACAAACCTGATGTCCCGAATGTCATTCCTTTTGCCAGGGGCGGAACCGTTATGGTTGCCAAAAAGTCCCGGGTGCTTATGCTTTCATGGGAATTTCCGCCTAAGACTGTAGGCGGTCTGGCCAGGCACGTCTATGATTTATCGCGCGCCATGGCTGCCCAGGGGGACGAGGTGCATGTAATCACCTGCCATGTGCCTGGGGTTAAATCATACGAAATGGTTGACGGTGTCCATGTGTACAGGGTCCATCCCAGCCATATGGAGACACAAGACTTTCTCGGCTGGGTGGAACGGCTCAATCTAGCCATGATTGACTGCGGCCGGAACCTTCTGAGGGTTCACCGGTTTGATTTGATTCATGCCCATGACTGGTTGGTAGCCGAGGCCGGGATAGCTCTCAAAAGCGCTTGGAAGATTCCTCTGGTGTCAACGATTCATGCCACCGAGTTTGGCCGAAACCGGGGTATCCATAATGATATTCAGCGCCATATCAATCAGGTTGAGTGGTGGCTTACATATGAGTCCTGGAAGGTTATCTGCTGCAGTAAATATATGGCCAGTGAACTGGCTCAGGTTTTCCAGCTGCCGGCTGATAAGATCAGAATAATTGCCAATGGGGTCGAAGTTAAGAATGTTATGCCACGGGTTGTTGACCCTAGTTTCCGCAACCATTACGCAGCTCCTCACGAAAAAATGATTTATTTTGTAGGCCGTCTCGTACCTGAAAAAGGGGTTCAGGTATTGATTGAATCTATGTCCAAGGTCTTAGCCCAATACCCGGACGCCAAACTCATTATTTCCGGCAAAGGTTATTTTCAGGACCGGCTGCAGAACATGGTCTTGAGGCTCGGACTGGAGTCTAAGGTTTATTTTACGGGGTTCGCTGATGACGAAACCAGAAACATGCTTTTTGCCGGTTCCGATGTGGCAGTTTTTCCAAGCCTGTATGAGCCTTTTGGCATCGTAGCCCTTGAGGCTATGGCTACCCGGGTGCCTGTAATTGTGAGTGAAACGGGCGGGTTGGCTGAGGTTATCGAGCATGAGGTTGATGGGCTGAAGGTTTACCCCGATGATGTAGACAGCCTGGCTGGGGCAATTCTCCGAATCCTTAATGACCCCGACCTGGCCCAAAGATTAAGCCAGGCAGCCTGGAACAAGGTGAATTCAGTTTACAACTGGGGTGTTATTGCGACCGAAACGATAAAGGTGTACCAGGAGGTAATTTCGGAAGCTGCAAGTACGGTCTTTGCATCAAATCAGTAGGAACTATAAAATAGATAAGGGGGGTTGACCGGGTTAATGAGAGCAGTAATAATGGCTGGAGGAAAGGGGTCTCGATTACGGCCCTTAACATGCAACAAACCGAAACCAATGGTGCCTGTCTTAAACAAACCGGTTATGGAATATGCCGTAGAATTGTTAAAAAAGCATAATATCCCCGATATTGCGGTCACGCTGCAGTATTTACCCGATGTGATCAAAGCATATTTTGGTGATGGGTCAAAGAACGGTGTAAACCTGGCGTATTTTGAAGAAACTACCCCCTTGGGGACGGCGGGCAGTGTAAAAAACGCCGAGGAATTCCTTAATGAAACGTTCCTCGTGATCAGCGGAGACGGGATAACAGATTACAACCTCACCGAGGCGGTTAAGTTTCACCGGCAAAAGGGTGGTCTGGTGACGATTGTTTTGGCCAAAGTAGCAAACCCCTTGGAATATGGGGCCGTAATGTGTGATGATGACAGCCGGATTATCAGGTTCCTGGAGAAGCCCAGCTGGGGAGAGGTCTTTAGTGATACCGTAAACACAGGCATCTATGTTATCGAACCGGAAATCTTTCAATATTTTGCGAAAGATGTTTTTTTTGATTTCAGCAAGGATCTTTTTCCGCTGTTGATGGCGGAAGGGAAGCCTATGTACGGGTATGTTTGCTCAGGTTACTGGTCAGATATCGGAAGTCTTGAACAATACCGCCAAACCCACAACGACCTGTTGGATGGGTTGATTCAGGTTGAGGTTGAAGGGAACAAAGTTGAAGAAGGGTTGTGGGTTGGTAAGGATACCGTACTCGAACCGGGAGTGAAAATTGAGGGAAAACCGATATATATTGGCGACAACTGCAGCATAGAGGCGGGGGTCAGACTTGGCCAGTATACTGTATTGGGCTGCCATAATACTATCCACAGCGGGTCTTCTTTAAAACGAAGCATCCTCTGGGACTATAATTTTTTGGACCACGAGGTAGAACTCCGCGGGACGACAATCTGCAACCATACTCAAATTCAAGCCAATTCAGCCCTTTATGAGGGTTCTGTTATTGGGGATAACAGTTTAGTTGGCCGCAGGGTAATTGTTAAACCACAGATTAAAATTTGGCCGAACAAGGTTGTGGAAGACAATGCAGTGATGACTGACTCCCTAATATGGGGCGAGGTTTACCATAAAAGCCTGTTCTCCACCCATGGGGTAGCGGGAATTACGAATATCGAGATTTCCCCCGAAATGGTTGTCAAACTTGCCGTTGCCCATGGTTCCACAATTCCTCAGGGGGCGCATGTAGTTATCAGCCATGATTACCACAGGTCTTCCCGGGTTATTAAGAAGGCTTTTGCTGCCGGGCTGCTAGCAGCCGGGATAAACGTTTCTGATATCGGGGTCACCACGACACCGATTACGCGGTATGCCGTCAAGAGTCTGCAGGCTAAAGCCGGTGTTCATATCCGGATTCTGCCCCCTCATAACGGCACCCGCATAATTCTCGAGTTTCTTGATGACAATGGGATTAATATCAGTAAAGACATGGAACGTAAGATAGAAAATACATATATTCAGGAGGACTTCCGCCGGGCCGAGATTCAAAACCTGGGGGAAATCAAGTATGTTCCTCAACTGGCCGAAGCTTACAGGGACGGGCTGTTAAAGACAATAAACCAGGATATGGTAAAACGCTGCCGGTTGAGACTGCTGGTGGCCTACGACTACCGTAACCTGGGCTGGTTTATCCCTCCCTTTTTTGAAAAACTGGGCTGTCAGGTGACGACGGTTAACTCAGTGGATTACTCCTTAGATGATGTTGCCGGCCTTGTTCAGGACAACCATGCTGATTTGGGAGTTTTTTTAAACAGCAATGCCGATGATGTTATCCTGTTTACGCCAGCCGGTGAAGCTATTAGAGATGAGAAGCTGATGATTCTGTGGGCCTATATTTTACTGGACAGGTTAGGAGAAAAGGAGATTGGGATTCCGATAACTGCTCCGTCGGCTATTGAAAAAATCGCTGCCGATTTGGGTGGGAAGGTAATCAGGACGAAAGCCAACCCCAGGGCCCTGATGGAGGTGTCCAAGGAAAGCATGTATCAACCCTTGTTTGATGGGACATATGTGTTTTTAAAAGTGCTGGAATACCTTCAGGTCAAAGGGACTGACATGACGAGCATGATGGATTCGCTGCCTAAGAGCTATATTTACAAGAAAGAAGTTGAGTGTCCTTGGTCCGTGAAGGGGACAGTGATGAGGCGGTTGATTGAAGATGCCAAGAAAGAGAAAGTAGAACTTTTAGACGGGGTTAAGATATTTTCTGAAGGCGGCTGGACTCTGGTCCTGCCGGACTGTGAGGAGACGATCTTTAGGGTCGTCAGCGAGGCCCCGACATACGAGGCGGCTGAAAAACTGGCTGACTATTACACAAGTAAAATAGAACAGTATAAATCTGCAGGCTAAAGGGGGATTAATGTGCCCAGACCACTGGTAATCGGTAATGGCGCAATGCTTGTCAACTTCGACCCGGGAGCCAATATGAGGGATTTGTACTACCCGTTTGTGGGGCAGTGGAATCATATTCAGGGGAATAAAAACAGCCTCGGCGTATGGGTTGAAGATAAGTTTACCTGGTGTGACGAATCAAGCTGGGAAAGGTTCTTAAGGTACCTGAAAGAAACCCTTGTTACCTGTGTACAGCTGACTAATAAAGAGCTGGGGTTATCTTTACAGATAAATGACTGTGTGCATTACCATGACAATATTTATATTAAAAAGGTGGAAGTAAAAAATCTCACTGACCGGCACAGGGAGGTCAGACTGTTTTTTACGCACGACTTTTCGATTGACGAATCTGAAGTCGGTGACACAGCTTTATACGAACCCGAGCTGGGGGTCGTTTACCACTATAAAAAAGGCAAGTACTTTATGATTAACGGTTTCTCGGGGACCGGAGGCATCTACCAATACGCCACCGGGACTAAAAGGTTCAGGGGTGCTGAGGGCACGTGGAGGGATGCCGAAGACGGGCACTTACAGGGTAACCCCATCGCTCAGGGGTCGGTTGACAGTACTATCAGTTTCCGTCTTGATTTACCGCCCAATGAGAAGGATATAGTGTATTATTGGATTTCCATCGGCAAGAACTTCCAGGAAGCCCGCCGCTTGAATGAATATGTTGTCCAGCGTTTTCCGGAAACGATTATCCAGTCCGTCGAGGCTTACTGGCGGCAGTGGGTGAATAAAATAAACTATGACGGGATAAACCTGCCGGAAGATGTTATGGGGCTGTATAAACGCAGCCTCCTGATTATCCGGACGCAGTTTGATAAACGGGGGGCGGTCACGGCCGCTAACGATTCAGACATTATGCAGTATAACCGGGACCATTACAGTTACTGCTGGCCAAGGGACGGGGCGATGGTTTCTTATGCCCTGATCCGGGCAGGTTACCCGGAAATGACTAAGCCTTTTTTCCACTTCTGTGAGAATGCCCTTACTTCAGGCGGGTTCCTGCTTCACAAATACAACCCGGACGGTTCGGTGGGGTCCAGCTGGCACCCCTGGATACGTGAAGGGAAGCCGCAGCTGCCGATCCAGGAAGATGAAACAGCTTTGGTTCTGTTCGCCTTATGGGAGTTTTACGAACAAACCAAGGATATTGAATTTGTATTACTGTTATACAGGTCACTTATTCGTCCGGCCGGCAATTTTATGGTCAAATTTATGTATGAGAACCTGAATCTTCCTTATGAGAGCTATGACCTCTGGGAGGAACGGCGGGGAGTGTTTACTTTTACGGCCTCAGCAGTATATGGTGGCTTAAAAGCGGCGGCCAATTTTGCCGAACTGTTTGCTGATTACCTTAGGGCCAGTGTTTATAAAGAAACTGCTGAAAAAGTCAAAAAGGGCATTCTTACTCATCTTTATGATGAATCCCTGAACCGTTTTATCCGGGGTGTCTATGTGAAGGAAGACGGTTCACTGACCAAGGACCTGACGATGGAAAGCAGTGTTTACGGGGTTTCCCAATTCGGGGTCCTGCCGCCTGATGATAAAAGGGTGGAGTCAACGATAAATGCCATCGACTCCGGTCTCTGGGTGAAGACTGACATCGGTGGAATAGCGCGTTACACCAATGATTATTACTTCGCCAAGTCCTCTGATATTGCTAACGTACCGGGTAACCCGTGGTTCATCTGTACTTTATGGGTTGCCGAATGGCACATTTCCAAGGCCAAATCAGTGGAGGAACTCGTCAAACCGGTACAGCTGCTGCAGTGGGTAACGAAGCATGCCATGCCGAGCGGCATTCTCTCTGAGCAGATTCACCCATATACCGGGGAACCCCTCTCTGTAGCTCCCCTCACCTGGTCCCACTCGGCCTATGTGCTGACAGTCCGGCTGCTGATCGAGAAGATGAAGGAACTGACCTGCAGTGAGGTATGCAATCTTCCTCCAATAGGGAAAACTTTTGACTAAACACGAAAACTCGCCAGCGGCGGGTTTTCTTAATTCCTTACAGCTATATAAGAGCGGGAAACTGTGTTATAATAGAAAAACATAAAAAGGACGATGATGAGAGGTAGAAAAATGAACACCTCAGCAGGAACATCTAACGAAATAATATATGCCGAAGACCTGGTTAAACATTTTAATGGTTTTGCAGCTGTCCGGGGGGTCACCTTTTCCGTTTCCCGGGGTGAGTGCTTCGGCCTGTTGGGGCCGAACGGGGCCGGCAAAACGACGATCGTCAAGATGATATACGGATTTTCCCCGGTTACTTCCGGTGAGCTGCGGGTGTTCGGACAGAATATAGCGGGGGCGGCGAGAGATATCAAAGCGAGGATAGGGGTTGTCCCGCAGGAGGACAACCTTGACCCGGAACTCTCTGTTTTGGAAAACCTGCTGGTTTATGCGAGCTATTTCCGGATGAATAAAGAACTGGCTCTCACGAGGGCCGGGGAAGTACTCGATTTTATGGAGCTTACGGAGAAATCGTCTACCGAGGTAAATAACCTTTCCGGGGGGATGAAACGGCGGCTGACCCTCGGCCGGGCACTCATTAACGAACCGGAAATATTGATCCTGGACGAGCCGACGACCGGCCTCGACCCTTATGCCCGGCACCTGGTCTGGCAGCGGCTGGGCAGGTTGAAGGAAGCGGGTACCACTATGCTGCTGACAACTCACTATCTGGAAGAAGCGAGTCAGCTTTGTGACCGGATCGTTATCATCGAGGGGGGCCAAATTCTCGAGGAAGGCTCACCTCAGGCTCTGATCGACCTTCACGTAGGCAAAGACGTACTCGAACTGGGGGTATCTGCCAAGACGCGGGAAGCTTTGCTGCCTGATGTCAGCCACCTGATTAAGGACCACCAGCTTCTGGGGGATAAACTCCTGCTTTTTACCGACCGGGGGGAGGAGCTGGCCAACTTAATCTCCGGTAAGTTGACGGGTCTGGACAGCCACCTTTTTTACCGGCTCAGGCCTTCCAATTTAGAGGACGTATTTTTGAAACTGACCGGCAGCACTCTTGATGCTCCAGATGCCCAGGGAGATAGTGAATAAGAGGAGGTGGGCCCCCAATGTCATCAGGTTAATATGTAAGAATATAACATTGATGTAAAATGTGAAAATATTTTCGTAAAATGCCGAAAACAGCCAAAAAACACTTGACATTTTCAAAAACGCCCAAAAATCGAAATTGACACATCTTTTTGTGTATTAATCGATTAAGGGTGATGACTAATGAAAGTAAAAAACTGCTTTACTACTGCTCTTCTAGCATCTCAGGCAATGATTGATGACTACTTGTTCAAATGTGCAAACAGAGTTAAACCGGAATATTTTTCAAGGGATGGTAAGATGGGTTTTAAAGAGACAATGCTTTTTATGTTAAACATGATTAAAAAATCTTTGCAGCATGAATTAAACAATTTTTTTGAAACAGTACTGAAGAAAGGGAACTCAATTTCAAAACAAGCCTATTCAGAAGCTCGGAAAAAAATTGAACCAAAAGCATTTATTGAATTAAATGACAGAATAAACAAAGTCGTATATGAAGAATTCAATGGGTATGAGCTATGGAATGGGTATAGATTAAGTGCTATTGACGGTACTGTTTTAGACCTGCCAAACACAGAATTACTGAGAGAGCAATTTGGCTATGCTGGAAATCATAAGGGGACAGTTGCCAGAGCTAAAGCCTCCTGTTTATTTGATATCGTCAATAAAATAGTAATAAAAAGCAAAATTGACAGATATGGTACCCCGGAACAAGATATGGCAAAATCTTTGATATTACAATTGATTAAGGATGGAGCAAAACGTGAACTTATTCTTTTTGATAGGGGATACCCATCTGTAGCTTTTATGTCTTTTCTTATTAAAAACGGAATTGATTTTGTAATGAGGGCTCAAAGTAATTATTTAACAACAGTAATAAATCCGGGAAAAGCAGACCAGATTATTAAAATAAAGCATAGCCAAGAAGTATATCCAGTGCGGGTTTTAAGATTTTTTCTTTCTTCAGGCATTGAAGAAATATTACTTACAAGTTTGCTTGATAAAAAATTTAAAATCGAAGATTTAAAAAACCTCTATTTCAAAAGATGGGGAATAGAAACAAAGTATGACGAGTTAAAAAACAGACTGCAAATAGAAAACTTTACTGGAACAACCAAAATAGCAATTGAGCAGGATTTTTATGCATCAATTTATTTGTCAAATATGATTGAACTGGCAAGAAAACAAAGTGATGAAGTTATTGACAACAGTAATAACGATAAGTGCCTTAAGTATGAGTATAAAACCAATTTAAACATTCTTATTGGAAGCCTTAAAGATAAATTCATCCTAATGCTGCTTGAAAAAAGCAACAGAAAACGAAATAAAATGTTTAAAGAAATAATGGATCAGGTTTCAAGATGCCGTGTTCCAATAAGACCAGGCAGGCAAAATGAACGAAAAAAGATAGTTCTGACTAGAGGCAAGTATAAAATGAATCGAAAATCCTGTTTGTAATTTTTTGGTTCTGAAGCTTGATGACATTGGGTGGGCCCCTTGGCTAAGGTCGGCCGGCTGTTAAAGGGAATTACAACTGTTCCGGATATCTCATGGCCTCTCGTAGTGAGGGTTTTCCAGCGGAATTTAAAGGTTTTTTTAAAGACCTGGAAAACAAATATTATGTTTAACTTTATTGAGCCGATACTCTACCTTTGGGCTATGGGTTTTGGCTTGGGAGTCTATGTAACGAGGATTCACGGCCTGCCTTATATTAATTTCCTGGCCCCCGGACTCATCGCTTCGTCGGCTATGTTTGCCACTTCTTATGAGATGACCTATGACAGCTTTACCCGGATGAATTACCAGAAGACCTTCCATGCAATGGTAGCTACCCCGATCAGCATGGATGATGTTGTCATGGGTGAAATTCTCTACGGGACTTTCAAGGGACTGCTGTATGGGGCCGTATTTTTGATTGTCAACCTGTTATTTGGCCTGGTCAAATCCCCGCTGGCCCTTTTGGTGCCGGTTCCCCTTATTTTGCTGGCAGTGACCTTCTCAATTCTTTCTCTTATCTGGACGAGTCTTGCCCCCACTTATGATTCTTTCGGATATTTTTTTACTTTACTAGTTTCCCCGATGTTTCTGTTCTCCGGGATATTTTTCCCGGTTGAAAGCCTGCCGGCCGGGGTCAGGTTCCTGACCTGGCTGACCCCGCTTTTTCATGCCGTGGAGGTTATCCGCCCCCTTGTGCTGGGGGAAGTAACCCGGTCAACCCTAGGGCACCTGGCCTGGCTGACCGGATTCGTCCTGCTGACGATACGTCTGCCCCTGGTCATGGTGAGGAATAAATTGATTCAATGATTAAAAGAAGACACAGGACACAGAGCACGGGGGATTCAGTGAAAATAGAGGGCACAGAGAGTAATCGGTAACCCGTAATACATCTTTCTTCTCAAATAAACAGTAACTTAAAATGACTTCTTATATATAAATATAACCAAAAACAGGCACAGGACATATAGGTTTAGCTTTATACTCATATAAAGGTGTAACTTGCAGAACGGAGAGGACTTAGCGCAACGAAGCTGCAATCAAACAAACAGATACTTACCACCCGGACGTCCCAAATCCCGGTTTCTTACTTACTTATCTTTACTTCTCCGAACTATGTTTCTTGTTGATCCTGTTATCCTGTC
>PGZN01000082.1:0-6762 GCA_002840165.1 Firmicutes bacterium HGW-Firmicutes-8
TCTGATGGTGGCCGAAGGCCACCGAATGCTTAGGCTATAGTCGCCTTAGCATGGCCCCAGTACCGACCCAGAGGTAGAAAAATGCCGTCTGGCTAGGCGTACGGGTTGGCGCAACCACAGGTGTACTTGATGTACTCCGCGGATTGCGCCAACCCGCACAACAACGCCAGACGGCATTTTTCTCGGCATGCACAGTTCCGCTGAATCCCTAGCTCCATATGAACATAAAAAAACCTTGCTGTATGCAAGGTTTGTTATGTTCATATGGAGCGGAAAACGAGATTCGAACTCGCGACCCTCGCCTTGGCAAGGCGATGCTCTACCGCTGAGCTATTTCCGCATGTGTTTGGTGCCACGGGACGGAATTGAACCGCCGACACGAGGATTTTCAGTCCTCTGCTCTACCAACTGAGCTACCGTGGCTTAATGGCGGAGCTGACGAGATTCGAACTCGCGATCTCCTGCGTGACAGGCAGGCATGTTAGGCCTCTACACCACAGCTCCGAGTAATTAGCAAGGACAATAGTCTGCCAAGAAATTTATGGTGGGCGATGACAGGATCGGCGGCCTTACGGCCTATCCCCAATTTATTACCGGAACCCCGGGTTTCTGCGAAACCCGCCGTTCCGACAAATTGGGGAACCCCCTGACTGCCGACATCCGATTATAGCTTACAAGCAGGATGTCGGAACCCATTGTCGTTTAAATTATGGTGGGCGATGACAGGATCGAACTGCCGACATCCTGCTTGTAAGGCAGGCGCTCTCCCAGCTGAGCTAATCGCCCATTGTTTCGTAACAAAAATAAGTATACACAATCCGGTTAAAGAAGTCAAATGTAATTTTTGGTGAAACCCTATTTTTTGACCAAAAAAACCTGAATATCCGGGTTATGCTGTTAATATCCCGTTTTTTTACGAGCTGATTGCTGTTTTCAACCTATGAAACAGCAAACCCGTTTCTATCCAAGATTTCTTCGAGGCCGGTTATTTCAATAATCCTTTTATCAAAAACTACTTTGGCCTGTTCGACTGCCCTGACAAATTCTACACTGACCACCCCGGGCACGTCTGCCAGGACCTTCTCCAGGTCACGGAAACATTCGTCACAATCCACACTCCGGATATGGATACGCCCCTGTTGGCTGGCCGCATGTTGGGAACAGCATTCACACATAAACAGGCCCCCTTTTATAAACTTCTTGATATATAGTAGCTCAGCTTATCGATATTTGTCAAGTACTGCCCGGTTTTTTTACCTGTTCCCCGGCTTTGTAAAACCGAGGATGCTCTCCCTGATTACCTTCGCCCCCAGGAAAGACGTCCTTTCAGAATGGTCAAAAGCGGGCGTAATTTCCACGATATCCAACCCAATTACATTGAGATTCTGCATCACATGGACAGCTTCAATCAGCTCCCGGGCGGTAATTCCTCCCGGTTCCATCGTGGCCGCGCCGGGGGCGTAAGCCGGGTCAACCACATCGATATCGATAGTAATATAGACAGGCTGGTCTCCCAGGACTGACACTACTCTGCGCAGGGGTTCAATAACCTCATTCGCAAACAGGCTGGTATTTTCCCTGGCGAAATCAAATTCATCACGCGTGCCGGAGCGAATCCCGAACTGGTACAGCTTCGCGCCTCCGATTACCTCATATACCCTTCTCATCACAGTAGCATGGGAATTTGTCTCCCCGAGGTATTCAGCACGGAGGTCGGCATGGGCGTCAAATTGAAGAACGACCAAGCCGGGGTACTTTTTATAAGCCTCACAGATAACCGGATAGGAAATAAGGTGTTCCCCTCCGATGAAAATCGGAAACTTGTTATCATTAAACAGGCGCGAAGCAGTCTGGGCAATTCTGGCCAGGCTTGAAGTGACGTTCCCCAACGGCAGGTTGATATCACCCCAGTCGTAGTAACTGTAGTCAGCGAGGTCACGCCCGAGGTAAAAACTATATTCTTCGAGAGCATAAGACCCGTTCCGGACGGCCTGGGGGGCAAATCTCGACCCCGGTCTGTAGCTGACGGTGAAATCCATTGGAACACCGGTAATTACAGTATCGGCCTCCTCATAGGAGTCATTGCTGCCCATAAACAGATTGTATCTTTGAACAAGCTCCACCGGCGGCACCTCCAATTATGTAATGAGTTCCTCTACAAACCTGGGAAGCATAAAAGCACCCTTATGAACTTCGGCAGTATAGTACTTTGTTGGGTAACCGGGTACTGCCGAGCTATCTATATCTTCAGGGTCGTATTTTTTGGACCCCATCGTAAATGACCATAATCCGCTGGGATAGGTAGGCACACTGGCCAGATACAGTTTTGTCAGCGGAAACACCTTTGATATTTTCTGATGGCAGCTGGTAATCAAGTCGGCATTAAAAAACGGTGATTCCGTCTGGGCGACAAACAGCCCGTCCGGCTTAAGGGCATTATAAATTGAACGGTAAAATTCTCCGGAAAACAGCTCTACAGCCGGACCGACAGGTTCGGTAGAGTCAACCATAATTACATCATACGTATCAGGATTTTCCCGGACATGTTTAATCCCATCATCATAGATAACAGTAACTTTGGGACTGTCCAGCCCACAGCTGATTTCAGGCAATAACTCCCGGGAAACCTCCACGACGCGCCGGTCAATCTCTACCAGGACAGCATGTCCGACAGCCGGGTGTTTGATAATTTCCCTGATGGCTCCCCCGTCTCCTCCACCGATAACAAGCACGTTTTTCGGGCTGCGGTGGGTGTTTAAAGGAACATGGGTAATCATTTCATGATACACAAACTCATCCTGAATAGTAGTCTGGACCATCCCGTCCAATACCAGCATCCTCCCAAACTGCAGGGTGTCAATCACAGCGATATGCTGGAATTCGGTTTTTTCAACATGCAGGGTACCTGTTATCTTACAGGTAATCCCGAGGTTCCCGGTCTGTTTCTCCGTATACCAAAGTTCCATACTTTTGCCTCCTTTGATGCAAATAAGTAAAAGGGGAGTCCCCAATGGATACTCCCTTAGAAATAATTAGTACCACAAGGGCACTGCGGCAAAAGCACAGGCCAGTTTTTCAACCTTATGCTGAACAGCTGCCACTTTTATTTCCGTGAGGGGTTTTCCCCGGGTTTCAAACGCCTCCCGGACCATTCCCTTAATAATTTCCTCAGCCTCATCCTTAGTACATTTCCCGGAAAACTCCATAATTACCCCAAAACTATCTTCAGACAGACCAACAGCTACAGCGGCACATATCGTTTCCCCCGGCACGTCGCTGACAATAGAACCGTAAGCTGTAGGGACGAGGGAACCGGGTGGGATCTCCAGTTCTTCGTCCAGCCGGGCTTCCGGTGGAAGTATACTGCTCACCCTAATCAGGTTAACATTGCCAATCCTGGCCTTTAACAACGCATTATCGAATGCCGTTAGTTTGCTTTTCCCTTCAGCAGATGCTGCCGTCAGAAAATACTTCTTCGGCGTTGGTAGCATTCTCATTCCTCCCAATTCTCAACCTCCAAAATTAACACATGAATATTATAACAGAATTTCTATAAAAATAAATGTTTTTTTCCTGTTTTTCACCTCCGGCCTCGTAAATTACCACGGAATAATATATGCACAAATACATATTGTTGCTACAAAGGTGGAAATATAATGTTGTAATTACAAAATCACTCAAGGAGGTAATCGATTTGTCTAAAACCGTAATCGGAGTGTTTTCATCGCGGGACCAAGCCGAGAAGGCCGTTGCCGAACTTCGCAGTAAAGGCTTTGAAAAAGAGATATCTATCCTGGCTAAAGACGAACAACGTAATATTGACAGTGACGAGAACTCCGTCATGTTTGGCGCCGGAGATACTGTATCTGGCGGTGCTACTACCGGCGGAGTCTTAGGCGGCATCGCCGGATTGGCCATCGGCGCCGGTACTCTTGCCATTCCCGGCCTGGGTCCCATTATCGCCGCCGGTCCGATAGCAGGGATGCTTTCGGGGGCAGCAACAGGCGGAATAGCCGGGGGGCTGGTTGACTGGGGAATTCCCAAGGAACGTGGTAAATATTACGAGAATAAGGTGAAAGAAGGTAACATTGTCGCCACTATTAAATCAAGTGATGACAAAATTGACACCGCTGCCGAAATTCTTCGCCGGAACGGGGCCCAGGACGTAGAAACCCACTAAATAACATATGTAGTGAAAAAACAGCCGTAAGAGGGCTGTTTTTTGTAATTTTTTTTTATTTACCAGCAATTTTTGCAGGATTAAAGGCGAAAACCCCTAATACCTTTATTTAATAGAGTTCAATAAAAGGGGGTATTAAGTATGACTGGCGAACAAAGAACCGGGCTTCTGAAAACCCAGGACCTGGTAGGCAAACCCGTAATTTCACTGCAAGGGGAGGAAGTCGGCAGCATTGTCCGGATAATTGCCGACCCCGTCCGCGGAAATGTCGTCGGCTTGACGGTTAGTGTTAAGGGATGGTTCAAAGGTGACCAGGGTATGGAGTTTGAGAGCGTTAAATCATTCGGCGATTATGCCGTCACAGTTCAACGCTGCGGTCAGATTGTTCCTCTTGACAACCTGCCAACCGTCCAAAAACTGGCCCAGGATTACAGCCTGTATAACATGCGCATAATCACACCTGAAGGAAAATTGATTGGAACAATAGACGATTTTTATTTTGACTCAAAAACCGGTAAAATCGAAAAGTACATCTTAACCGGCGGTGTGATTAAAAACCTGTTTCAGGGGAGGGCCAGTATACCTGCCGGCAGCATTGAAAAGATCGGGACAGATGCAGTTATCGCCGTAACCAATGTATTAGAAACGATTCAAAAGGAAGAAACCGGTCTGACAGACAGTATTGAACACCTAAAAGGCGACCTGGAAAACTGGAAAGATGATATCGGACAGTGGAAAGACGATTTCGAAAAAGTCTGGGATAAAACCCTTACGAAGGCTTCAGAGCTGTCTAAAACGGTAGGTGAAAACCTCAAGGTAGCGGCTCAAAGCGGAAAAGGCAAAGGAAAAGAATTATTAACAAAAACCGGCGGGATCCTGTCCGAAAAGAGCATCCAGCTGAAAAAGTCCTACGAACTGTGGATGGACCACTTACAGGCCATAAAAAACAAACCGGAAAAGCCCTTGAGCGAAAAAGATTTGGAAAGCTTAATCGGGCTCAAAGCCGGAAGAACAGTTACCGATGATGACGGTCAGGTTATTGTGGCCGAAAACAAAAAAGTTACCGGGGAGATCATTGAGGCATCCCAACAAGCCGGTAAATTTAAAGAACTTCTGATATCGGTCGCTACTAAGGATTTGGAAGACCAAATCAAGTCAGTGGAAAAAGAAGCGAAAAAAAAATAAGTTGCACGAACTAATAATTCAGGGATGTCCCAAAAGTCAATTGGGACATCCCTGATATTTCTTTCTTCAGGGATGCCTCTTTTGAGAACGGTCTGTTTCCATTATGAATACGAGGATCTCCGCCACCACTTTATACAGTTCCGGCGGAATTTCCTGGCCCAGGTCGAGCTGGCTGAGCGCTTCAGCCAGTATGGGGTCCTTTTCCACAGGGATATTGTACTCCCTGGCTATCTCGATGATTTTTCCGGCAATGTACCCTTTTCCGGTTGCCATGACTTGTGGAGTCCCCATTTTATCAGTATCGTAACCGAGGGCTATGGCCACATCTTTTTTTTTGGGCTCTTTTACATCAACCATTATTTTCTCCCCCTGACCGGTTTAAACCCGTACATTGAGACGGAATAATCCGGGGACTTCCTGTTGATCATTTGATAAAAACCCGCCGTCTTGCTTAGTCAGGACTTTGCACCGCTGGATTTCAACAGAGTAGTTCATCTCTTCCAGGCGTTTGACTAAGACATCTTTGGCATTGTCAATTATTTTACCTGAAGGTTCATTTTCAGTGATAAACTGGAGAGCCAGGTTTTTGTCATGGACCTGCACCTCACACCTGACTAAGCCAAGCCCCGGTGTGTTCAGCGTAACTTCAACCTTACAGGAGGAAAAATCCCGTTTCTTCCCTTTGCCATCATAGCGGTAATTGATAATTAGTCTGAGCGGCTCCTGGTTTTCTTCAAACCGTACTGATGAATACACTACCATGATATTTTCACTGTTCATTCCGGTCTTACTATTAAAGTTTTGCATGAGCTCTAATTTGCCCATTACATTTTTGGCCAGCTGCAAGAGGTCACTGTAATCCTGGCCCTTATATTCAGCCAGGGAGGAAGCAAACTTATCAAGCAGTGAAACAAGGTCTGTCTTGGGCGGTTCTTTGCCGGCTTGCTCCAATACTGCCTGAATTCTCGTCAGCATCTCTTCCCTAACCGGTTTATCCAACGGCGCCGCCCATTTGTCAGCCAAATCGGCAAACCGGGCTATAATCTCTTTTTCAGCAACCTGCGGAGCCGGCGGCCCGGGCTTAGCCCCTGATGCCTCAGCATCAGCCTGAGTCGTCCCGGACAGGATATATTGTCCCGCATTTGGCTGCGCCGTAGACGGCTGCGGCAAATCGGCCCCGGGACTGCCAATCTGCCCTGGATTAACCTGCCCAGGACCAGTCTGTACTGTGTTTACAGTAGATTGTGCGGCAGCTTGCGGAACGTTAGCCTGCGGAGTATTGGCCTGTAGAGTATTCGCCTGCGGAGTATTCACCTGCGGAGTATTCACCTGCGGAGTATTCACCTGCGGAGTATTCACCTGCGGAGTATTCACCTGCGGAGTATTCACCTGCGGAG
>PGZN01000082.1:6801-9282 GCA_002840165.1 Firmicutes bacterium HGW-Firmicutes-8
GCGGAGTATTCACCTGCGGAGTATTCACCTGCGGAGTATTCACCTGCGGAGTATTCACCTGCGGAGTATTCACCTGCGGAGTATTCACCTGCGGAGTATCAGCTGGGGAAGTATTGGCTCCCTGAGCTGTACCCGACCCTGTCTGCGGTCCGCCGGACTGCAGTGTTGGCGGCAGGCCAACCGGTTTCCCCTGAGAAGATACCACAGGTTCAGGGTTTAGCAGTTTTATAAGGGCTGTCAGTTTGGATACTAAGGACTCCTGCCCATCACTTCCGGTTAACTGCAGATCCCTGATGGCCTGATTAATGTCCGCCGCCAGCCGGCCCAGCTCGCTGCCGGGTTTAACAGGGATGGCCCGACCTTCGGTGGCGCTGATAAGTTTGTTCATTTCAGCCTGCAGGTAATTCATATCGGTAAAAAGTGCCTTAACCGCCTGATATGTCTGTTGGGTTAAGGGAATCCCCTGCTTTAGCATAAACACAGGGACCCACATGTCCCCTTCGGGTACATTAAAACTTCGGGTGAAAGCCGACAGAATCCGAGCTGTATCTGGGGTAAGAGGCATTTCCTGCTTGATCATTTCTGTTACTAATTGCAGGTTTGTTTTGTCAACAGTCAACCCCAGGGTATTAATAATACTCTTCAGTGTATCCCCGGCAGCCCTGTTACCAGTCAATACCTTAAGGATAATCTGACCGTTTTTTTGCCCTTCCACCAGACACTTCAGTCTCTCTCCGACCGGCAGCTCGGCCTCCAGCTGAGCCAGAATTTCTTTCCCCTGGTAAGTCAACAAAGCCATATTGCCCTGGACTTCTTTCAGTAAAACACTTATCACCTGCCCAGGAGTCAGTTCTATCGTATCAGTCTTACCGATTTCGTTTAAAAGGTTTATGACTGCTTGTTGAATTTCCGCCGATCTCATTACCTCACCCCCGGCTCATCTTTCGT
This sequence comes from Firmicutes bacterium HGW-Firmicutes-8, assembly GCA_002840165.1. Lineage (GTDB taxonomy): Bacteria > Bacillota > Thermincolia > Thermincolales > UBA2595 > GW-Firmicutes-8. The sequence goes on from PGZN01000082.1 coordinate 7,750, forward strand.
CAATTATGCTAAACCCGCCAGTGGACTATCCTCGAACGCTCGTAGGGCACTTCCCCCTGCAGGCATTCCAGGTAGTATAATATTTCTTCAGTGGCAGGGTAAAACTGCTGCATTACAGGTTCTATATCGTGGAAATAATGTAAAGACCTTAGTACATCTTCCAATAACTTTTCGTGACCCGGTTCGTACCGCAATTTCTCTTCCATTAGGAAGTCATAGGCCCACCACCCGATATCTTCTTTTGATACACGGCCGGCCAGCATTTTTTCTATCTGTTCTCTGACAACCTGCCTGTTAATTTCCATGTCGGGGACACCTCCCGCTTACTAATTGGTATTACTACACCAACCTCCGTTTTCCTTCTCCCACGATTTTAAAAGAGTACCACAGACAAACCGTGTCCTCCGCCTTTTCTCTGTACTTTTTTTTAAATTAGCCGCGGATGACGCGGATGCACGCGGATTTTAAAAGACGCGGATAAAAAAGAAAAACCATTTTACCACAAAGTCTAACAGGCACTGCTCAATGGTCTAAGAGCATAAGGTTCAATGTGGGGTCATAAGGTAGAGTGAAAGGCTGGGGATACCAGCCCCTCCTCATCAAACCGTACGTGAGGTTTTCCCTCATACGGCTTTCCGATGTTCGTCATTTATGAGCATTCGGTTAAGCAAGTTTTAGTAGTTTCTGCTGTTTCAACATCCAGTAGACTTTTGGCCACACACTCCTATGGTCTCTTTTTGTCTTTTTAGCATACCAGCGGCAAAACCGTTGAAGAATATACCAGTCCAGTTTACCCATGTGTTTACGACTGAATGGCGTAGTGTAGTAGTTTTTCCACCCGCGAATCTTTGGGTTTAGAAAATCAACATGCTCCTTTAGGGACTGCACTCGTGCCGATGGAGGAGCCAACCTTTTCTTAACTTCTTCGCGTATGTGTTTTTCCGCTTTTGTCGTTAACCATTGTTGAGTAGTGTAGAAAATCTTTGTTTGAAACGTTTCCGCCTTAGTTTTCCGATGGTGCATTCCCAAAAAGTCAAAGCCTTCTTCTCCGCCATATAACCCCACGAGCTTCGTTTTATCGGGGTGTATAGTGAGGTCTAACTTTTTCATGATGGCTTGTATCAACTCCATGGACTTTTCTGCGCATTTCTTGGTCTTGCAAATAACTACAAAGTCATCTGCGTACCTCGTCAGTTGTCCGTACCATGTCCCATGCTTTTCCCACAGTGAGTCCAGCACATTCAGGTAAATATTTGACAGTAACGGTGATATGACCCCTCCTTGTGGGGTTCCCATATCTGTTTTTATTAGAGTGCCTTCTTCCATAACTCCCGCTTGAAGCCATTTGCGTATGAGTTTCAGAATCCTGCTGTCACTAATCCGCATCTCTACCAACCTCATCAATTTATCCTGATTGATGTTGTCAAAGTATGCCTGGATATCGACGTCACATACCCAGTTCCTTCTGCGATTACAGGCTTCTCTCACACGCTTTAGAGCTTCTTTGGCACTCTTCTCCGGTCGGAATCCGAA
>PGZN01000083.1 GCA_002840165.1 Firmicutes bacterium HGW-Firmicutes-8
AGGTCTTGGACCCATTGGCCTGCCTTCAGGTCTTGGACCCATTGGCCTGCCTTCAGGTCTTGGACCCATTGGCCTGCCTTCAGGTCTTGGACCCATTGGTCTGCCTTCGGGCCTTGGACCCTGCGGTCTGCCTTCAGGGCGGGGACCCATTGGCCTGCCTTCAGGTCTTGGACCCTGCGGTCTGCCTTCAGGTCTTGGTCCCATTGGCCTGCCTTCAGGTCTTGGGCCCTGCGGCCTGCCTTCAGGTCTTGGGCCCATTGGTCTGCCTTCGGGCCTTGGGCCCATTGGTCTGCCTTCAGGTCTTGGGCCCATTGGCCTGCCTTCAGGTCTTGGGCCCATTGGTCTGCCTTCGGGCCTTGGGCCCATTGGTCTGCCTTCAGGTCTTGGTCCCATTGGCCTGCCTTCAGGTCTTGGTCCCATTGGCCTGCCTTCAGGTCTTGGTCCCATTGGCCTGCCTTCGGGCCTTGGACCCTGCGGTCTGCCTTCAGGGCGGGGACCTACAGGTCTGCCATCAGGTCTTGGGCCCTGCGGTCTGCCTTCAGGGCGGGGACCTACAGGTCTGCCTTCAAGTCTCGGCCCCATTGGTCTGCCTTCGGGTCTTGGGCCCTGCGGTCTGCCTTCAGGTCTTGGACCACCCGGCTTGCCTTCAGGGCGGAGACCTATAGGTCTGCCTTCGGACGTTGGGCCTTGCGGCCTTGGGCCAGCAGGTGTCCCCTCAGGTTTGGGTCCTTCAACTTTGGCTTCGGCTTTAGCTTTAGCTTCGACCTTAGCTCTAGGTTTAATTTCAGGTTTGGGCCCTTCGGTTTTAGTTTTAGTTTTAGCTTTAGGTTTTGGCTCTGCTGGTGGACTTTCGCCTGTCTCCCTAGCTTTCCGCTTGGCTCCTTTTTTCTCTCCTTTAGTCTCCCCGAGGACTTTAGCTACTTCGTTATCTTCAAGGGTACTCATATGGTTTTTGACATCTATTCCGACACTGGATAGTTTAGCAATTAATTCCTTGCTTTCAACTCCTAAGTCTTTAGCTAGTTCGTAAACACGAACTTTAGCCATCTTTTCACCCCCGTTTTTTTGAATTTCTAACCGGGTTAGAAATCCTCCTCCACCCCGCCAAAAAGTTGGATAAGTCTTCTGGCAAAGCCTTCGTCGGTAACAACGACTATTGACCTTGGGGATTTACCAAGGGCATTTCCAAGCCGTTCCTTTTCCCCGCTTTCAATCCACCGTATTTTCTTAAATCTGCAGAGGTTAGTAAAGTGCTCTTTCGTCCTATCAGACGCATCTACAGCTAATAAAACCAGTTTAACCTTACCCTTTTTAATTACCGCCTCTGCGGCCGCATCTCCTGATTGAACCTTCCCGGCCCGCTGGGCTAAGCCTAGTAAATCATAACCCTTTTGGGACACTGTGGGTCACCAACCGTTCTTTTAGTCTGGCCACGATTTCCGTCGGGACAGGTTGTTGAAATGCCTTCTCCAGCCGTTTGGCCTTAATGGCTTTATTGAGGCATTCTTCGCGCGGACAAATATATGCTCCCCGGCCCGACATTTTCCCTCCAGGGTCTATGTCAATTAAGTTTTCGGGGGTTCTTACTACCCTAACAAGTTCTTTTTTGGGCTTCATCTCCTGACAGCCCAAGCACATTCTCATAGGGATTTTTTTCACCTTCACTGTGAACCCCTCCTATGGTTTGTCTTCTTCTTTCAGCTCTTCCAGATATTCGCCGACTTCTTCGACCGATAATTTTTTACGTTTGCCGGCTATACCGGTTTGCTTTTTAGCTGCATCAGCCGTCTTCTTCTTGGCCTTCTTACCCTTCTTCGGAGCCTCTTCTTCCTCGTTAACTATGATTACCGGTTCTCTTATTTCATCAGCTTCACCGGTTTCTTCAGATACTTCATCGCCCTCCGAACGGTCTTCCTGTCCGCTGATATCTTCCCCTACTTCGCCATAACCTTCTTCGTCATCATAGTATTCATCATCGTAATATTCGCCTTCCGGGACTTCACCTTCTACCGGTTCTCCTTCTACCGGTTCTCCTTCCGGGGCTTCTCCTTCTACAGGTTCACCTTCCGGGGCTTCGCCTTCTTGATAATCGTAATCCCCGTATTCTTCCCCTTCGTCCCAGTCTTCGTCAGAGTATTCTTCTTCAGAATACTCTTCCTGGGCGTAACTGTCTTCGGTATAATCATCTTCAGTGTAGTCGCCTTCTATATAGTCATCTTCCGTATAATCGTATTCTTCCTCATCAAGGTAATCCTCACTGGCCATTAATTCTTCCATCTGGGTTTCGCTCTTGATATCTATTTTCCAACCTGTAAGCTTGGCAGCCAGCCTGGCATTTTGACCCTCTTTACCAATAGCAAGTGACAACTGATAGTCAGGTACTACTACCCTGGCAATTTTCTCTGCTTCGAAAATCCTGACATCAACCACCTTAGCCGGGCTTAAAGCGTTGGCAACAAACTTCGCCGGCTCCTGGTGCCATTTCACGATATCAATTTTCTCACCTTTTAATTCACTTACAATAGTCTGAACCCTCATGCCTTTCGGGCCAACACAGGATCCTACCGGGTCAACGTTGTCATCCCTTGAGAACACTGCAATTTTCGAGCGCGCCCCGGCTTCCCGGGCAATTGATTTCAGTTCCACTATGCCGTCATGGATTTCGGGCACCTCAAGCTCAAACAGCCTTTTTAAAAGGCCGGGATGGGTCCGGGACACCAGAATTTGAGGGCCTTTGGTCGTCTTTTTAACTTCTACGATATACGTCTTCAACCTGTCACTATGCCTGTATTCCTCACCAGGTATTTGTTCGGTGGGGCCAAGAATAGCTTCAGTCTTACCAAGGTCTATGTAAATATTCTTCTGGTCCTGACGCTGGACAATACCTGTAACAATGTCACCCTCGCGGCTGGAAAACTCTTCGTAAATAATACCCCGCTCGGCTTCCCGGATTCTCTGCACAACCACCTGTTTAGCAGTCTGGGCAGCAATCCGGCCAAAGTCCCTCGGAGTAACTTCAATTTCAACTATATCACCCATCTCATATCTTGGGTCTTTTCCCCTGGCATCCTCAAGCGAGATTTCACAGCGGTCATCTTCCACTTGTTCACTAACTGTTTTTCTCGCGTATACCTTGATTTCCCCTGTTAACCTGTCAATAGTAACTCTTACATTTTGTAAGGACCCAAAGTTTCTTTTGTAGCCAGAAATCAAGGCAGCTTCCAAAGCCTCCAGGAGCACGTCCATGGAAATGCCTTTCTCCCTTTCGAGTTCCGCCAAGGCTTCGATGAACTCAGTATTCATTTTTTAAACTAACCTCCTCAATTTTCAATTGTCTTTTCAAAAATCCGCTTCAAGTCTGACCTTAGCAACACACTCTAACGGTAAAGAAATCTTTTTCCCATTTATATTAATCTGTACTTTGCCGTCCACCAAGCCTTCCAGTTCTCCTATAAATTGCTTTTGACCATCAACCAGGGAAAAAGTTGTGGCCCGTACCTTATACCCTCGGAACCGCTCATATTCACCGGGTTTCTTTAAAGGGCGTTCTATCCCCGGGGATGATACCTCGAGAATATATGATAGAGGAATCGGGTCTTTTTCGTCAAGCAGTTCACCCAGTCTGTGCGAGACCTCCTGGCAGTCACTATGGGTGACTCCCTCCGGCTTATCAATGAAAATCCTCACAAACCACAAACTGCCCTCTTTTACATACTCGACGTCCACCAACTCAAGTCCCAGGGAATCGGCTAAAGGTTGTGATATTTCTCTTATGATATCTTCTGTCTTGGGTTTACTCACGGCATTCACTCCCTTTTATGCCTCATATCAACTATTGTACCATCTATTTATACCCCTTATACTTTTTGGCTAACTCGCCCACTGTAACAAGAAAGAGTGGGTTTCCCCACTCTACCACAAATCAGTTCGGTCTGAAGCATCAACTAAATCACATCGGTAACAGTATATCACACATAACAGGTATTGGCAAGATAAGAAATATGGTGAAAACACTGATCCAGCTGCTCTGAAAACGCTAAAGAAATCATCGTAAAATCTCGATTATAAGAAAAAATATTAAATAATATCCTTAATGTACTTGCAATAAAGAATTATTTTTGGTAATATTAACTCACAAACCATTTAACCCGCCAAAGCGACCGTTCACGGTTCGTTTTTGACCACTAACCCCGAATTAATATGTTACCAACTTATTCCACAACAGAAAAGAGGGGTACATATGCAGACGATTCAAATCGGTTTGATAGTCTTATTTGGGATAGTGCTCACAATCGCTTCCTGGGCAATGGTCGAAGACTGTTTCACAGAATAAGTCTTTTCGCTGATCAATAAATACCTCTCATTATATTTTCCTCACCCGCCATAAAAGCGGGTATTTTTTTGGCCAAGTTTCGCATTATTAAGCGTTGCACTCCCCTTTCCTTTATTGGTTCTTCGTTTCGGCCAGGCCGGTACTGCTGTTCCTGGCCTTCATCCAGTATTTGGAGGTCCCCCAGGATATCGGTTAACTGCCGTTCGGCTACTTCTTCTTCAAGAAGACCGACTTTTACCCGAGCTTTTTGTGAACCAATCCCTAAAAAACCCTGTTTCCCTTCGGACAGGATTTCTACTTTGGCTTGTTCTCTGGTGATATGTAAAACGCCGAGGGCTTTCTTTATAGCTTCCTCGACAGTAGCGCCCTCAGTAGTAATGGGACCATGAGGATCCATTTGCATGAGCACTCCTTTGTTACCTAATAAACCTCTCAGTTTCCAGTCACTTGAACCATCTCTTTTTATATTTCGACATATTTTACCAAAAACCTGCGTTTTTTTGATTTTTTACTTGACCTTTATAGACTCTGCCGACAACAAGGCTGCCGACCGTTAACCCTTACTCTCCCTTCCTATTTGGGAAATGTGATACTCTAATGAATAAATTATTAGAAGTAAAGTAGAAAAGTGAACTTGTAAGACCTGTGACTGTTTTTTGGTTTTACATTAAAAATTGTGTTAAATAATTACCATACCTGGGAAGAAGGCTTTTTGCTATTGTTATTGATGTCTCTCTGTGTCCTCCGCGACTTCTCCGCGAACTCCGTGTCTTCTTTTGTTTTCGTTTTTCATCCTCTAATGTTAACCCCGAAGCGGCATTCAAATACACTTGCATAAAGTATTGCTATTGTGCGTACAATGGGTATATAATAGAATCAGAAAGGAAGTGATTTTATGGCTAAATCATCAAATCTTTATGTGCGTATTGAACCTGATGTGAAAGAACAGGCGGAAAAAGTATTTGACGGATTAGGGATTTCAATGTCAAATGCAGTGGGACTGTTTTTAAAGCAGGTAGTCATTAATCAAGCAATCCCGTTTGAACTAAAACTGGCACCGGTAAAAATAAAATCTGTTGACACCTTGACGGAAGTAGAGTTTAATGCAGAAATAGAGAAAGGGTATACAGATTCTTTGGCAGGCAAAGGTCGTCCGGTAAAAGAAGTATTTTCTGACATTCGAAAAGGGTAGCCCCGGTGTTAGTACAATTCTATTTCCAAAAGTCTTCTATTTTCTCAGTGGACCAAAAGGTATGATTAGGCTTAATCCTAAAGACAAGAGCCACAAAGACTGGTATGAAGATGATTAACAGAATAGTCGATGTAAATACATAGAATTCCTGTGACCTCAATTTAATTTTGGGGTTATTTCTATTTTACACCCTATTTGGGAAAACACTTCACCTCTCCCCACAACCCAAACCTCATCATCTTCTTCTCTCAGCTTTCCGTCTTTGGCTGTTATTTTCAACTGTACGATTTTTTCGTACAGTTGTTGAGATTTTAATATGACTTTTTACTGCAGTTCTACCCTAAAAGCCTTTTGCATCAGGGATTTAATTCGGTTACCCCAAACTAAACCTTCCCCCGCTCCCCCCCACACCTGCCGCCTATGGCCAAAACATACTTCTCCCACCTACAGTTGGCGGGTATTATCATATACCCTGCCGGGGTATATGATAATACCGTGGTGGTAGAGGATGAGCAGAGGTGGAGTGGGGGAAGTTGTATAAACAATCATGGTCTATGTCTCATTTATCAATTTATCTTTCTTCCGCCCTCATTTTGAACTTGTAAGAAATTCTTACAAGTTGAGTTTTCAACAAGATCACAATCTCTATATATGTTTTTTATATGTTGGGTGATATTCTGCGGCGTAGTCTGAAACAGCACAGCCATAGCAGCCTGATTAAGCCAGACGGTATCATCCTCAAAACATACATCAATCTTTGTCCTGCCGTCTTCAGTCTGGTATATTAACAACTCACCTTTATGAAATCCACCTGCTTCGTTATTCATAAATTCACTCCGCTCATAATTTAACTACAATTACAGTTCCATTTTATTTGTTCGAAAAACATTATTCAAGAAAAAACATACTTCTCCCGCCCACTGTTGGCGGGTATTATCATATACCCTGTCGGGGTATATGATAAATACGGTGGCAGATGAGGATAGTAGACTTCGATTCTTACGATGGTTTCTTTTCAGCTTTAGTTTTTGTGTACCATCCTGAATATTGGCCTTTTCTTCTATACCACATAGTGAATAGAACAAGTACAACAACATTCAAAAAAATGATTAAAGTGTCAGACTTAGATATGTGTGTTTATGGCAAAATGAAAGTGTAGCGCTCCGGAAGTAGAAAAATGTAGCGGAAAAATGGAAAATCCATTGCCAACACCCCGGAAATACAATACCCTT
>PGZN01000084.1 GCA_002840165.1 Firmicutes bacterium HGW-Firmicutes-8
AGAAACATGGTTCGGAGAAGTAAAGATAAGTAAGTAAGAAAACGGGATTTGGGACGTCCGGGTGGTAAGTATCTGTTTTGTTTACATCTTATTAAAAATATATGTTTTATCCGCGTCGTTCTAATCCTCGTTATCCGCGGCCATTTTTAAATGTTTGATTGCAGCTTTGCTGCGCTAGGATCTCTGTGGTTTCTTTTTTGTTTTAATATAATCGAGAGTTTGCGTATGCAAACTCTTCCGAGTCCCCATTTTATTACCGAAACCCCGGGCTTATTGCGATGCCGGATATTGAGGCAGCCCGCCGTTCCGACAAAATGGGAAACCCCCATCCCCTCGGAGTCCGTAAGGCGTAGAGCATAGTCACCTGACAGCTGGCAACTCGTGACTCGTGACGCTACTCGCAACTAAAAAAGGTGGTTACAGATGAACCACCCTGGCATCTCCCCAAAGATGTTCGAGATTGTAAAAATGGCGGTCGTCCTCCTGGAAAATATGAGCCACAACCGAGCCATAATCCAACAGCACCCAGTGACCGTCCTTAAAACCTTCCACCCTGAGTTTTTTCATACCCTGTTCTTCCAACTTGGTTTCCACGTTTTCCGCAATCGCTTTGACTTGGGTGGTTGACAGACCGCTGCAGATAACAAAATAGTCACAAACTACGGAAACGTCTGAGATATCCAGGATTAGGACATCCTTTGCTTTTTTATCTTCAGCCGCTGCGGCTACAAGTGAAGCAACCTTGTCCGGCGATAGGATCAAATTAGCTTCCCTCCAATTGTTTTTCTTTTTATCTATATATTCGCCTAAAATCAATAAGTTCCTTCCAAATCACCGGTTTAACAACCAAGCAGATGATTTCTGGCTTCTATACTGTCAGTGTGGATTAACAAACCCCGCTCGATAACATACCTGAGGGTAGAGTCGAGTCCCGTAATTACTGCCTTATCCAGGTTCTTAAAAGCCAGCTCCCGAAGGTCTTCAACACCGGGGAAGTCACGGCCCGGTTCTATCATGTCGGCGATAAATATTATCTTCTCGAGAATTGACATGTTTTTTCGACCTGTCGTATGGAACCTGATGGCGTCAAGAACCTCGCTGTCCTTAATGCCGTAAATATCCCCTGCCATACAGGCCCCAATCTTGGCATGCAGAAGGTCTGGGACGGCCTTTTCAACCTCATCAGCTGTAATATTATATTTTTGGCACATCTGTAAAATATATTCATGATTAAAATCCCTGGCCGCATCGTGAAGCAGGGCGGCAGTCTCAGCTTTGTCATGGTCTGCCCCGTGTATCTCGGCCAGCTTTTTGGCGGTTCCGGCGACTCCCAGAGTATGGTCATAACGCTTTCCGCTCATCGAAGCCTTTAGATGATTGGCGATATCCTTATTTAACACAGCTATCTCCCCCATATTGCACCCGCTCAGGTTATCGAAAAACATTCAATATATATTATTCTACATAATATAGAACAAAACCTCCCTGTTATTGACAGAGGAGGCTTCGTAACCCTATTCGTTCTCTTTGGGCTTTGCTTCATTTACGGTTAGAACTCTTCCCTGAAACTCAGTACCATTCATTGCGGCAATCACTTTTTCAGCATCCCCGTCACCAACTTCTACAAAACCAAACCCTTTAGAACGACCAGTCTCCCGATCTGTGATAATCCTACTGCCGACAACCTCGCCATGGGTTCTGAACGCCTCTTCCAAATCCTCTGGTTTGGTCCCCCACGGTAAATTACCTACATACAATGTGCGGACCACTCGCCTTCACCTCGCTTTCGGTTAAAAAACCGCCTAAATAAAAAGGCACCCCAGGTTCCTAAGAAAACCCGGGTGCCTCTTAAACAGACAGCTGTCTGGATAAACTGCCAGCTGGATACCGGAACCTGTTACCCTGAAGCTATTCCATTGGTCCGAATCTATTAGTATTATGTTCAAAAGAACTCTTTCTATTCCATATTGATTTTGGGAATATATAATCCCTCTGTTATTATGTACCTCTCGACACCTTCCGGAACCAGGTATTTAATCGGTTCCCCATGGGAAACCCGCATACGTATTTCGGTTGATGAAATAAGAGTGCCGCCTGTTTCATGGATATGAATTTTGGCCCTCTGGCCGGGCGTCAAATCGTTTAAAATCTTATTTAACGCCGCCAGGGAATAGCCGGGTCTTGTTACGGCAATAAACCGGCATAACCCAAACACCCTCGCCACATCTTTCCACGTCAGTATTTCCATTATAGCATCAGCTCCGGTTATGAAATAAAATTCTTCTGTTCCGGCGCTTTTTTCATGCAATTGTTCGAGGGTGTCAACTGTATAGGTTGGGCCCAGGCGGTCTACTTCTACAGTCGATAAGGAGAAAAAGGGGTTTGATTCAATAGCTAACCGGGTCATCCGGACGCGGTGGGCAGGGTCGATTATATCAGGCCTGTTCTTGTGGACAGGCTGTCCTGAAGGAAGAAACAGTACCTTGGCAAGACCGTAACTATGCCGGGAACACTCCGCAATGTATAAGTGTCCGTAATGGATCGGGTCGAATGTTCCACCCATTATACCGACTTTGAATTTATGCAAATCATCCATTTTTATCCACCCCTGTAACAATTATAACAGGTACGGAGTAACCCTTCTATTTTTGGGTCTTATTTCCTGACCTGCCCCTCACCGTAGATAATGTATTCATCTTTAACCAATGTGTTCTCCCCCTATAAGCTTAGTACAAAATTATCTCTGTGAATCACTTCGTCAAAGTCCTTATACCCGAGAACTTTGGCAATGTCCCGGGTCTTTTTGCCCTTAATCTTATCAATCTCCAGAGAAGGATAATTAACAATACCCCGGCCAATTTCCCGGTCATTGAAGAAAACGCCAACCGTATTGCCTACTTCAAAATCACCTTCCACATATGTAATGCCTGTTGGCAGGAGGCTTTTGCCTTCTGCCAGCAGGGCCTTCTGCGCTCCCTCATCGATAAAGATCTTCCCCTGCATATTAGACCCAAAGGCTATCCAGCGTTTCTTGGCATGAAGCCTCGTTTCTTTTGGCAAAAACACCGTCCCTAACTGCTCACCACTAAGAATCCTGTTAATCACATTTTCTTCTTTGCCGTGGGCAATAATCATCGGGAATCCGGAACTCATGGCTACTTTGGCGGCCTGGATTTTGGTGACCATTCCTCCCGTCCCAAACCCGGGAGCACTGCCTCCGGCAAGTTTTTCAATATCTTCGTTGATTTCTCTGACCACAGGAATCCGGGTTGCCATTTTGTTCGTAGCCGGGTCTCCGGTATAAAGGCCGTCAATGTCAGTCAGCAGGATTAACAGTTCGGCATCTACCAGACTGGCTACCAGAGCAGACAGGGTATCGTTATCTCCAAATTTGATTTCATCTACGGCGATTGTGTCATTTTCATTTATGATTGGTAAAGCCTCCAGCTGTAAAAGCGCGTTAAGGGCGTTTCTGGCGTTTAAAAACCTCTTCCGGTCCATGATGTCTTCCCTTGTTAATAGAACCTGGGCTACAATGATGCTGTATTCGGAAAAGAGTTTTTCATACATATGCATTAACAATCCCTGGCCGATAGCAGCTACTGCCTGCTTCTCGGGAATTGTCTTCGGTTTGCGGCTCAGGCCCAATCGTCCGATTCCGGCGCCCTGCGCGCCGGAAGTCACGAGGATAACTTCCATCCCGCTGTGACTTAAATCAGCGAGCCCCCTGACGAGACGTTCCATCCGGTTTATGTTCAATTTACCGGTAGCGTAGCTAAGGGTGCTGGAACCAACTTTGACGACGAGCCGTTTAATATTTTTAAAATTGTACAATGATTTTCCATCCAAAGCCATATATTGGCCCCCTTTATTGAGGCAGTTGAATTTGAGGATTCTTGACCGCTGGACGGTACAGCAGGAAGGTATGGCCGATAACCTGAACGAGAGCCGCATCCGTTTGTTTCGATAACTCCCGGGCGACACCGTCCCTATCCTCCAGGCAGTTCTTCAAAATCCTTACCTTGATGAGTTCCCTGGCTTCCAAGGCATCATCCGCCTGCTGGATAATCCCGGGCACGATACCGCCTTTACCAACCAGGAGGATAGGATCAATAGTGCTGCCGCGTCCCCGCAGGTATCTTTTCTGTTTACCTGTTAAAATAGTCTCTTCTCCAGCCAAAACGAATCCCCCTCAAAGCTGTCTCCCATACAATTACTAAAATTTATTATAACATAATCAGTTATCAGTTGTCAGTTGTCAGTTGTCAGTTGTCAGTTGTCAGTTGTCAGTTGTCAGTTGTCAGCCCAAAAAAGAAACCACAAAGAGCCTAGCGCAGCGAAGCTGTAATCAATTTTAAAAACAACCGCGGAGTTCGCGGAGATGGCATGATTCACAAGGAGCCGGAGAGCGCGGCGAGTAACTGTCAACCCTTACTCCCCCGTTCAACTGAGAAAACCTGATACTCAACTAAATAATTAATAATAAAACCTTTATACCATTCAGTCATCCCAAAACCGGTCTTATCTTACACACATTTCGTTCCGTCTTTTCTCCGCGTCCTCCGTGGTTTCTTTTGTTCTCGGTTTTTCGTACTCTGATATTAACCCCAAAGCGGAAGAGAGTAATCAATAATACCTACTCCCCATTTCTATTTAGTAACTCTATACCTTTAGAAATCATTAAAAATAAAAACATATTTACTACTCGGATATTTCTATCCCCGGTTTTCTTGCTTACACAGATGTAATTTCCAGCAATTAAACTTTCTTATCCAAGTTCCTTCGCAGCCTTTTAAAACCGCGGAGTTCGCGGAGATAACGGAGTACGCGGAGGAGAAAGTATACTTATGCTTCAAAGTTTCTTGTTTTATAAAATTTGACTGAAAAAAGTTAATTACTCATTTTTTTGTCTCCGCGCTCTCCGCATCCTCTGCGGTCTCCGCTGTTTTGTCTTATATAGTAGAACTATGTTGGGTAGAAAAGAATACTCATATGACCAGTAACTGTTTTTTGTTTTGTATATATCTAATTTTAGTTATCGGCTTGCTTCGGATGAAGGAATTAGTATGGGTTATTGATTTCTCTCTGTGTCCTCTAACTCAGCCTCCGTGAACTCTGTGGTTTCTTTTCTTTAGACTCTTACTCTACAAATTCAAATTCTAGATTGCCGATTCTTACGGTGGCGCCGGTTTTGGCGCCTTGTTTTCTTATTTCGTCCTCGACGCCCATGACCTTGACTATTCTCAAAAAGCGCTTCATCGCGTCTTCATTGGCAAAATCCGTCATCGCGTAATGACGTTCGAGTTCCTTACCTTCAACTACAAAAACATTGTTTTCCTTATGCACTGAAAACCTCGGCTCGGCGGTTACCCTCGTTACCTTGGTTTCATCTTCTGTCATTACAGTCTCAACCGGGCCGGCCGCAGCCAAAAGTTCTGCCGCCTTAAACAGAAGCGGGTCCAGGCCATCTCCGGTTACTGCCGAAATAGGAAAGATATCATAAGACTCCCCTAATTCGGATTTAAATCTCTCTAGATTAATTTCGGCCCCCGGCAGGTCGGTCTTATTGGCGGCCACAATTTGAGGACGCTTGGCAAGGGCTGGATTGTATGCCTCAAGCTCCCTGTTGACTGCCCGGAAATCCTCTATCGGGTCGCGTCCTTCTGAACCGGATATGTCGACTACATGAACCAGAATCCTCGTCCGCTCGATGTGGCGCAGAAATTCGTGGCCTAGTCCCGCACCCTGGTGAGCTCCCTCAATCAGGCCGGGGATATCAGCCACGACAAAGCTGTCCCCGTCAGGCATTCTGACCACCCCTAAGTTGGGAACGATTGTTGTAAACGGGTAGTCAGCAATCTTGGGTTTAGCAGCCGAGATACGCGATATGAGAGTGGATTTTCCGGCATTTGGGAAGCCGACCAGGCCAACATCGGCCAACAGCTTAAGTTCGAGGTTAACCCACCGTTCTTTCCCCGGCTCACCCTTTTCAGATAAGTGGGGAGCTTTATTGGTCGCACTGGCAAACCTGGCGTTGCCCCTGCCTCCACGACCGCCGGAGGCAACTTCCAGCCTCTGCCCGTTCTCCACCATGTCAGCGATAAATTCCCCTGTTTCCGCATCTTTGATTACCGTCCCAACAGGAACCCGGACGATAAGGTCTTCCGCGCCCCTGCCGTGCATTCCTTTTCCCTGGCCGTGTTCACCGCGGTCGGCTTTATGGTGTCTCTGGTACCGGAAGTCTACCAGTGTTCTGAGTCCTTCGTCAGCAATAAATATTACGCTTCCCCCGCCCCCCCCGTCACCGCCGTTTGGACCGCCGAGAGGGACATATTTTTCCCGGCGGAAAGCGACGGCCCCATTTCCCCCGTCCCCGCCTTTCACAAATACCTTAGCTTTATCATAAAACACTATGTAATCCCCCACTCATTATTGTCCTCACCGATAAATCCGTTAAAATAAATCACAGAGCATTCCTGTAATGAACTAAAATGAAATTTGAAATTGAGAGTACCTCATGTTAACATACGAGGTGTCGACTAGTAGCGACCCTTAAATAACAG
>PGZN01000025.1 GCA_002840165.1 Firmicutes bacterium HGW-Firmicutes-8
AAGCAGGGTATATTCTAAAACTATAAGTTATTTGCATAACATCACCAGTTCTGGTTGTATTTAGTTTTATTATACTATCGAACTGATGTTTGGTCAAGAAAGCAGCAATTCATCCCCCACCTTTAGAGGAAGGGGACTTCTTGCTCAGAATTTGTTAAAATTAAATCTCATTCATGATGTTGCTAGCCTATTTCCCTGCTATTTAATCGGCAGGGTTTTTTTCTTTACACCTTAGGTATCACCGTAACACTCTCCCCATTCAACCCAGTCGCCCTCACCGCAATCTCTGTCAGCTTATTTTTGTCTACTGCAGTGAGCACAGGTGTCTGCACAATAATCGTCACTGATTTATCCTGCACAAAGACCACGGCATCCTTGAAGTTCTCCGCCTTAATCAGGTTTTCCAGTTTCATCTCGATTTCAATAGCCTGGGATATGGCCAGCAGCCTGCGGTTGGCTTCCCCTCTCGTCTCCTGGGCAGAGTTCCCGTTATTGACTATTTCCCGCAGTAAATCGATCTGCTGGCTCCTCGTGCGGTCCCGCTCGAGGCGGTATTCCACAAAAAACTCATTCTGCCTGGCTTCCCTTTTCTCTGTGCTGCCTCCCGCTTTTTCAACCGGCCGCCCCTTGGCCGCTTCCTGGTTAATCTTGGCACTCTCCTGATTAACCTGAGTCCCGGCTGCAGGTTCTTTTGGCCCGCTGCTGCCCGACCGGCCGTAGAAACTCAGCGTAGTCTGAAACAATCCCAGGCCCAGCAGACAGATCCCTGCCAGCAGACCAATAAACCACAACCTGTTTTTTGTGATAAACAGAGTATTCATAAGCTCACCTGCCTTCTTTCGGTAATACAATCACCTTGTACAGCGGCAGGTCGAGATACACCTGGACCGCCTTCATCAAATCAGCCTTCACCAACAGGTCATCCGCGCCCTCGGCTACTACAATAACCCCTTTCACCTCAGGCTTGATTTCCTTGACGACAACAGGCGCTTCCCCGCCCGCCTGGTTTCCCCGGGCCATGACCATCTGGCCGTTTTGATTGGTTTCGGTGATAGTACGGTTACCGCCTTTGGGGTCGCGTTCCTGGGTATTTTTGTTGTTTGTCGTCGTATTCACAGCATAGTCTTTCTGGGTGGTAGAAGCCAGGTTGACTGTTACCTGCACAAGCCCTACCCCGTTTACCTGGGCCAGTACCTCTTCCAGCCTCTCGGCCAAAGTGTTTTCCAGCTTCGTGATTTCAGATGAATTATTTTTGAGCGTCGGGGGTTCCACATGGACAGCCGGCTGACCCGTTATCAGCCTGTCCGCCGAAGTGCTGCCGCTGCCGGCAAATGTATTGGCCAGGACAATCAGGAAAATCCCGGCGGCCGCTAAAATAATCAGGAAGTTTAGTTTCTTCAGGACCGGCCGTTTAATTTTCTCTTCCCCCCTGTCAGTTAACCCTAACCACTTTTTAATCGATGCCAGCAGGTCTGCCAACATCTCCACCTCCTATTATTGGATCTCCACCTGCTCAGGTGTGAGGCCGTAAAAATTTGCAATCAAATCCTTTAACCCGGCTGTGGCGCTCACGTCTTTTGCCCCGGCAGGGGCGGCGTCCTTCCCTGTTCCCGAATTTATCTGAACTTCCTTAACCTGGATTTCCCCGACTGCCGGGCCGCTGCTTTTTTCGGGACTGCTGCCCGGCTGACCGCCGCCTTTTCCGGCAAACCTGATCAGTATCTTTTTGACCTGCCCAAAATCTGCAGAAGAGGTATCTTCATTCATATCGACCTCTACCCCGGCCACAGCGGACTTTTGGCTTAGACCGGCCAGGGCTGAGATCTGCCTGGCCAGCTTTTCCTTATACTGTCTGGCTGCAGCGGTCTTTTGACTGTCAGCCATCTCCCGCCCTTTGCGGATTAAGGCCCCGGTATCACTGTTTGTCTCATCGGCGCCCGTGTTTAAAACATCAAAGGAGATTTCTTTATGGATTACCGAGAGAAACGGGTTCAATACGGCAATTATCACGAACAGCCCGATAATTAGGTTTATATACCGTTTCATATCATTCCTGGGCAGGACAATCTCCAAAAACGTGGATATTATGATAATCACAAGTATACTCTTAACCATCACGCGGAGTGTTTCTATGGTAATCCCTCCTTGTTAGTGGGGAGTGGTGAGTGGTGAGTGGTGAGTGGTGAGTGGTGAGTGAGCCAGTATTCGTTTTTCACTGTCCACTCTCCACTCTCCACTCTCCACTCTCAAGTCATCTAAGCATCAAGCTAAAGTCCCCGGCGCCTATTACTATGGCGATCACAAAGAAGAACATGATTCCTACCGAGGCCACGGCTACAAAGACAGTCGTCAGGCTGTCACCCATGATATTCAGGGAATCGGCTATCATTTTGTCCCCGATTGGCTGGATGATAGCGGCTCCGATTTTATATATAAACATGAGTGAGACTATTTTCAGAATCGGGAAGGCGCAGATAAAAAAGATAGCGATAATCCCGACCAAACCAACCGCGTTTTTCAGGAGCAGGGATGTTCCCACCACCGCCTCCAACGCATCTGAAAAGAGCTTGCCGACAACAGGGACAAATACCCCAATGCCAAACTTGGCAGTCCTCATCGCTACTCCGTCGGCCACTGAACCGGCAATTCCCTGGACCATCAGAAAACCCAGAAACACCGTAAAAAACAAGCCCAGTAATCCTATACTCCACTGCCTCAATAAGGCTGCCAGTTTAGAAACCTCTACCCTCGTAGTTATGTTATTGGCAAGTCCAAGAATTACCGCAAAAAATATCAGGGGGAAAACCACATTTTTAATTAATGTACTGATTGTACTTAGAACAACCAGGGTTAGGGGGTGAAATACGGCTGCCGTCGTAAAATTCCCCATCGCGGTAAGCAGGGTAATCAGGACAGGCAGCATCGCATTCATAAATGACACCATGTCATCTATGGCCTGCCGCCCGGTCTGGATAGCCATCGTGAACGAACCCAGAGCGAGGGTAAGGAGGACAAGGAAACAAACCGACCAGGCTACTTTGCCGACTGTGCTCTGTTCAAAAGCTGCCTGGACATTCTGCAGGATAGCGCATAAGACTGAGAGAATGAGCAGTTGGCCGAGCAGCCTGGAGTTAGCGACCATCTCCCGGAACAGGTATTTAAGCAGGCCCTTAACCACCTCACCTGCACTGATCCCCAATTCACCCCGGGCCAGTTTGCCAATCATATCTTTCAGATTAAGCTGGGGCATGTACGTATTTAAATCCCGGTTAATTTCATCCAGGTATTTTTCCACAGAATTTAAATCAAGGCCGGACATCTGTTCACCGATGCCTGTACTTTCCATGGCCGCGGTTTCCTGCTGCTGTACCTGCACACCCGGTTGGGCGGCAAAGACCCAGGACGAACCGGACATACTTACGATAAGCAGGCCGGCAGCCAAAAGCAGTCCGACAGCTAAAAGCCGCCTCCATCTAAGGAGCGCCGTATTCTTTTTCATTCAGCCAACTCCTCACGGCACCAGTTTTAAAAGGGAGTCAAACACCGCGGCAATAACCGGGACAGCCAGGACAATAACAATTACCTTGGCTGCAAATTCTATCTTAGAGGCGATGGCCCCTTCACCCGCATCCCGGCATATCTGGGCTCCGAATTCGGCTATATAGGCAACCCCGACAATCTTCAGAATAATGCCCATATACAGGACGTTAATATCTGACTTTTGGGCCAGCTGCCGCATCAGGGTTATCACTGAATTTATTTTGCCGAGCATCATCGTAAAAATAACTGCCCCGACGACGATGCTTAACTGGACAGCCAGTTCAGGGCGCTGCTGTTTTATGATCACAATAAGGACTGTCGCTACGAGGCATAACCCTACGATTTTGATGATTTCCAAGGCGCCCACCTCTTAATAAATCCGGAAAACAGAGCGGACCGTTTCGAAGAGGTCTGCTATTTTGGGAATGACCATGGCAAGTACCACTACAATGCCCAATAACAAAGTCGAAAAGGCAAATTCATCCCTCCCGGCCTGCTTAAGGACGGTGTAGATCACTGTAATAACTATACTTATCCCGGCAAGTTGAAAAATCAACTCAGTTTCCATGCATGTATTCCTCCCTTAGTTCCTAGTTGCTAGTTCCTAGTTGCTAGCTATCAGTATTTAAGCGCGACTTCGGAATCTGCAAAGTCTTTAGCACATCACACGGTGAATGTTGACTCTCTACTAGCAACTGACAACTAGCAACTAGCAACTAGTACAGTATCAGCACCAGCAGCAGCCCACCTAGAAAGCCTAGGTACTTATACACAAGGGCGTGCTTCCGGCATTGTGATTCAGCCTGCTGGGCAGCCAGCTTCAACTGGCTTTTAGTCAGTTCGATGTGTTTCGCCTGGTCCTCTTTGTCTGAGGCGCCTAAAGGCGCCCCAAACCTTTTCAGGATTTGTAAATCCTGCTTATTTAAAGCGGTCCCCGGAAAAAAGTCCCGGACAGCCGCCTCCCACGCCTCTCCGGCGGTTATTCCGGCCATCTTCCGCAATTCCAGAGCAGTATTCCTAAATAAACCGGCCATCTCCGGGTCACACTTAGCGGCTACCTGGGCCATCGCTTCCGGCAGGGGGGTCGCCCCATATAATATTTCAGTTTCGAGCAGCTGCAGGGCGCCTTCAATTGCCACCAGCTGCTGGGGCCTTTTTTCATAGACGCGGGCCCATGTGACACCAATGCTTCCACAGGCGGCCAGAGTCATCCCGGCGCCGATTAACTTGAGCATACATGTTCACCTCATAAGTGATTTCCCGCTTTGGAAATCCAAAATATCTTCTATTGTGCCGACACCCCTGGACCTTCCTAAAATTACGAGGCGTTCAAAAACACCCTGCTCAATAATATACTTGAAAACAGGCCTCTGTGAAATCTCATCCCGGTCTGCCCCATGAGCTGTTGTAAGCACCTTAATTCCGGCGTTGAGGGCTTCTTCCAAAGCTGCCGCATCTTCTACCCGGCCTATCTCGTCTGTAGCGACAACCTGCGGTCCCATAGCCCGGATAAGCATCATCATCCCTTCGGCCTTGGGACAGCCATCGAGCACATCTGTCCTTATTCCCACATCCTTTTGGGGTAACCCTTTAAAACACCCCGCGATTTCCGACCTTTCGTCAACAACCCCTACACTGCACCCCTTAAAATCAAGCTTGGGGATGCCTGTACTCAACTGTCTGATAATATCCCTTAATAAAGTTGTTTTTCCGCACCTGGGCGGTGAAATAACGAGGGTGTGCTGCACTTCCTTGAAAACCGGGTCTATCATAAACGGCATCACCCGGTCTGCCGACCCGATGACCTCCCTGGCAACCCTGACGTTAAGTCCGGTTATATACTTGATGGTTTTCACTCTGCCCTTTTCGACAATAGTTTTTCCTGATATACCAACTCTATGGCCGCCTCTGATTGTAATAAAACCGTTTTTTATTTCCTCTTCAAAGGCGTAAACCGAAGAGCTGCTGACGAGCTGAACGGTCCGCATGACATCCTGCTCTGTGACCGTGTAGCCAAACTCAGGAACGCTGGTTGGCTGGCCCAGGGCGGTAACCATAGTGTCATTCTTCGTTAAGCCCAGTAGGAGAGGTTGGCCCTGGCGCAGGCGGATTTCTTCAATCTGATTGAATATCTCGCCAGGCAGTTCGGTGAGCAGCTCTCTAATCCTGTTTGGAAGGATCGGCAAAATATCGCGGGAAACCATGCAGACTAAGGATTCGCCCTTTTTGCCGCATTTTTCGTTATTACCTGCACCACCAGCCATACTTTGTCCCCCCTCTTTATAATGATATTGGGTGGACTAGCTTTTTATGATTAAACTTAAGTAAAGAACAAAAGAAACCACAGAGGTCACAGCGCAGCAAAGCTGCAATCAATTTTAAAAACAACCGCGGAGAACGCGGAGATAGTGAGATTCACTGGGAATAAGAGGGCGCGGAGAGTCACTGCTAACCCTTGCTCTCCCCTCCTATTTGGGAAATGTGATACTTTTTTTTGGTTTTACATTAAAATTTGTGTTAAATAATTACCATGCTTGGGAAGAAAGCTTTTTGCTATTGTTATTGATGTCTCTCTGTGTCCTCCGCGACTTCTCCGCGAACTCCGTGCCCTTCGACCCCAGAGCAGTATCTGTGAGGCTTTGTGGTTCAATTTTTTTATCCGCGTTATCCGCGTCATCCGCGGCTAATTTAAAAAAAGAGAATGACCCTAAGTTTTCACTTATAGGTCATTCCCTTGTTAATCTAATTTCAAACTTTTAAATTCTAACTTACTTCTTGTGTTGCCGGGTCCCATCCTACTGTGGCACCGAGGTTTTCAGAAGAGAATTTATCGATTTTTTAAATATCTTTTTCCACATGAAAATCAAAAGACTGTCAGTTTTGACAGTCTCAGCTTTTTTGTCATCTAAAGGTCTTCGTCCTTTTTCCCAAGCATCGGGCCATCATCATTTGTCCCGTTTAAAATATCCTGGTCATTGACATATACTACTTCGTCACAATTAGGACAGGTCACTTCAATCAAATCCTCATCATCAACAATTTCCGACTCAAAACAGACGATTTCCCGGCAGTTGGGGCACTCCACTTCGACCATGTCATCATCAAGTTCGTCTTCCCCAAAGAGGTCACCTTCTAAGTCATACAAGTCTTCATCAATGCTTTCAACATATTCTTCCAGATCACCGTGGGCAACTTCAATATCTTCCAGCTGGTCGGCCATCTGCTCCAGGATGTCAATAATCCCCGTCAGAACCCTGCCTTCTTTGGAAGATGTGTCAATTTCCAACCCCTGGGACAGTCCCTGGAGGTAAGCTATTTTCCCCTTAATGTCTTTCATCGAATAACCCCCTTAATTTCTTAAAGTCCATTTGACCTTTATTATTATAACTTTTTTGGGGGAATTTAAACCAGATTTATGCCCTTTTAAGATAATTCCCCGTCCTTGTATCTATCTGTAAAATGTCCCCAACCTCAATAAAAAAGGGAACCTGGACAACCGCGCCCGTCTCCAGAGTAGCAGGTTTGGATCCGCCTGAGGCTGTGTCGCCTTTTATTCCGGGAGCAGTTTCAACAACTTCCAGTTCGACGAAGTTGGGAATCTCCACCCCAATTATAGAACTCTGGTAGAGCAGGACATATACGTTTGTATTTTCTTTGAGGAATTTCACGGAATCCCCCAGCTGTTCTTTCGTTATACTCATTTGTTCATAATTCTGGTTGTCCATCAGATTGTAAGCTTCGCCGTCATTGTATAAGTACTGCATCTCGCGCCGGTCAACATGAGCCCTCGGTAATTTCTCACCGGCATTAAACGTTCTTTCAACCACCGCCCCGGTCCGCACGTTTTTTAATTTGCATCTCACAAAAGCGGCGCCTTTCCCTGGTTTAACATGCTGAAAGTCCACCACTGAAAAAACATCGCCATCAACTTGAACTGTTAAACCTGTCTTAAAATCGTTTGTGGAAATCATTTGTGAAAACGAACCTCCCCTTTGGTGTAAATGTAATATCTAAAGGCTGGGCCGGGTCAAAACCGGCCAGCCCCAATCACAGTCTAATCAGCTGTTTAGGGGATTTGGAAAGGATCTCATACCCATCAGCAGTAACCAATACGAGGTCTTCGATACGCACTCCGCCCCAACTGTTAAGATAAATACCGGGTTCAACAGTCAGGAGCATACCCGGCTCGAGGACCGTGTCATCTTTGGGAGTAAAACCGGGCTTCTCGTGGATTTCCAGCCCCACCCCGTGGCCAAGTCCGTGCCCGAAATTCGCCCCGTATCCCTCCACAGTTATCATATCACGGGCTTTAAGGTCCACCGCCGAGCATTTCACCCCCGGCTTAATGGCTTCAATCGCGCGTTCCTGTGCCCGCAGAACGAGTTCGTATATATCTCTCTGCCGGCGGTCAGGCTGCCCTAAGACAACTGTACGGGTCATATCAGAGTGATACCCCGCATACACCGCCCCAAAATCGATAATCACCAATTCCCCGGCAGCGAACGTCTTATCTGTAGCCACCCCGTGAGGTAAAGCCGCCCGCGGACCGGAAGCTACAATCAAATCAAAAGCCGGCTTTTGGGCGCCTTTCCGGCGCATGAAATATTCGATTTCCAGGGCTATTTCGGACTCCCGCACTCCAGGTTTGATAAGCTTCAGGACATCATCAAAGGCGGCGTCCGCAATTTCGGCGGCTTTTCTCAGAGCGCTGATTTCGGCGGTGTCTTTGACCTGCCTGACCGTTTCTACCGCCTGATGCAGGGGTACTAATTCAACATCAGTGAGTTTCCCCCTGTATGATGAATAAACATGGTATGAAATGCTGTCATCCTCAAATCCCAGCCGTTTCAGGCCAAGCTCGGTGACTTTTTCCACAAGGGTATCTTCAATTACAGCAAACGGTTTTACGATGTGAAAACCGGTCACCTCTTCGGCAGCCTGGGCAAGATAACGGAAGTCAGTAATCAGGTAGTTATCTTCACCGGTGATCAGTAATACAGCGTTCGTTCCCGAAAATCCGCTGAGATACTGCCAGTTTTGCTGTTTTGTAATTATTAGACCGTCAAGTTTGTTTTCATTGATGATTTTCCGCAGAGCGGCTATCCTTTTACTCATCCCGCAGCCTTTCAGTTTTCATACAGTTTCTCAGCCAGGGCCCGCAGGCCTAATAAATAGCTGAGGGGCCCAAAGCCGGAAACCTGGCCCAGACACACCGGGGCAATCACAGAATGCTGGCGGAATTCCTCCCTGGCGTAAATGTTGGACAAGTGAACTTCCACACACGGCGCCCCTACCGCCGATATGGCGTCCCTAATTGCCAGGCTGTAATGTGTAAAGGCCCCGGGGTTAATCAGGATCCCTTTGACATTAGGTACGGATTGTTGAATCCTCGTAATAATCTCACCCTCGCTGTTGGAATGGTAAAATTCCAAGTCGAGGCCCAGCTGGTCAGCCAGCTGGTTAAGCTGTTCATTTATCTTGTCAAGGGTAACCTGACCGTAAATGTCAGGCTCGCGTGTTCCCAGGAGATTTAAATTAGGACCGTTTAGAACAAGTACTTTTGCCAATAATATCACCACACGTTAAAATATTCCACTCTGCAATTTTAACACAATTTCTTTTTTTTGAATAGTATTTAATTACGTGAGAATAAGCCTAGGAACCACTGATAGACATTCTGGAAATCCTCAGGGTAGGCGCCCCTTTCCCGCCAAAAAAGGTCAGGTCTGAACCAACTCCCTCAACTTCGTTAAGGAGGTCCAGAATATTGCCGGCAATGGCTACCCCGCGCACGGGTTTCGTGAACCTGCCGTTCTCGATCCAGATACCGGCGGCGCCAACAGAGAAGTCACCGGAAATCGGGTTAGCTGTATGCATACCCATCACATCTGTGATATACAAGCCGGTAGTAATGTCTTTGATCAGGTCATCGGGGTTGGTAAACCCTGGTTCAATATAAAAGTTCGTCGTCCCTACCTCCGGAGTGCTCTTAAAAGAACCCCTGGTACCATTGCCTGTGGACATAACGCCGTCTTTGGCGGCAGTGTAAGTATTATGCAAAAACCCTTTCAGTTCCCCGTTTTGCACGAGCACAGTTTTTGATGTCGGTACCCCTTCCCCGTCAAACGGTGAAGATGCAATACCCCCAGGCATTGCCCCATAGTCAACGATAGTTATCTTGTCAGAAGCCACCTTTTGGCCAACCTTGCCCCCAAAAAGCGACTTGCCCTTCTGTACCGCTTCCGCGGAAAGGGCGGGGGCCACCACATCCAGGAAACCGGTGGCTATGTATGGGTCAAAAACTATCACCGCTTTCTGGGTATTAACAGTTTTCGCCCCAAGTTTTCGTACCGCCTTTTCGGCTGCTTCGTGTCCGACCTTGGTTGGGTCGAGGTCCTTATAATTAAGGGTCATTTTGATGGCAAATCCTGTCTGGGTGTCGCCGTTTTCCTCTGCCACCAAGTCAGCGTAACAACCGCAGTATGTTCCCCGGTAACTGGCCGCGATTCCAAGAGAATTGGCCAGGGTTACCTCATATTCGGCATCAAAGTAAGATGAACGTTCAGTTATCGTTACCCTCTTGTCAAAGGTCCTGGCTGTATTTTCAATCGTTTTGGCCAGGTCAATTTTATCCTCTACCGCCACCTTCTCTATGGCTGGGTCAAACAGGTCTAAACTAGCATACGGCCCTCCCGGTTTGGGCATATAATTAAACTGGTCGGGGCTCGTTTTATCAGAATTCGCGAGGGCCTGGCCGATAATTTGTTCCAGGGCTGAGTTCTCCAGATTGGAGGTATAGGCAAAACCTATCCTGTTTTGACGGAAGACGCGCACGCCAAGCCCCCGGTCTTCCGCCAGCTTAAGCGTCTCGACCTGACCGTCGCGGACATCAATCGTAAGGTCTTTGGATTTTATCAAAAAGGCTTCGGACTGGTCAGCTCCCAACTTCTGGGCCCTGTCTACCACCTGCCCTGCTAATTTACTGAAACTGATCGCCATTGGATAACCGCTCCTTTCACATTCTCTAAAGTAGTATAATTCAATGGAAGTAGGAATATTCCTGCCTTGACCAGCCAGTCCGGTTCGTCGCATCATTCCACACAGTACAAAGAAAAAGATAACCCTCTACCTGGCTAGGGTGACATAGGTAGAGGGCTTTTGATTTTTATCCGTTCATTTTATCCTGAAGTTGTTTAGGTAAATCGATTTCTGTCTTGTCGTAATTATCAGTTGTTGTAACAGTGATAAAATCCATGGTCTTAAAGCCAAAAAAAACGGCCTTGGCGTGGACCTTATAACGGGTGACGAGCAAATCCCGTTTGGAAATCCAGAAAAACTGTTTTACGTCTTTCAACTCAGCCCCGGCAAACTGCGGGGGCAGGGCCTTGCTTATTTCGGAAAGGGCGCCAGCCTCCGGGATTACCAGGACAGCTGTGGTGTCCTCCCCCTTCACGTTTCCCTCCGGGTAAAGAGAAACATTCTTCCCTGTGGGGTTTAACTTAAGTAAATTCTCCACCGGATCTACAAGGTCCAACTGTCTTCGGAAGAAGTCGAGAAAAGGTTTTATCGTCGGTTCTTCACCCGGCAGCAGCCACTTGTCTTTTAAAGGATGAAAAACGTATAATTTATTCCCTTCTGTGTACATTGAAGCCATCCCTGACATTTTCGGGATATCCCAGGAAAAGTCCACCATCTGACGCGTCGGGTCCTCTCTGATAACCCGGTTTTGAACCGCGACCTTGATCTGCTCACCTGCTGAGACATCGGTTTTATACCTATAACTTTTCGTTAGTCCGGTTTTCACCTGGGCCGCTTTTACTATTTCCCCGGCATTCGCAAAATTCACCGCCTCCTGTCTTCCTGTAAAAGGTCCCCAGTAGTACAACCCCAAGCCGATGATTAGAACCGCCGGGAGAAGCAGCAGCCTTGATTTTTTCATAAGCATTCTCCCCTAAAATATTTCTGTTACATACATTATGCCGCAATCTCCGCCGGCAGAACCAAAAAACACCGCCTTACGCGGTGTCTCTTTTTCCCATGTCGTTCTTTCCCGGACCGAGTTCCCCGTCGGGACCCCGACCGGCCTTTTTATCCGCACCCCGGACGAGTGATACCGCCATGCCAATCAGGGCAATTACCGAGGCCGTAATAAACGCCGCGGAAAGACTTTTGACATACGCCTGCTGCCACGGCAAAACCTGCTTGAGCGCGGCATACCTGGTATTAAATATAGTTACCGAAAGGGCCGTGCCGACAACCATCCCGACATTTCTGATAGTTGCCAAAACCCCGCCGGAAATACCCAATTTAGGTAGAGGAACGGTACCCATAACAGAACTGTTATTAGGGGACTGAAACATTCCTGCCCCAAACCCGATTAGGCCTATTCTCCAGGCTACGGAAAGGGGTGTTGTAGAAGTGGACACAGTTGATAAAAAATACAGGCCTAAAGCGTTTAGGGCCAACCCGCCGGCGGTTAGAAACATCGGGCCGACCCGGTCGGACAGCCACCCGCTGAAAGGGGCCACAACAGCCATAACGAGCGGGGAAGCTGTCATAATTAAGCCCATCTGCATCGGTTTAAGCCCTAACACCTCTGCCAGGTAGAACGGTACCATAAAAAACACAAAAGACATCGCCACAAAAGACAGGAAACCGGCTGCATTGCCGGCCAAAAACAACCGGTTGCGGAAAAGTGAGAGGTCAGTCATAGGCTGTCTGACCTTAACTTCAGTGACAAAAAACAGGATAAAGAAAAAAACTGACAGGATGATTTGAGCCAGAACCCGCGGGGAGCCCCACCCAAGTTCCTGCCCTTTAGACAGGCTCATCAGGAACAGGGTTATGGCCCCTCCAAAAAGAAGGGCCCCGATGTAATCAAAACTCTGTCTTTTGACTATGTCTTTGTCCCTCGGCAAAAAAATTACCGCAGCGATAAAACCAATGACTCCAATCGGTATATTAATATAGAAAATGGACTTCCAGCCCAGGCTGCTTACTAAAACCCCTCCCAGACTAGGCCCGGTCAGGCTCCCCAGGGCTACTACAGTTCCGACCGTACCCAACGCCCGGCCCCGTTCAAAGGGTGGGAATATTGAGGTTATCAGCCCCATCCCGTTTGCCATCATCATCGCGGCCCCAACTGCCTGGAAAACCCTAAACCCCACTAACTGCCAAACATTGTTGGCTGACCCGCATAAAGCCGAACCGAGGATAAAACCAAGGAACCCGGCCGCATAAACCTTGTTTTTTCCAATTATATCGGCTAACCTGCCAAATGCCAGGAGCAGGCTTGATATCGTCAGCAAATAGCCCGTTACTGCCCACTGCAGCTGCCCTTTGCCCACACCAAAAGCCTTTGATATAGTAGGCAGGGCCACATTGACAATACTGCTGTCCAAAGTGGCCATAAAAGTACCGACAGATACAACAGTAAAAACAATCCATTTATAATAAGGTTTCTTTTTTATGTTCGCACTCACACTCATGGAGGTTCTTCTTTCTTTTTAAACTGTGAAAATGTCTTGAAAACGGCCTGGCCGGGCCGTTTTCTCTAGTATGAATAGTATTGTTTTTTGGCCCTCTCAACCGGGCTTTCCTCGTGAATTCCCATCTTGTATCTGCGTTTATCCTCATACATGTTTTGGTCTGCCCTTGTCAGGATATCACCTAAGCCGTCCTTGCCATGGGCCGTTGCCCAGCCCACACTAAGGCTGAGCGTGACATCAGGGTATTGGTTTTCTTCATCGTTCCATTTTGCTACATTTTCCAGAATCCGATTATGGATAATTGCCGTTTCGGACTGAGACGTATTGGGAAGCAGCACTACAAGTTCGTCGCCTCCGTAGCGGCAAACCGTATCGCTATCCCTGACACTATGCAGAAGTACCGAAGCAGCGGCTTTAATCACATTATCCCCCATCACGTGGCCAAAGTAGTCATTAATAAATTTCAGGTCATTGACATCAATCATGATGACTGTCAGATAAGAATCTTTTCTCTTGGTCTGGGAAACCGCCTGGTTCAGTATTTGGTCAAAATACTGCCGGTTGTACAGATTGGTCAGGCCGTCCATAATAGCCATCTGTTTCGTCTTCGTAAACAGCTGGGCATTCCTGATTGCTACCGCCGCGTGGTTAGCAAACGTAGTGAGCAGTTCCTGTTCCTCAAGCCTGAATATGTCCCGATTCTCGCTTTCAACAACCAGAACTCCCAGGCTCTCGTCCTGATCCTTTAGCGGTAAAACCAGAATTATATTGGTATTAGGCCTCTCCCGGATCTGATTAAAACCGAGTTTTCCCCGTTCCACGGTGACCATTTCACCGGAACGGACAGCAAAAGCAATTACATTATCAGGGGTATAGTAGTCAACAGCCTCCGAGGTTTTCTCACCCAGCAGGCAGTCAGTGGTTGCCATCGGAACAATCATTTCCCGGTCTTCATCAAGCAGATATATCGTCCCAGAGGAAAAATTAATAGCTTCCCCGGCTAACAGTAAAATTTTGAACAGGACGTCATTGAGATTCAAGGAGGAACTGATAGTGTGGCTGGCCTTAAACAAGGCGGTCAGTTCCCGTTCAGACTTTTTCAGCTTATCGGTAAGTTCCTTTTGACCGCTGATATCTAAGGTAATCATGACCAGCCCGAGGTATTCTCCTTCCGGGGTGAAAACAGGGGCAATCATGTTTTCTAAAAAAGGTTCGTCCGGAGTAGGCATTCTCTGCCAGCTGGACGTCTTTTTCTCTTTCATCTTTTCAATAGCATCGATGATTTTCCCCTGAGTTTTATTAGGATGACAGCAGTGTATTTTCTTGCCAATAATTGTTTCCGGCTGTATTTTTTTCATTACCTGAGCAGCGGCATTACAGTATCTCACTATATCATCTGAGTCGGTAAAAATAACCCCGACATTCATGCTCTCCAGCAGACTGAGCAACACCTTTACATTTAACATACGATGCAAGTTTTATCCCCCCCCCAAAGCAGACAGCCTAAAATGCACACAGCCTTTTTATGACATTTACTTTAGCATCTCAACCTGAAGAAGAACCGCACTCTCATCACAATTCGGGAACTTGGGGCAGTCAATACACTCTTTCCAGACCTTATGGGGTAGTATTTCCTTTGATACATGAGAAAAACTGCACTTGCAAAAAAACTCCGGCTGGTATGTCAAAGAAAAAACCTTAGGAATATCAAGCTCCCTGGCCTCTTCTACAAAAGTTCCAACCAGCCCCCGTCCGATGCCTTTCCCCGTATAATCCGGCGCTACTGCCAGGGCCCTGACCTCAGCCAGGTCTTCCCATAAAATATGTAAAGCCCCTGCCGCAATAACCTTCCCGTCCGCTTCACCTACCGTGAAATCCCTGATAAATTCGTACAGCATGGCCCTGGATCGGGCCAGCATCAAACCTGCATCGGCATAATGTGTTATCAGGGCATGGATCGATTCCACGTCACTAATTCTTGCTTTACGGTAATACACATATATCAGAACCTTTCCTGTGTAATAAATACATTATAGCACCCCATATTTACTAATATCAACATTTTTAGTCTTGGCGTTATTAACTTCCACTCCTGCCAATAACTACTTAGAGTAAATTGCATATTCCCCAAAGGATTTTTCCCGCAGCTCTAGAATAAGGGAATCATGAAGGTTTATCTGCCTCCACATTATCTTTACGGGGAGTGTGATGTAAGGTGTTTTTAAAAAAGTTTCGTTCCAAGCAGGATCCAATGGCCAGAGTTTTCCGATACGACCCAGCGCCGTATAAAATCACCCTGTATTATTTAATGCCTGCTATTTTGGACAACATCAAAATAAACAAGTAAAAGAATGTAGGAGGATTTTCCAATCCTCCTACATTCTTTTACTTGTTTATTATATTCTTCTGATGCGTTTGATTTGTGGGCTGTTATCATCACCGTGAGCAGTCCCGCCAACAACGATTTGCGGGATATGGATGGTCGGCTGGGCGTCCGAAACCGGTACCCCCTGGCCGTCTTTACCGCATGTCCCGATCGTGTAACCCAAATCGCTGCCAACCATATCGACAGTAGCCAACACCTCAGGTCCGTTGCCTGTTAAGGTGGCTCCCCTGACAGGGCCGGCTATTTCGCCATCCCTGATAAGATAACCTTCGGCAACATCAAATACAAAATCACCGTTAGTTGTATTAACCTGGCCGCCGCCCATTTTTCTCACCAGCAGCCCGTTTTTCACGTGTTTGATAATCTTCTCCGGGTCATCCCGGCCTGGGGCAATATATGTATTGCTCATCCGGGGAATAGGCTTGTTTTGGTATGACTCGCGCCTGCCGTTGCCTGAAGAGTCTCTTTGTTCACGCATGGCGGTAAGGCGGTCATACATAAAGTCTTCCAGAATGCCGTCTTTTATCAGTATAGATTTACGGCCCGGACTGCCTTCATCATCAAACCGGAAAGACCCGTATTTCCCCGGGATCGTGGAATCATCGATGACTGTCACGACTTCGGAAGCGACTTTCTCTCCCTTTCGGTTGGCATACACTGACAGCTTTTTTTGCACCAAATCCGCTTCCAGGCCGTGTCCACATGCTTCATGAACCATCGTCCCTCCGGCGTTCCCGGCCATTACCACATCCATTTTGCCGGCTGGCGCGGGTTGGGCTTCCAGCATTTTCACAGCTCTTCCGGCCGCTTCCGCGGCCACATCCTCCGGAGGAAATTCCCGAAACAGTTCAAATCCGGCAAATCCCCCCACGGCATTATAACCGGTCTGGATGACACCGTTATCCAGTCCTACGGTATTTATCATAAACCTTGTTCTGACCCTCTCGTCGACCACATAATCACCCTTGGAATTGGCGATTACAACATTCTGGATCACATCAGCAATACCTACAGTCACCTGTTTTATCCGGTTGTCAAACCCTCTGGCGGTTTTATTCGCCCGATTGACCATTTCTACCTTGTCATCTATGCCGACCGTGTCCGGCATCTCGGAAACCTTAAAATCCACGAGGGGTTTTACATCACGCAGATCAATAGATACATCTTTTTGCCCACCTGCTGAGGCACTGCTAACAACCTTGGCAATCCCGCTGAGGCCATCTTTAGACAGGTCGTTAGTATAGGCATAAGCGGTTGTGTCGCCTGATATGACCCTTATCCCGGCGCCTACGTCGATACCGGAGTTTATCCGTTCAATTTTGTCTGCTTCGCAGGCCACGCCCACAGTCTTCTTTTCTTCTACAAAGATGTCGGCAAAATCGCAGCCCTTGGCGACCGCCAGCTTAAGAATTTCCTGCAAATCACCTTTTGATAACACGGGACCCCCAGCCTTTCAAAAAAGCAACTCTTTTATTCACTCATTTATCCATTTTATTCTTTGCCATACACTACCTGACTATACCCTAGTTGACCTTGCTAATCTAGTACCGAATCCTTTTCTTAAAAGAAACCACAGAGGACACAGAGATTGTGGGATTCACTGAAAACAAGAGAGCACAGAGAGTTATCAGTAATACTTACTCCCCAGTTCAATTCAGTAACACTGAACTGTGTTGAGTAGAAAACAATTTTCATATGACCTGTAACTGTTTTTTTGTTTTGTACATATTTCATTTAAATTATCAGCTTGGTTCGGAAGAACGAATTCAGTATGGATCATTGATGTCTCTCTGTATCCTCTGTTCTTCTCTGTGAACTCTGTGTTTTCTTTTAACCTTTCTTTTGTTCATCCAGAACTTCATACAGGATTTTGGGCGGGACATCGGTCACCAGTTTCACCTGGCCTATCGCCTCAGGTAGAATATACCTGACTTTTCCGGCTAGGGCTTTTTTATCATGGGACATGCTTTCAATTATCTCTTCAGGCTTCAGCAGACCAAAATGCACTGGCAGGTCAAAAGCCCGGACGAGGTTGAGAATACTGGTCCGGTCGCTCGCGCTCAACATGCCAAGTTTGACGGCCACCCCTGCGGCAGTATTCATACCGATGGCCACTGCTTCGCCATGGACATATTTTTTATACCCGGTTAGAGCCTCATAAGCATGGCCGAAAGTATGCCCATAATTTAAGATTGTCCTAAGGCCCTGTTCCGTTTCATCCTGTTCAACTACCCAGGCCTTGATGGCACAGGAAGTCTCAATTACGCGGATGATTTCTTCCCGGCTCAGTTTTTTAATATTTATCTGCTCATTTTCCAGAAACTTAAAAAACCCGCTGTCCTTGATAACACCATATTTGATAACCTCAGCCATCCCTGCCCTAAATTCACGTTGAGGCAGTGTCTGCAGGGTATCGATATCGGCAAATACCATTTTGGGCTGGTAGAATGCTCCGATTATGTTTTTCCCCCTGGGGTGGTTGACAGCGACTTTACCGCCCACACTGCTGTCCACCTGGGCCAGCAGCGTGGTCGGAACCTGGATGAAGGGGAGACCCCGCATATATGTAGCAGCCACGAACCCGGCCAGATCTCCGATAACTCCCCCGCCTAAAGCCAGGACAGCACATTTTCGGTCCAGGCTGTGCTCAAAAGCAGTATCGTAAAGACTCCGGGCTGATTCCAAGGTCTTGTACTGCTCTCCGTCAGGTATTTCCCCGACGACAACCTCTAGTCCTGATTTGTTAAGGCCTCCGACAACAACCTGCCCATACAAAGCGTAAACCGTTGGGTTTGTGACGAGCAGTATCTTCCGCCCAACCTCCAGTCTTTGTACATATTCACCGATCTTGGGCAGAATGCTGCCCCCGATATAAATCGGGTAACTCTTGTCACCAAGGTCTACGTTTACTGTTGTGATAGGACTATTGGAATCAGCCATCAGACTTGTTAACCCCTTTTCCGGTACAATAGTCATTATATATCCTGGCAACCTTGGAAGCCACTTCAATAAGTTCAAGGTTCGAGGTGTTCACCGTAACATCCGCCTGCTCATAAAAAGGCCGCCTTTCTGTCAACAGGCTTTTTATCGTGGTAAGGGGATCTTCGGTCTGCAGCAGGGGGCGGTTTTTCTTGAGGCCGACCCTCTGATAAATGATTTCCGGGTCTGCTTTGAGGCAGACGATAATTCCATTCTGCTTCAGCATTTCCATATTTTCCGCATCCAGGACGACCCCGCCGCCGGTTGCAATAACCTGGTTATCTTGCTGGCTGACTCTTCTAACCGCAGCCTTTTCTTCAGACCGAAACCGTATTTCTCCGTGTCTCTTAAAAATCGACTTTATCGTAATTCCGGTTACCTGTTCTATCTCTTGGTCTGTGTCTACAAATTTCAGGCCAAGTCTTTTAGCGATTAACCTGCCCACTGTCGATTTGCCTGTGCCCATAAAACCTACTAAAACCAGATTTGGCATCCTCACACCCGCTTTACATATTCAATATATGAGTGATAATGGCGTTTCATTTCTGCCAAACTGTCTCCACCAAACTTTTCTGTTAAAACCCGGGCAATTTCCATCGCTACAACAGCTTCACCAACAACAGCCGCAGCTGGGACGGCACAAACATCAGAGCGTTCCACAGAAGCTTCATAAGGTTCTTTCGTTGATAAATCTACACTTTTCAGTGGTTTGTAAAGAGTCGGAATGGGTTTCATGACTGCTCTAATGACGAGAGTTTCCCCATTGGTGATGCCGCCTTCCACTCCCCCGGCCCGGTTGGTCTGCCTGTAAAAGCCCTGATCAGCTTCATAGAACAGCTCATCATGGACCTGTGAACCGGGAAGTTCTCCGGCTTTAAAACCAAGACCTATTTCCACACCCTTGACAGCCTGAATGCTCATTAATGCCTGGGCTAATCTGCCGTCCAGCCTCCGGTCATACTGGGCATAACTGCCCAGCCCCACCGGAAGTCCGGTGACCAATATCTCAAAGATGCCCCCCAGGGAGTCACCCTCTTTTTTTACTTCATCTATCTCCTGTTTCATCTTCTTTTCGGCCTTAGTGTCGGCACACATCAGTGCTGATTTGGCAGATTTTTTCCGTATTTCTTCCGGGGTCATTCCGGATGTATCAGCAGCGCTACTGCCAATCCTGATCACATGTCCGGTTATCGTTATCCCGAATTGTTCGGCAAGGGCCCGGCCGACCGTCCCGGCCGCTACCCTGGCCGCGGTTTCCCGGGCGCTGGCCCGTTCCAGGACATTGCGGATATCATGGTGGTCGTACTTGATAGCCCCAGCTAAATCGGCATGTCCCGGCCTTGGTTTGGTAACCACCCGGTCATTCAGGAGAGCCTCGGCTCCGGGTGACATTATTTCTGACCAGTTAGCCCAATCCCTGTTCTCAATAACCAAACAAATAGGGCCGCCTGTGGAGAGGCCGCCCCTGACTCCAGAGGTAATATGCCCCATATCCTTTTCAATTGTCATCCGGCCACCCCGGCCGTAACCGCCCTGGCGGCGAGCCAGCTGTAGGTTAATATATTTTTCGGTTAAAGGAACCCCGGCCGGAAGCCCCTCGACAATACTCGTTAAGGCCGGTCCGTGGGACTCCCCGGCGGTAAGGTATCTCAGCAAGATGACCACTCCTACAAAAATATTATGATAACGTTTGTCTGTAAGTTGCTAGGTGCTAGTTCCCAGTTCCTAGTAACGAGTGGCGACTGGCTAGCGGCTAGGTGCTAGTGGCTAGTAACCAGGGATTATACCTCATTCCGCATTGAGCGGAACGAGGCAAAATGGTTGGTTCGCGCCCGGCGCGAACCTTCCGATTTTACACACCCCACTCCCCACATCTAGAAACTAGCAACTAGCAACTAGCAACTAGCAACTAGCAACTAGCAACTATATTCCTATTATGATATTATTTAAAAAAGATGTCAATGCTATAGGTCTTCGATGCTAAGGGTACCGGTCTCTTCTCCGACAGCAATCATCTGGATCACCATCTAGTTAAACAGGCGGGTTGCTTCCAGCGGCCCGGCTATCCCCCCGCCCTCGCGGATGCTGTCTTGATTACTCCGTCTATGCGGTAGCGGACGGGGCCTCTGCGACGATTTCCCTGATATCAGAATTTGTCGAAATAACAAAGAATAAATTCTATTTTTTTCTGCAAATTCCTGCTAAAATTACCGTTTTCCTTAAATATAGCGGGCATTACTGCCCCGTCTACGGGAACTTTAAGAAAGCGCGTAAATAAAAAGAGCTGCCTCATAGTCTGAGACTGCTCCCTGCTTTTTATGCTTTTCCCGGATCTACAGCTTTTTAAACCTGCATCTTGGTCTTTAAAAAATCAAAAAAACCCTTGTTTTTTTCTTCTGACAACTGTTCTTCAATTTTTGTCTTCTGACTGCGCAGTTCCCTAACCTGGTCAGCCAGCTTCCGGCTCTCCTCGCGGTAGTTCTGCAGTTCCTGCATAATTGCTGAGAACATAAAAAATACGGTGGTTTTGAAATTGTTTTCAATCCCCAGCGCGCCGGTTAACATCCTGTCCATCTCTAATCTGCGTTTGGCCCCTTTGACGGTATACAAATCGGTATACAGAAGCTCTTTGATCTGGTTTAGGGTCTCCAGGTTGTTTTGCGAAAAACGCTTATGCTGGCCTTTTTTAGCCTTGACATGCAAAAACTCGGCAAACTCCTTCTCCCAAAACCTGACAGTGCTGGTTTCCACCTGAAGGATGGCAGCAACTTGGTGAAGGGTTAACTCCTGATCCATACGAACCCACCCACTTACTATAGATAAATAATGATTAGGTTGATAGTTCAGTGTGGGTATCGTCAAATCCTTCAGAAAAACCAGACTTTTTTCCAACACCTGCCAACATATTTTGACATACTCAATCAAGAACAAGTCACTTATTTGGGTATATTCAAAGCAGAATGCAGGGCATTTTTCATCACACTAAGCGGTGGTTTAACACCTGTCCACAGTTCAAAGGCGATGGCCCCCTGATAAAGGAGCATTCCCATCCCGTTTAATGTCGCCAACCCGCATTCTCGAGCCTTCCGTAAAAGGATGGTTTCTGCCGGGTTATAAATCAAATCACACACCAAAGCATCCTTCCGCAAAGCCGCCAGGCGGACCGGAGGCATATCAGCTATATTAGGGTACATGCCCAGGGGGGTGGCATTTATTAAGATGTCGGTTCCCCCTAAAGCCCCGGAAATATCGTTTTCATTCCAGGGAATCTCACCTACCGTTGTATTTGTTGAACCGGTAATGGCAGGTCTGAGGCTTTCGACCTCCTGAGGAATCGGGGTTGCAAAAATAATTTCTGATGCTCCGGCTAAGGCGAGCTGAATGGAAATCGCCCTCGCGGCGCCACCTGCTCCGACCAGGAGAATCTTTTTGCCTCTCGGGCTAAGACCCGTACCATGTTCAAGGGATTTGATAAACCCGGGCGCGTCGGTATTATACCCCTTTAACACACCTTCTCTGTTAACAATGGTATTGACTGCACCTATCAGTTTGGCTTCCGGGGCCAGTTCATCCAAAAAGTCGATAACCGCACCCTTATGAGGAATCGTCACATTTACCCCAGCCAGGTTTTGGGCCCTAATGCCGGCTACCGCCGCGGCAAGGTTTTCCGGTTTGACAAGAAACGGAACATACACGTAATCGAGGCCCAGGTGGTTAAATGCGTTATTGTGCATAGCAGGGGAAAAGGAGTGTTCCACCGGGCAGCCGAAAATACCCACAACTTTTGTCTTCCCATTTATTGAAGTAATCATTGCTAACTCCTCCCGTATCAGTGACCAGTGGCCAGTATGGATTGTTTCACTTCGATGAATGCCTCACATTCAGCTCTAAAATTTAATTATTAAGTATTCTTGAGGTGTAGGAATATTCCTCTATTTTGTTTACCGCTTAGAAACTAAAAAATCAGCCGCGGATAACGCGGATGGACGCGGATAAAAAAAATTGAACCACAAAGGCTCACAGGTACTACTCTGGGGTCGAAGGACACAAAGAGATAGTAATACCGCAAACTAAAGGTTTTCTAGCACGATTTAGTTTTTTTAGAAAAATAATTATTAATTAATAGTTGATTAATCAAGAGAGAGAACGCATTAGTTTGGAATAGCAGATACTCTTTGTGGTCTTTGTACTACTGTTTCGTGAAAGTTTGTTTTTTAAACTAAATTTATTTAACCACGGATATCACTGATTAACACGGATTATGGTGTGATGAACACGGATGTCGAGGCTATGTTTTTAGAGTAATTAATAACATAAATAAAATAAAAAAAGTTGCAGGTCACGAATTCACCTTTCTACCCAACAGAAAAGTCGGCTTATAGCCTTTTCTTCCTTAGATAAATGTAACCTCCAGCAATTAATTCATATTCGCTTCGCCACAAGCTGCACTTTTATATGATTTGAAAAGTATTTTTGTATGACCAGTGACTGTTTATTGGTTTTTTCATGTGTTATTATTTGCTCTATATTCTCGGCATCCAAATCAGTGTCCATCCGCGTCGTTCTAATCCGCGTTATCCGCGTTATCCGCGGCCTTTTTCAAATGTTTGCTTGCAGCTTTGCTGCGCTAGGTCATTTCTTATTATTCCTGGGGAAAGAAAGGTGACCCTAAAAGGATCACTGAGGAGAGAAAACTATTGATGGTTTGTAAACCTTGTCCTGTT
This sequence comes from Firmicutes bacterium HGW-Firmicutes-8, assembly GCA_002840165.1. Taxonomy (GTDB): domain Bacteria; phylum Bacillota; class Thermincolia; order Thermincolales; family UBA2595; genus GW-Firmicutes-8. The sequence continues at coordinate 23,118 of PGZN01000025.1, forward strand.
CCTTATTATACTATAAACCCGTGTCGTAACAACTCGAAACAGGTCCCGGGCCAAACTTTTTTTACTGGGGTGAATCGATAATCCCCTTTTTGACGAGCCTGTTGAGAAGCAACTTCTCAACAAGTCTTACGAGACGGGTCCCGATAAATTCTTTTTTGCTGATAGGGCGTACAAGAACAGTATAAAAACCCAACCGGTTACCTCCCAAAATATCTGTGAAAAGCTGGTCGCCGACCACCGCGGTCTCCCGGGTGGTAGTGCCCAGGATATCCTGGGCCTTGATAAACGGCCTGCGAAGCGGCTTTCTAGCCCTGGCCACCGATGGGATTCCGAGAGGCCCCAATAGGTCTACAACCCGATTGTTTAAAGCATTGGACACTACACACAGGCCCAAACCCGATTCCCTGTATCGCTTTATCAGTTCGATCATCTCCGGAGCAATGATACCTGCTTTCCACGGGATGATCGTGTTATCCAGGTCGAGGATAAGCCCCTTAATCCCCTTTTCCCTAAAATAGGCCGGGCTAATATCTGTTAATGATGAAACATATGCTTTGGGGTACAATCTCGCCAGCAACTCAGCCACTCCCTGTCTCCATATAAAAGTATTATAACACAAGACAGGAAATTTTTAACCAGTCGGTCAACTTATTTTAAGATTCGGATACCTTTTGGAGGCCTCCGTCTGCAAACCGGTAAGCCATATCAGACTCTTTTGCCACCTCATGCGAATGGCTGACAACAATTACACACTTATTATATACATGGGCCAGTTCTTTAAATACTGCTATTATTTCCCTAGCTGTGTCAACGTCAAGATTTCCCGTGGGTTCATCAGCCAGGATCACCTCCGCATCACTAGCCAGAGCACGTGCTATCGCTACCCTCTGCTGCTGCCCGCCGGAGAGTTTCATAGTATTTCTTTTAGCCTCATCTTCCGTAAGTCCCAGGTCTTTTAACAGCTGCAGGCCCCGTTGTTTGCGCTCACCTTTATATGAACCCGAAAGGTCCATGGCCATAGTGACATTTTCCAAAGCAGTCATGTAATTTATAAGATTGTAGTTTTGGAAAATCAAGCCCACATTTTTCTTGCGGTGTCTTGTGTAACCTATCTTCTTAATATCCTGACCACCGAAAAGAACGACACCTTTCTGAGGAACATCCAGGGCTCCGGCCAGAGCCAGGGAGGTAGTTTTTCCCGAGCCGGAAGGTCCTACGATAGTGTAAAAAACACCTTTGGCAAAAGAAACGCTGGCATTCTTAAGGATATCTACCCGTTTGCCTCCATTTGAATAACCAAATGTGACATTGTCAAATTCAAGTATTGCTTCCATTATTTCATCCTCCTTAGGCCGCTTTAGTCAACATAGTTTTTGGTTTGAATCTCATTACTGTACCGGCAGGCAGAATTGTCCCGGCAATCAGTATAAGCAGGCCGGCCGCCAACATCTGTTCCACCTCAGACGCAGTAATCTGAACATTAAGAGAGTCAATAGCCTGGTAGCTGTTCTGAGACTGGCCTCCAAACCATCCCCCCCGCATCCCCTGAAAACCTCCGCCAGGGCCTGCAGGATTATTATTTCCCTCCTGCTGGACTACTGTAATCTCCCGTTGAAGCAGAGTGTTACCCACTCCCTGAGCAATAAATTTTCCGGTGAACACCGATAAACTGAAAGCCACCACAGCAATCACAAGTACTTCTGCTACATACTGAGCAATAATTTTCAACTTTCCTTCACCCATTGATAGAAGAACTCCTGTTTCATACATTCTTTCCTTAACAGACAGCATCAGTACAAGAGCTAGAATAACAGCGCCTGCAATGGCGACTATATATACCACTGTCATGGAGAATGAGGCAACGTTCTCTATTGGGCCCATCATCTGTTTGTAAGCCTGATCATTGGCATCAAGGGTAAATTTTCCCCAGTCGATTTTCATTGATTTAGCGTCAGCTTGCACTGTTTCAATGTTTTTCGGGTCATCAACAAAAAATACTGCCTGGTCTATTCCCCCGGACTCTATACCGGTATCTGTGGTGACTGTTTTCAGAGGAATCGCCGATTTGTAGTCTGTAAATATTCTGTTGTAAGGCTCGGTAAACGGTAAATTCCTCATTCCCTGTCCTGTCGATGATGAACTGCCGCTGGTTTCATATATACCGACTATCGAGTACTCAACAGCATCTTCGGACCTGGCAGCCTGGACCTTGATTTTACTTCCGACCTTCAATGTATTTTGTTCCGCCAGGTTTTTCTCAATTAAGGCCACCTTTTTATCAGCATCAGTCGGTGTGATAGCTCTGCCGTTAATCATTTTGGCCTCACCGTTACTGAAGCTATCTACAAGTTTAGATGAGGAAACTCCGGTAACAGTTACATCAGGTATTACAAAATTACCACCTGACTCAAACCCGCCCCGTCCCTGTGGCTGGTTGTCACTTCCGGTATTTTCCTGCTGCGTTTCTTCCGCAGTTACAGCAGTGAACCCCTGAGCCAAACCGTTAGCATTTACAATATAATTGTAACCGGATATACTCTTTTGACCAGCAATCATTTTACCCATTTCCTCGGTTACGGGTTCGGATTGAATTCTGGGTCTTTGTTCTCCGGCAGTTCTGGCCTTCTGCATGGCGCTCTGCATGTCATATCTGAGTGTCAGCTGGCCTCCCAGCTTCTGTCTGGCCAGAACGCTCGCATATTCAGTGGCATGCTGGATGGCCAGTCCGGCCAGCACCATATTTGCTATCGCGGCAAATATGACGAACATGATCACCGACTTCCCTTTCCGCCTTGTTACAGCCAGTATCGCTCTTTTAAGAAAGTTCAACTTCGTTCATCCTCCTTGAGTTGGTATATTGTAATTAGTGCAGCGGAATCATGTTCAAAGCGTATCAAACAAATTTGTTCATTCTGTGAAGAAACCGTGAAGTTTTAAGTTAACCTCACCCAAAAATAATAGCAAATACGGACAATTTACCCACCCTAACCAGTTTTAAGGGCAAAGTAAAAATGGCAATATAAAAGAGACCGCCCATCATTATTGGGACGGTCTCCTGTTTGACGATTACTACCACTTTATACTACTACTTCGTGAAAGTTTGTTTTTTAAACTAAATTTTTACCATGGTTAGCAATGACTCTCTGCGCCCTCTTATTCCCAGTGAATCTCATTATCTCCGCGTTCTCCGCGGTTGTTTTTAAAATTGATTGCAGCTTTGCTGCGCTAGGAATATTAATTTTTCTAGCTTATTTTCATTTTTAACACCCTTCAGCCTTAAAATCCTTAATAAGTTTATGTAGTGCCCTTTTCTCAATCCTCGAAACGTAGGAGCGGGAGATTCCAAGCTTGCGGGCAATCTCCTTCTGAGTCTTTCTCATCCCGTTCATTAGCCCGAATCTCAGTTCCAGGACATTTTTTTCCCGATTATTAAGGTGGGTTATTTTTTCCATCAAACGCCTCTGTTCAAAAGAGGCTTCAACCAGGTCGGTAACCACTTCCGCGTCAGTGCCCAAAACATCTATCAGGGTTATCTCATTACCTTCCTTATCGACACCTATCGAATCGTAGAGGGATACCTCAATCCGATTTTTCTTGATAGCCCGCAGATGCATCAGGATTTCATTCTCGATGCACCGGGCGGCGTAAGTCGCCAGGCGGGTGCCTTTTCCCTTGTCATAGGTGTTGATTGCTTTAATCAGGCCAATGGTACCTATAGATATCAGATCATCATTATCCTCCCCCGTACTGTCGAACTTCTTGACTATGTGGGCCACAAGTCTTAGATTCCGCTCTGTCAGTATGTTCCGGGCAGTTTCATCACCCTTCTGCAGTAAAACCAGGTATCTTGCCTCATCTTCCTCACTGAGAGGCTGTGGAAAAGTATTGTTGGTGATATAGGAGACCAGTAATAATAACCCATTAATCAATGAGATAGCGGCTACTGCCATTATTTCCGGTACCATAAAAGAAACCCCACCCCCGCATATTTTGTTGTCAATCACTTTAAATTATATGCGCGCGGGTGGGGTAGCGTGCCTGGCTGATTATAAATAATTAATTGTAATTTAATTAATTTAGATTCGTTGATCAGCTAAATCCCCAATTATTGGGAATTTGAAAAACTGCCCCTGAGCTGCCTTAATAATTGCCAGCAGCCAGCAGATGAAATTGCCCAAGTACACGGCCTTAACACTAATCTCATGGATAACAGGGATGAAAGATGCAATAATACTTAAGGTCAGAAACGTCACAGATAAAAATATAGACTGCATAGAATGAAACCTCACAAACCTGTTTTCTCTTTCAAGTATAAAAACAATGATTCCGCTGACAAATCCAAAGCCGACAACTCCCAAAACATAGGATAATGCCGCCGCGACATTCGGGGCTAACCCTAGAGAGGTTTTATCATCACTCATTCATATTCCTCCTTCATCAATCCAGAAGTATATCTATATTATATTTTATTCTACATGATGTCGGAAAATCCCTGTGTTTTCACCGGTATAGTTTCCAATATTAGCCGCCTATTTTTTAGCGGCCCTGGGGTAACATATAATCAAGGAGGTGGTATCTTGAATATTGATGACCGTTATGACATCGGTTCCTGGGCTTTTCTGGGCTTTGGTTGGTGGGTATCACATATTGCAGCTGTTTTATCTGTAGGATATTTAGGTTATTATCTAAGAAAAATGGTCCGGGAGTAATTCCCGGACCACGACTTTTTTACCTTACCTAGGTCCTTTGGTTTCTCTTGTGAGTCCATGAGATTTATAATATTCCGCTTTATCACGGTACATCTCTTCATCGGCCGCTGCCACCAGTTTTTCCAGCGAATCGGCCTTTTTGGCGGTGCACCAGCCTATACTTAAGTGTAAGAAAACGTTCTTGTCAATGTTGGCGAGGTTCCATGCCTGAATGTTGGCCTTGATTCTCTTAACAACTTTAGAGGTCTCACGGTAATTACTGTCAGCTAAAATGATAACCATCTCGTCCCCCCCGTAGCGGAAAACCAGTTCGCCTTTGCGGACACTTCTTTTGAGCAGGGCTGCTGATTCTTTTAGTATATGGTCACCCATTTCGTGTCCAAATGTGTCATTGATATATTTTAACCTGTTCACATCAACCATAATCAAGCTAAGAGGGGCCTGAATCAGCCTAGCCTTTTCTTTTTCCATTTCCAGCACGTGGTCAAAATACTGCCTGTTATAAAGCCCTGTCAACTGGTCCACTGTGGCCACAAACATGGTCCTTTCATATAACCAGGCGTTCTTTACAGCAGATGAAGTTAAACTGGCCAGAGTAACGAGTATCTTTTTTCGGTCTGTGGCAAAATGGTCGCCCGTATGATTTTCCACAAACCAGACACCGTAAATATCACTGTTGATTATCATGGGAACTGCCATCTCAATTTTAGATAACAGGGAACAGGTAAAACGGCCCTCGACCGATTCGATGATTAAATCTTTATCAAAGTTCTCCAATAAATCCCGAAACGGCTGGCAATGTTTAAGATTGGCTATCTGATCAGGGGAATAATTATAAATGGCTTGATATACGGCTTCCCTGGTATCCCTATCAAAGAGCTGGATCCCACCGGCATCAAACCCGACTACTTTTTGGGCTAGATCAACAACACTCTCCAGAACCTGTCTGATATTAAAGGTGGAATTGACCAACTGGGCTGCTTCAAATAACACACTCAACTCGTCTTCCTTTTGCATTAAGTCCTTGTGCTGCCCTTCCAAACCACTATATTGCTGCTGAAGCTTTACTTCCGATATTTTAAGCTCATCATAAAATTTGTCTTTTTCCTCTGAAATCACGCCGACAACAAAAGCAATAATAATAAACATAGCTGACCTAATTAATGTGCTAGAGACTATCACACCATTAAGCACATAACCCGCAATAATATGGAACATCCCCAGAAGTGCGGCAACCCATACTGCCTTTCTATGGTACCACGCCCCGGCAATAATAATCGGAATGTAAAAGAAGTGGGAATATACTATATCTATCCCATAATATATATTTACCCAGACAACAAGTAAGACGCTCACTACCAGTATTGCTCCCAAAACAAACAGCTTATATTTACCTTCTTTGTCCCAGTCAATGAACTTTAACACGATCTCCCACCCCGGCAAACAGAAAGACCTTCGCCTTTAATTTCTTCTTCGCCCTTCTGTTTCTGATTTCTAGTCTTAATATTCGACTAAATACAGCATTTTCCTGCAAAAATATTTGACTGCTAAATGGTTGTACACCGTTTTAGATTTCACATATTGTTCACATTTTTGCCATAGTTTCGTCGCAAACCTAGTCTATAATAGAGATAGGTAAGGAGATGATAGAAATGTCAGAGTTAAAAAAACGTTTTTCCGTTTTTAGTGTTATCCTGATTGGGTTTCTTATGGGGGCAATGTTTGTCGCCGGAGGTGTAGCTGCCTACAAGTTTTATTTCCCCCAGACGGTTTCGGCAGATGATGGCAATACGTCCGGCCAGGTTGATGTGGGACCATCCAATATCACCGAGACTGTCAAAAAAGTAAGCCCTGCAGTTGTTAATATTGAAGCCACAGTCACTCAACAAAACAACCCCTTGATGAATGACCCCTTTTTCAATCAATTTTTTGGAAACCGTAATAATCATCGTCAGGGAATGAGTGAATCAGTAGGCATCGGAAGCGGTTTCATTTTTGATAAAAGCGGTCTTATTCTGACCAACCAACACGTAATCGACGGGACGTCAGAGATTCAGGTCAAGATGACTGGATTTGACAAACCGGTAAAAGCAACAGTTGTAGGCTCTGACGCAGATTTGGATTTAGCTGTCCTCAAGGTTAATGTGAACAAGGACCTCCCTGCACTCAAGCTGGGCGATTCCGTCAAAACCGAGGTGGGCAGCTGGGTAATCGCCATCGGTAACCCGCTCGGCCTTGACCATACCGTAACAGTCGGTGTAATCAGCGCCAAGAGCCGCCCACTGACTATCTCTAATCGGCTTTATAAAAATCTCCTGCAAACGGATGCAGCCATTAACCCAGGTAACAGCGGCGGCCCCTTATTAAACGTAGCCGGGGAGGTCATCGGAATTAACACTGCAGTAGATGCCTCCGCTCAAGGTATCGGGTTTGCCATCCCTTCGGCCACTTTCAAGGATGCGCTAAATGACCTGGTTACCAAAGGAAAGGTGGTCAAAGCTTATATAGGGGTCTCCCTGCAGTCTTTAGATCAGGAACTGGCAGCTTATCTTGGAACAACCAGCACCGACGGAGCCCTGATAAGCTATGTCGCTCCGGGCTCGCCTGCCGAGAAAGCGAATCTACAAAAAGGAGACATTATTACCGAAATCAACAATAAAAAAATTACAACACCCACTTATGTGACAGACATTGTGCAAGGTTTGAAGATCGGGGATTCAATAATACTGAAGGTGTTCAGGCAGGGTCAAGCCAAAAGTATGTCCATTAAACTAGCCGAAAAACCATAACAGTGGCCAGTGGCCAGTAAAGAACAAAGTGCCGGGTAAAGTTAACAGCATAAAGGGAAGTTTTCCTCCTGATCTTCCCTTTTTTTAATAAATCCATTAGGTTCGCGTGAGCGAACCTTCCTTTTTTTCGTTCACACGCGTATTTCTTACTTAAGTTGTAATACCTTTTCCATGATTTCTTTGAAAATCGGGGCGGCGGTTTTACCACCGCTGACACCGTTTGTCACCATGATTGTAACTGCATAACGCGGATTGTTTATAGGGGCGTACCCACTAAACCAGGCATCTATTTTTTCCTGTCCAACCTGGGCAGAACCGGTCTTACCCGCGCTTCCTCCGGGTTCTACGTAAGCCTGTTGACCGGTCCCGCTTTTCGTTACTGCTTGCAACATTGTCTGCACTGTACGAGCTGTTTTTCCAGAAACAGCCCTGATTCCCGGTCCTGCTTCAACCTGGCTGGATGTGGTCCCGTCATAATTACGAATTTCGCGGACAAGGCGCGGGCTTGTGTACACCCCGTTATTGGCGATAGCAGCCATCACCGCCGTAATCTGGACCACGTTTGCCTCGACCGGCCACTGCCCTAGGCTCGCATTGACGAGATTATACCGCTGGGCAATCCGGCTTAATCTCGCGGCAAAGTCAGTCCGTCCCTTTGACCCCGGTTTTTCGTATCCGGCGATATTATCCGTATCGAGTCCAAAACGGCTGGCATAGCTGATGAGCCTTTTAGCTCCAAGCTCCAAACCTACCCTGGCAAATACAGGATTACACGAAAAGGCCACAGCCTGGGAAAATGTAATCAGCCCATGCCCTTCTTTTTTATAGCATTTTACGATATCATCTTTTTCGCCTATACAGAGGAACACGTCGTCAGGTTTGACTATGTCCTCTTCTATCGCAGCCGCGGTTACAATTACTTTAAAGACAGAACCCGGCTGATAAAGAGAAAGACAGTGGTTTAAAAAAGATTCCCCGCCAGTGTTGGTCCCGTTATAAACCGACTCTGGAACAATCCCGGGCTTGAGGCCAAGGCTGAAGTCCGGTCTGCTCGCCATAGCCACTATGTCACCATTATCCACATCCATAACAACTACAGCCCCGTTTTGGACACCGGCATTGTCAATCGCTTTTTCCACAATTTCCTGGATATCACGGTCAATCGTCAGCACGATATCTTTCCTGGCTTTATCAATCACGTTGTACTCCAAACGATACCCCAATCCCGGGATTACCCTTCCTTTACCGTCAAGATAGATACGGGCGGCCAGCTCAGGTATGCTTCCCTGCAAATAGCTGTCATAATAGGCTTCTATACCTGTTTTACCAACCCAGTTGTCCGGTTTATCCTGACCCAAATAGCCGATAAGGTGGCTGGCCAGGGGCGGTTTCCGGCCGCGCAGTTTAAACCTCGAGACAACTACTCCCGGCAGGGCCTGTTTTTTCAACACAGCGACCTGCTCCGCAGACAAGTCTGAGGGGATAACTTTGGGTGAACCGGTAAGATACACCTCTGCTTCCCGGCTGCCTGTTTTTAAAATGGCGGCCAGGATTCCGGCCTCACCTGTTTTGTCTGCTACTGCTGCCGGAAAAACAACAACCCTCCAGACTTCCCTCTCAACTATCAGAGGTCTTAAGCGGCAGTCGAGAATTTGCCCCCTGGGCGGGACCTCCAAAGAGACAACCTGGCTCTGCTGGGACAGGGCCTGCCGGCTGAGGCGGGGCCCCGAAACAACCTGAATATAAGCAAGATGGGTGACAAGGCCGATAAAGGCCAGAATGAATAACCCAAAAAGGGCGGCAGTCCGTTTTTTTATTAAATAGTCCATAAATTCTTCCTCCGTAAACAGCTATCTTCTAGGATAAGCTGTTGGAGGGAATTTTATACAGCTCTTGCCCACCAACTGGACCAGAAAGTTCCTAGCGCAGCGAAGCTGCAATCAAAATATTTAAACCTAAAAAAACAACCACAGATGAACACGGATATGGATGTCGTGAAATTAGACCAATTAAAAAACATATAAACAAAACAAAAAACAGTTGCAGGTCATATGAGTATCCTTTTCTACTCAACATAGTTCTACTTTAGCAGAAAAAACCGCGGAGACCGCAGAGGATGCGGAGAGCGCGGAGATAAAAGAAACCATGTCGAGAAT
>PGZN01000085.1 GCA_002840165.1 Firmicutes bacterium HGW-Firmicutes-8
GTAGCGGAATAGTAGGTTGGTTGTGCCTGAACCGCTCACATATGAAGCATTTACCGTGCCTCCGGTATCCAGGGTTACCGGAATGTACGGCGTGCCTCCTGTTGTGTTTACGGTTACGGCTTCACTGAAGTTAACGGTAAAGTCCAGGTTCTGACCCAGTATATAGGTTGAATTTGCAGGTACGGATACCGATGTTACTGAAGGGGTTAATACATCCTTTGCTTTTGTGCTGGTTGCCGCGCTTCCCGCGTTTCCTGCCGGGTCGGTTAATGTCACACTTAGGGTCAGCGTGCCGTCTCCCAAACCGCTCACGTCAATACCGCTTACCTGCTCGGGCGTACTTGAAATAGAGCCGCTTCCAGTAACGTTCGCCCCGCCGCCGCTGCTGCTTATGGTGTAGTTGTACGTCGCTCCTGTCTCAGCATCGCTGAAGGTGAATGACAGCGCTGTCTTATTACTGTTGTTTATCGCGGATTGATCTATGGTCGCTCCGTAGCCAGATGGTGCAGTTTTGTCAACATTTACTGTAACCGCCGAGGAAGGGGAACTTGTATTTAATTTGGCAGTTAAACTGTGAGAACCACTTGATAATCCGGATAAAGTGGCTGAGAGGATGGTTACATCAGCGTATCCATTGGAAATATCAGTGGCATCCAGCGTTTTGCTTCCTGTTTGGGCATCATCAGAGTAAACATAAACCACATCTCCGGACATCGCCCCCGAAGGGGATATATCCAGCCTCAGTGCCTTATCGCTGCCAACCTCGGTTGCATTCAGATAACCGTCATTCCACGCTCCAACCGGTTGTGATGCCAGGGCTATAATATTTGGTGCCGTATATTGCTCGGAAAAATTCAGGGAGTCTAAGGCAAGTTCCAGATTATGGCTGCCGTCACCAGCGTAATCATTTATAACTATTGTGTCTATTCTGGTCCAATCACTCCCGAATGTTAAAAGCCCCCCTTTTTCGGTTGAAACATTTATTGTTCTTGAATATGTAATTGTCCCATAAGTTCCGCTTGCAGCCAGATTCAGTCCTGTGGCACTTGCTTTAAGCGTGCCGCCGCTTCCCCCGCTATAGCCCTTTATGTCTATTACACTGCTTCTTCCGCTTGTAAGCATTGTTGCCAAAATATAAACAGAATCCATTCTGAATTTGTTATTCTGGTTTGTCGAGCCGAACTGGAACATGGTGGGAGCAAACATCCCCCAATAATCGTTAACTATGACATTGCCGGTAAAATATGTAACATCTTGCGAGCTACCCTCACTCGCAACAAAATAATTCGTTATCACTAACTTGTCCCAAGATGGATTAGTAGCTCCGTCAGTTGTAAAAGTAAGGGTTCCAACTACAAGTGAGTTAGTAGTATTCGCTGAATAACTCCTTGACTCAAAATTCTCATCCGCAGGCGCATTGGCATACGCCTTTTTTATTAGTGCAATCTGCGATAACTGGATCACACCTATAAAAATTAATACAAATAGTACGATCAATGGTTTGAAAAACTTTTTATACTTCTTATTATCGTACATAAAATCACCTCAACATTTAAAAACAAACAACCATACCTGGAAAAGGGCTGGCTATTATAATAAGCCTCTCAGACTGTTGTTTGTTTTTTAGAGCAATTCATTTAATATTAAGGAACAGCATTTTTTAAGGACTTGATCTGGTCACGGCAATTGTGTATGAATTTTGGTCATCGCCGGATGAAGCTACGTTTACGGTGATGTTGTTTTGTCCCACGTTTAAATTAATTTGTTGCGATGGCTGCCCGCTAATAACAATTTGACCGTTTACTGTAATGACGGCGCTGCTGTCTTGAGCAGTTGGGATGACCGTGACTGCTGTTATGGGATTAGGCACGCTTGCGGTATATGGGAAAATTATTGGATTAAATGGCGGGCTAAGGTTTATCGTACTCTTGCCGGCTCTTAAAAGAAGCCCGGATAAAAGCGAGCTGGTTCCGTAAACCTCGAAGTCGGCGATTGAAGCGACGCTCTGGTTAGTATTAAGCCCTGTTGTTACATTGACTCTCACATACCTGGCTTGAGCAAATGGAATAGTGCGGTCGGTTGAATTGGAGGTATTGTTTGCAACTATGTCCAGGTTGGTCCAATTTATATTATCCATGCTTCCCTGGAGAGAGTAGTTTTTCATGTTATAGTCCGGCGATGACCAGCCGACAGCTCCCATATGCTTGACAACCCATCGTTGAATCCAGTAAGTCTTGCCCAAATCCACACTTAACCAGCCAGGCATGGAGGAATCACACAGCCATCTTCTGATTGGCGTCAGAGTGCCGTCAACCGCTCTTTGGGCGGAAAATGGCGAAACGAAGCTGCTGGCATATGCCGGTTTATTCAAAGCAATGTTGTTACTCATTTCTTTCCATCCCTTCTAAACATTGTTAGTGAATAGGAATAATTTTCTTTTACTTGATTGGGGTTAGTCCCTGGTTGGGTATATTCCCTCCAGCGCGATATAATAGTTTGTATTAGGTATTGGTTCCGTTCCTTTCAGATTGGGAAGGGCGAAATTAGTTTGACCGTCACCGCCGTATTTGTTGCCGATTAGGGAAAACAGCGCCGAATAAGCGTTTATTGGAAGCAGCCGCCCATCACAGAGCGCCCAGCCCACAGGTTCATATCCGTAGGGAAACAATTCGATTTGACCTATAAAATTGTCCATATATAATCCTCCTAAACTTGATAATTAAAAATAACATGGGCAACTAACTTCTGGGCGGCCATAAACCGGTGAGTGCTATTAAATAACAGCAATATCCGCCGCTGGATGAATCCGGTTCCGCTCCGCGCAGGTCCGGCAGGGCAAAAGTTGTCCGGCCGTCGCCGCCAAATTTGTTGCCAATCAGCGCGAATAGCGCTTGGTATTGTGTAACCTGCAGCAGCCGGCCGTCACAAAAAGCCCATCCTGCCGGCGCAAATCCGTAGGGGAATGATTTTATTAGCCCGATGAAAGGGTCCATCAACATAACCTCCTGTAATCAGTTTTGATATAATTTTTTGGATTAATTTATTGAACCTAATCTCTGGATGGATATATACCCTGCAGGGCAATATAGTATTGATTATACTGTCCAATTGCGGCATTCCGCAGGTCCGGCAGGCCAAAAGTAGTAGTGCCGTCACCGCCGAATTTAAAGCCTAATAACGAAAACAGCGCCTGATTTTGGTTAATTAAAAGCAGCCGTCCGTCACAGGGCGCCCACTCTGAGGGTGCAAAACCATAAGGAAACAGTTCAATTTGACCCAAAAACGGTTCCATAATATCTCCTCCTTTTCCCAATTATTTCCATGTTTTACCTGCTGTTTTTATAATACTATTATAAATCCCCATATAGTAAGTTGCCAGAATTATCTCTCGACATATATCTGCAATATCTGCAATTTATGAATTCATCCCATAAGCTCATAAAGCCTTGCTAAGCAAGGCTTCATGTACTCTAGATATATTCAATATCGTCCTCCGTGGCTCAATGACGGCGGCGGCCATCCGCAGCCTCCGGGGTTATGCTTACCGTTAATTCAATCCATATGTCTTAAAAAGGATTAATATATTACTCACTCTCGTCAATCTTGTCATGCAATCAACCCCTTTTAACATGTCACCTTCGTACAAATGAAGCCTCCTTTGGGGGCTTCATCCGATTAGGGCTTTTGTTGATGCGTTTATGAACTTCAGCAGCCCCTAATTATAACAGCCAACCATAATCCTGACGGCAATCAACTATGTAATCAAGATATACGGTATCACCTTTGATTTGATAAATGAGCAAATACCGTTTATCTACAAGCAGTTTTCTGTATTTGTCTACAGGCAATACACGATCGGTAAGCCAGGAACCCCGTTCCGGAAACTCCTGCAGGGATTTTACAGATTCGACTATATCCCGCCTGAGCTTGTCAGCCGCTTGGGCACTAACCTGCGTTAAAAAGCGAGCGTGCTGCACTAGCATTTCTGCCGCTCTTTCCGAGATAATAACATGGTAACGTCTATTTGCGCTGTTCATTGACAGCCTCCCTAATGGCCTTTTTCATCATATCATCCACTTCGCCGATGGAATAACCCTTTTTCCCCGCTAATCTGTCCTCTTCAGCCGCAACCAGTTGTTCCCGCAACCTCAGCATGCTTTCACGACGGTTGAAGGTCTCGATATCCATAACCACTAAATCGCCCTCGCCGTTTTTCGTCAAAAAGACAGGTTCTCTAGTAGACTTGCAAAGCATAGATATTTCGTTATAGTTTTTGCGAATTGCCGCAGACGGTTTAATATTCATCATAATACCTCCTCCGATAGTAATATTATATGCTTTTTATATGCTTATTTTACTATAGACATTCTCAAAAATCAAAGATTTTTCAGCATCACATTTTCCTAAATGATTAATCTTTAAGATAACTTGATTACCATTCGTAATACATTCCAAAAGTGATTTACTAAAAAATGAAGGTTTGCGTACGCAAACCCACCAAATTTATCCTTTATTCAATCTAAGGGACTATTTAAAAAATCCTTAGCGCCATTGCCGCTGAAATCCCCTAGCCATATTTTTATACTTGTCCTGAGTAAATCTCCGAACCCGGCACAATTATCCAGGACACTCCAGTCGAGTCTGCCATCTCTGTAATTAGCCACCCACATTAAGCCATTTTTCCGGTTATAATAAACAGCTTCTTCTCTGCCATCCTGATCAATATCAGCAATCCAGACGCGCCCGTTTTTTGTAGTCACTCCGAATTGGTTCCAGGGCGCCATCCTGAGCGGGTATCTGTATGTATCTATAATCTTGCCTGCCGTGTCCCGTAATGTGGCTTTATCCCCTCCTTCATTGTTCCAGAGTGCTTGTCTCCGGTTGCAATATAGATTATCTTCGTCATCGGTACCCTCTTTGGTCCAGACTTTAATCCTGCATCCCGGGTCGATGTTTAAATCGGGAAATTTATAAATATGCCCTGCCCTGTCCCTGATGGTCCAATCCTTCAGATTAACGGGAACAGATTGCTCGGAACTAATTTCTATGAACTCCTCTATCGTCTCTGGCTTATCTTTCCCCGGGGGATCGTAGTCAATGTACGTAATATAGATTCTCACGGCTCAAAACACTTCCTTTCAAGTACCTTACAGAAATTGTTAATTCGTCATTCATAATCTTTTTCCTGCAAGTGATTAAACACACACAATTAATTAAAAAAAACGCCCCTTTATAATAAAAAGGCGTTAATTTACACGATGTGTCCCCATTCCCCTTAACATAAAAATTCAACTCAACTTATGTTAACAGTCGCCATTCTATTGAATATCATATTATAGGAGGTGATTTATATGCCTTGGCAACTAAGACTACCATACGCCGCACGGCTTTTCTGATTCAAAAAATTTACTAGTCGCAACTCCGTTGTCCAGTAATCCCTCGAATTACACAATCTTTGATACTGAATTTTTCTATTACATCGTTCAGACTTGTTATTCTAACTGTGAAATAAATATCCCTACATTCCGATAAAAGTAAGGAAAAAACGTCATAAAACCCTTTACCCTGCAGGTCTAATGGCCCAATTTCATCAACAAAGGCGGGATTAATTCCTCTTTTAATTATATCATCAGCAGTTTTTTGAGCCAGGTTTATACCTGATTGTGAAAAACTATAGTCATCATAACGGCATTTTTCGTCCCAATCCTTAGGTATATCTCTCACCATGGAAAGATATGTCTCTTCCCCTGTAGACAACCTTCTTATTTTCTGCCCTATATATTTACCATGTGAATATACTTTTAATGTTACAAATCCATCTCCTTCTTGTTTTTCATTATATATTGACAATAGTCTCGTAGTTTTGCCACTGTTTATTTCTCCTGTAATAATGTAGACCATTTTTCACTAAGGTGCTTATTCCCATTTTTATCATATCTGAGAGATTGTATCTCGGCAATAATGGAAATAGCTATTTCCTCAGGCGATTCACCCCCTATGTCCAATCCTATAGGTGAATAAATTTTGCCTAAATCTATATTCTCACCAAATTCTTCCTTCAATTTCGATATTATTACCCCGCCTTTTTTAGGAGAAGCAAGGATACCGATATATCTGGGACTCCACTTTGCTTTAAAAATTGATCTTAATACTTCGAAATCTACTTCATGGCTGTATCCGGCGATAACCACATAACTTTCATCAGGGATTATCTCATTATTTATTATTTCCGGATAACTTCCAACCATGGCTTTACTTACACCATCAATTTCCGATACCGATGTCGCTGCTCAAGCTGTTTGACCGCACCTCGCTCACGTTCCGTGACCGTCAACTTTGCTCATAAACCCTGTCCGGGTAGTTTTTGCCGGACAGGGTT
>PGZN01000086.1 GCA_002840165.1 Firmicutes bacterium HGW-Firmicutes-8
GGCGTGCATGCGGAGAAAAACGGCATCTGGCGTTGTTGCAAATCCCACCGCATTGGGGTAATCAAGTGCAGTGGCGGTGGGATTTGCGCCTAGCCAGCTACCGTTTTTCTACCTCTGGGTCGATACTGGGGCCATGCTAGGGCGGCTATAGTGTGGGGATTCGGTGGCCTTCGGCAACCATTAGGCTGAGGGATGATAGATTCATCGATGTGTCACAGTATGTTTGACAGGCCATAGTACGCCTGTGGTTGCGGAGGGGCGTTGGGTGGTCTTGCGACCACCATCACGACTTTGGGGAATGGGGGGTTCAATGGTTGGCCTTAGTCCCCGTTTAAATCATCATCGACGTCTTCGCATTCATAACCTTCCATACAATCGTCTTTACCTTCCGGCGCATCTGTTTGAATATAAGTTAATTGGCCGCCCGGATATGTGCCGTCATTAGTTACTTTGTAATCATCATGATTGTGCATAGGATAGAACTGCGGGAAGAATTGATCCACTCCCTGGGTTCCATCACAAATGTTAATATAGTTAACTGTATTTGGACCGGGACATGACACCGGTTCGGTGGGAATATCGAAAATTGCACCCGGGTCAACAGACTGCAGTGCTTTCAGTTGAGCACACAGAGAAGGCAGACCATCCTGGCCGTTAATAATATAATTCTTATAGAGGGAACGCTTGTCATCGGCAGTTAATAATAGATCGTAAGTTTCACCCGAACCGATGGTAGCGGTAAAACCGTGCTCCTGCGCCTCGTGGGGCATCAGTCCAAGTTTAGGGGCAATCGCCAAAAAGGGGCTGGGATTACTGTCTTTTCCTATCACCATAAAATGCCAGCCGTGAATGTGCCATGGAGCCACCTGATAAGCCAGATTAATCATTCTGAGTAAAAACTTATTTCCGGTCTTAATGTGGACATAAGATTCATAGTTAATCTGGGTAAGATCAGGGTCACTTCCCGGTGAAGGCGTTTGAGGATGCGGGAGCAGGGTATCCGGAAACGCCCGCCCATTAACAAGCCAGAAATTAGGCCGGTAGTTTACCGCATTAAATGTAGGGTCCTGAGTCCTAACGGCTTCATGCCAGGTTGAATCAATGTCGGAGAGCAGCATAACATATTCCTTATCGAAGAAGGTTTGAATGTCATTGTATGCAAAGTTTCTGTTTGTTGCTGTGCCAGGGATTTGAGATTGCCATTTACCGTCTAAAAACCACTGCTTGGTAATCTCGTTTTTGGTGATTCCTGCCATGGCTAAGCTTTCAATGGAGGGGTAAATTACCAATGCGCCGTACATGCCCATTTGGACGTGCTCTGATGCTTCCACGTGACAGTGATACATCAGGGTACCCGGGTGTTCCGGCTGGAAGAAATAAGTTGCATTGGGTGGAGTTGAGGTGGTATCCATCCACATTGGAACGCCGAAGGAAGTTTCGGGGAAGCCGTCTACTTGGGTGGCTACGTGAGCCCCGTGCAGGTGGACAGTATGGAAATCCAATAAGTCGGGAAGTTCGGCCATGCCCAGGTTTATCAAGGTGATATAGAGATGATCTCCTATCTCGGCCCAGATAATAGGCGCCGGTAACGTGGCCGTACCCTTCATAGCTAACAGTGCCGGCAGGTTGGCAGAATCGGTCCAGTCGAGGGTGGAGTTAATCACTTTATCATCGACTTTAAACAGACCTCCGACAAAGCCAAAAATATATGTCCTTTGTCTAGTGCTGGGATTGGGGCATACGTCCGGTGTGGTCGGTAGGTCGACAAAACCGTCAGTCGCCAGTAGTACATAGTGTCTTATTGCCATCTTGTTATTCCTCCTTTTTGATATTATATTCTTTATCAACATAAATCAGAACGTCTTGAAAAAGCAGAAAAATAGGGATATAATTAGGTTGCCTAATAATTTATATAATAAATAATTAAGATAACTAACAAAAAAGAGGTGTTTAAATGGAGAAGAGCAGGAATCCGATTGCACAGAAGCTTTTAGAATCATTTACCCAATTCCATAGGTTGAATTGGAGGCAAAGTCCGATTGTGGGTTTGAAGTCCAGTGAAATCATGCTGCTGTTTTGCATAAAAAGAACAGTAAAATCCGATTCGGTTGGAATTAAGGTATCAGATATAAGCAGTGCCTTAAAGGTTGCGTCTCCCACCGTCACTCAACTGATCAACGGCCTTGAGACCAGCGGTTTTGTTGAACGTACCATGGATCAGGAAGACAGGCGTGCTGTTCGCGTTAACCTCACTGATAAAGGAAAACGCACATTGGAGAAAGTCTCTGATGTCTTCTATAATTCCTTTGACGGATTGGTTGAATACTTAGGGGAGGAAGAAAGCAGTAAGCTGGCAGAGCTTTTATCAAAGGTATTTACTTACTTCAATGAGACGAGAAAAGAAAACTTCTAACAGCTTTAACTTACCGGAGATGATAATTAATGATTAAATTGTTCAGGTTCTTAAAGCCATATCGAATTCCTGTGTCCGGTGTTTTGATCCTCTTTCTTTTGCAATCGCTCGCTGAGCTGTATCTGCCTACCTTGATGTCAGATATTGTTGATACCGGTATAGTCAAAGGGGATATCCCTTATATTCTTAAGGTCGGCAGCCTTATGCTGGTGGTTGCTATGGTAAGTGGTATCTGTATAATAATTGCCAGCTATTTATCTTCATTAGCTGCCACGGGATTTGGTAAAGATCTTCGGAGTAAGGTTTTCTCACAGGTGGAGAGCTATTCGCTCCACGAGTTTGATCAGATAGGCACTGCCTCTCTCATTACCAGAACCACAAACGACATTACCCAGGTTCAGCAGGTATTAATCATGATTATGCGCATGATGGTTAGCGCGCCAATGATGTGTATCGGCGGTATTATTATGGCGGTATCAAAGGATGCCAAGCTGTCCCTGGTGCTCGTAGTCGCCATTCCCATCCTGGCAGCGGCAATTTATGTTGTCGCCATCAAGGGCGTGCCTCTGTTTAAAGCTATGCAGGTGAAACTTGATAAACTAAATCTTGTCCTGCGTGAAAATCTTACCGGAATTAGAGTGATCCGCGCTTTTAACCGCATTGACCACGAGAATATGCGCTTTAACGAAGCAAACCGTGACCTGACTGGCACCGCCATCAAAGTTAATAAAATAATGGCCGCATTAATGCCCATTATAATGTTGGTGATGAACTTTACAACTATAGCAATTGTGTGGTTTGGCGGTATTCGCGTTGACCGTGGAGACATGCATGTTGGTGATATGATGGCTTTTATTTTGTATGCTATGCAGATAATGTTCTCACTGGTCATGGTTTCTTTCATGTTTGTCATGGTACCCCGGGCAGAAGCTTCGGCAGTAAGAATTAATGAAGTGCTTGACACTGTTCCTGAAATCAAGGACCCGGCAGAAGCAAAGAGCGCTGATAGTATAAGGGGTTTTGTGGAGTTTAAGGATGTTACCTTTAGTTACCCCGGCGCTGAACAGCCTGCTGTCAGCAATATTTCCTTCAGCCTGCGGCCTGGTGAGGTAACTGCCATTATCGGCGGTACCGGTTCGGGTAAATCGACACTGATCAGCCTGATTCCGCGCTTCTATGATGTTGACAGCGGCAGCATTTTAGTTGATGGCGTTGATGTCCGCGAGATGACGCAGGAAAGCCTTAGAGCTAAAATCGGTTTTGTCCCCCAAAACGCGGTTCTCTTTACCGGTACTGTTGCTGACAATATTAGATATGGTAAGGAAGATGCTGCTGATGAAGAGGTTCGGCGGGCTGCTCAAACTGCACAAGTAATGGAGTTTGTTGCCAATATGAAGGAAGGTTTTGGTTCCGTTATCTCGCAGGGCGGCGCCAATGTCTCGGGTGGGCAGAAACAGCGTCTTTCCATTGCCCGTGCGCTGGTTAGAAGACCCGAAATATATATATTTGATGACAGTTTCTCGGCGCTTGACTTTAAAACCGACGCCAAGCTGCGTTCTGCGCTGAAAAAGGAAACAGTGGACTCCACTGTGCTTATAGTTGCGCAAAGAGCCGGCACCGTTATGGACGCAGACCGGATTATTGTTCTGGATGACGGTCAAATTGTAGGGATGGGCAGCCATCAAGAGCTTTTAAAAACCTGTGAAGTATATCGTGAAATTGTATCCTCACAGCTGTCAGAGGAGGAGATAGCATGAGTGCAGAACGCAAAGAGCATAGACCCGGCCCCAGCGGCGGGCGGGGACCCCTGGGGTCCCATATGGGAATGCCGGTACAAAAAGCAAAGAATTTTAAAGGCACATTAAAAAGGCTGATGGGCTATTTAAAACCCCGCAGGCTTCAACTGTTTGCCGTATTTCTAACAGCAATTCTCAGCACAGTCTTCAGTATTGTCAGCCCGAAAATATTGGGCAAAGCCACAACCAAGTTATTTGAAGGCATCATGCAAAAAATGATGCATGTGCCGGGCGCCAAGGTGGATTTTCAGTATATCGGGCAAATAATCCTGATGTTAGTCGGGCTCTATGTTATCAGCGCATTTTTCAGCTATATTCAACAATACATCATGGCCGGTGTTGCTCAGAAAACTGTTTATGATATGCGTAATGATGTGAACGACAAGCTGGCCCGTCTTCCTCTTAAATTCTTTGATTCACACACCCATGGGGAAATCTTGAGCCGTGTTACAAATGATGTTGATAACATTGCTTCCACACTCCAGCAAAGTATGACCCAGCTAATCACATCAGTTATCACCATTGTTGGGATAGTCATCATGATGCTGACTATAAGCCCTATCATGACCCTTATTGCTCTGATCACCCTGCCGCTTTCGCTCTTTGTGACAGCCAAGATAGCCAAACGCTCGCAGAAGTATTTTGCGGCGCAGCAGAAGGAGCTTGGCCAGCTAAACGGTCATGTTGAAGAGATGTACACCGGTCACAAAATAGTGAAGGCCTTTGGCCGTGAAGGAGAATCCATCGAGGCGTTTAATAATATTAACGAAAGACTTTACAACGCCGGTTGGAAAGCACAGTTCATTTCCGGCATTATCATGCCGATGATGAGCTTTATCGGCAACATCGGCTATGTGGCTGTGTGTGTTGTTGGCGGCATTTTGGTTACTAAAAAGCAAATAGAAATCGGTGATGTCCAGGCTTTCATTCAATACTCGAGGCAGTTAACCTGGCCAATAACTCAGGCTGCAAATATAGCCAATGTTATTCAATCTACTATTGCATCAGCAGAGCGCGTATTTGAAATTTTGGACGAGTCCGAAGAAATTCCGGACCATGATAACGCTAGGATTATCGAATTTCCGAAAGGTGAGGTTAGGTTTCAAAATGTCAAGTTCGGCTACAAGGAAGATGCCACCCTTATCGAGAACATGAATATCGATGTCAAACAGGGACAGACCATCGCTATTGTGGGCCCAACCGGCGCCGGCAAAACCACATTGGTAAACCTGCTGATGCGTTTCTATGAAACAGGCGGCGGCAAAATTACCGTTGACGGTGTTGATATCAGGGACTTAAAGCGGGGAGACCTGCGCAGTATGTTCGGCATGGTGCTTCAGGACACATGGCTGTTTAACGGCACTATCAGAGACAATATTGCTTATGGCCGGGAAGGCGCGACCCATGAAGATGTTGTTCGGGCGGCCAAGGCAGCTCATGCCGACCACTTTATCAGAACCCTTCCTGACGGCTATAATACAATACTCAATGAGGAAGCCTCTAATATTTCCCAGGGTCAAAAGCAGCTTCTGACTATTGCCCGGGCCATATTAGCCAATCCGGCCATTCTTATCCTGGACGAAGCTACCAGCAGTGTCGATACAAGGACAGAGATTCATATCCAGAAGGCCATGATAGAACTCATGCAGGGGAGAACAAGCTTTGTTATTGCTCACCGGCTGTCAACCATCCGTGATGCGGATCTGATACTTGTCATGAATAACGGAAGCATTATTGAAAAAGGCAGCCATAATGAGCTTCTTTATCAGGGCGGGTTCTATGCAGATCTCTATAATAGCCAGTTTACCGGTGCTGATTTGGGAAAAGAGGCTATATAATTGATTCAGTGGAACTGTGCATGCGGAGAAAAATGGCATCTGGCGGCGTTGCCCAGGCCGGCGCAATCCTCGGAGTACACCGGTACGCCTGTGGTTGCGCCGGCCTGGGCGCCTAGCCAGCTGCCATTTTTCTACCCTGGGGTCGGTATTGGGGCCATGCTAAGGCATTGGTAGCTG
>PGZN01000087.1 GCA_002840165.1 Firmicutes bacterium HGW-Firmicutes-8
TGGCTTAATTTTATTTTTTATTCTTTCTCCGCGTCACTCCGTTATCTCCGCGTCCTCCGCGGTTGTTATTAGAATTGATTGCAGCTTTGCTGCGCTAGGAACTCTGTGTTTTGTTTTTTATATAATCGAGAGTTTGTGCAGCAAACTCTTCCGACCCCCTCGGAGCCGAAGGCGTAGAGCACATGTCAACTGCCAACTGCCAACTGTCAACTGTTCTGCTACTCCTCCCACTCCTGGCCCTTCTCCCGCGAAAATCCGCGGTAAACATCAGAAATCCGGTCCTGGAAATACACAAAATCATGCATTTTCCGGCTGACAGCGATCTCGTAGTGCTCGAAGGCCTCTTCCCGGCATTCGTGACATCCGTTGAAAGGGGTACTCAAAGCTAATATGTTATGCTCTATCCCATTGTGGTGGAATGCCTGGGAAGAGATAGCGTGGTACCCTCCACAGTCCGGGCACAGCTTCAGTTTTTCAGTTTGGTATTCATTTATCCCGTCAGTGTCATAAAAGATCGTCTTTTTCCGTTCGAAGAAATCTTTCTTCTCCCTAAGGGCCTCGATAGCCAGGTCATCTCTTTTCTCCCATAGGGAGATGAGTTCAGCCACAACCTCTTCAATCCGCGTCTTTTTCTCCTGGCTGAGGGTGAACATCCCGGGCCTGTATTCCGGTTCCCTTACATTGCTGTAGTCCATCCCGGCCATCGCCAGGATAATCCCGGTATTGACATACGGCAGGGCCGATTCGATGGCATAACCACCTTCCAAAACAGCGATGTCAGGTTTTAGTTTTTCATTGAAACTAGCATACCCCTGAGCCGTAACTTTCATGTTCGCCAGCGGGTCGGTAAAATGGTTGTCTTGCCCTGCAGAATTAACGATTAAGTCAGGCTTAAAATCATCGAGCACCGGGAGAATGAGTTTTTCCAGGACATAGTGCAAACCTTCATCACTCGTTCCCGGAGGTAAAGGTATATTCAGCGTCCGGGCGAAAGCGGTCGGTCCTCCGGCCTCATTCGTAAAACCCGAGCCGGGGTACAGGGTCCGGCCATCCTGATGAAATGAGACAAACAGGATATCCGGGTCATGATAAAAGATATCCTGGGTCCCGTCCCCGTGATGGACATCGGTATCGATGATGGCAATTTTCTTTAACCCGTATTTTTTGCGCAGGTAGTCAACCATGATTGCTTCATTGTTTATGTTGCAGAAACCCCTGTTGCCGTGGACAACCTTCATGGCATGGTGTCCGGGTGGTCTGACGAGGGCAAACCCGTTGCGGATTTCACCTGCCATCAGCGCATCTGCAATAACTAAGGCGGCGCCGGCAGCTACCAGGTGGGCCTGAGTAATCTGGTCTTTTACCTGGGGCACACAGATGTGCGTCCTGGCGATATCTTTAAATGTGGCCAGCCGTGGTTTATATTCCTTGATCCGCGGCAGGTCCATGATGCCTTCTTCAAATATCTGGTCCCTGGTGTACAGGAGCCTCTCTTCTCTTTCCGGATGGGTAGGTGAAATCGCCCAGTCAAAAGCCGGAAAGAAGACGAGCCCTGTTTTATCACTATTGTTCATTTTCAGACCCCTCCTGTCCCAAGTAAAACAAAATGTCCCGCGGAGTCTGCATACAGATGTCATATATTTTTCCGGTAGTGGTCCAACCCCGCACCATATTGAAAACCTCACTGTGGACCACTTCGGTTTTACTAACATAGGCCTTGATATTCAAGTCCTCTGCCCTCTGGAACAGCTTATCCCGGGCCAGTTTCAGAGCATCTTCCTCGCGGAACATCCGTCCGGTCGGGACGGTGCCTGATGTCCCATCTTCAACCACCGTATAACTCCCCTGTTCGGTATCCACCCTTAGATTCACTGTCATGGTGGGCTGAGCGACCGCCGCCCCAAGGGCATTGGCGACCTCGGCATGAGTCGGAATAATCGGCTTACAGCCCAGCTGCCGAGCCACATCCGGAACCAGGCCGCCTGCCGCGCCGCCCACTCCGACGACATTCTGCGGGCGGATTTTGGTTTCCTGGATAATCTCCCAAACATGGTAAGCAGGTTCCTGTTCCCAGCTTATAAACATTTGCTCAATAGCCTTAACAACTATTCGACAAGCGCATCTGATGATATCATTGGCTGTTTCTTCCGGTGTTTTCCCGGTCTCTTCAGCCAGCCTGTTCATTATTTCAACCGCTCTTGACATATCTCCAATTTCTACTCTATTCAGGAACTTTAAGGCATCGGTAGGGGTAGCCCCCTCGCCCCCCAGGCAGTACGCCGGACCCCGGCGTTCCGGGAGTATCTCCATCTGCCCGTCCCGGACTGCCACCGCACTGTCTCCGCCAAGAGGAATCGATTTTACAGCAAATGATTTGACATGGGTATAAAGTTCCTCTATCTTGGCCCCTTTGGAAGCCAACAGGGGTTCCCCGGACAGAATTAAAGCCAGGTCTGTCGTTGTCCCGCCGATATCAATAATTACCGAGGTTTGGCCCTGGGGTGATAATGACATTGCCCCCAGCGTACTGGCGGCCGGACCTGAGAATATCGTTTCTACAGGCATTTCCAGGGCTGACTCCAGCGGCAGAGTCCCCCCGTCAGCCTTCAGGATAAAGGCCGGGGCTGTTATATTGCGCGCTTTCAACGATTCCATAACATTAGCGACAAATTTGGCAAACAGCTCTTTCGTAGCTGCAGTCAGCATTGTGCCGGCTATCCGCCGCGGGAAATTAAGATGTCCTGAAACAGTATGGCCCATTTCCACTGTAAGTCCGGAGAATGTTTCTTCGAGCAGCTGTTTCATCGCCAGTTCATGGCTGTTATTGCGGCAGGAAAATTTGCCTACAGCGGCAACACGGTCATATCCCATGAAGACCATATCAGCTCCGGCCTTGAATACTTCTTCTCTGCCGAGGGGGATAATCTCTCTTCCCCTGTAATCAACAGCACCGGGGACGATATATGTGGGGGCATCAAACTTATATTCACTGTGGCTCAATCCCGGCCCTGGTTCCAAAATCAGGACAACAGAAGGATATTTCTTCTCAGCAATAATATTGGTGATCAGAGTCGTGCTTAAAACAACCCTTTGGATGCAGGCCGTATCCTGCCCCGCAGTCACAGCATCAAGAGCGCCGAGAAGACTCGCCAGAAGGTCATCATGACAAGTCAGGATTTTATGCTTATTCACAATTTTTCGGCCGTCAGTCAGGACAGCATCTGTATAAGTTCCCCCCACATCGATTCCGATAAACACTGGATCACCTTCGTTTTCAAATTTCTTTCAGCTTCTGCTGGAGTTTATATAACACATTCAGGGCTTCCAAAGGGGTTAAGTTCAATAAATCGAGACTGCTGATTTCTTCTATTACCGGGTGTGGAGAACCTGATTCCCCGAAAATGCTGAGCTGGACGCGGTCAGTATGGCCGCTGTATTTTTTTCTGCCGGCAGCTAATTCCCGCTGTCCCTTGGCCAGGTCTTCCGAACTCTCCAAAGTTGCCAGGATTTTCTTCGCTCTCAGTAATACCTCATTCGGCAGGCCGGCCAGCCTGGCTACCTGAATACCGTAACTCCGGTCCGAACCTCCGGGGACTATCCGGCGCAGGAAGATAATGTCTTCTCCCTTTTCCCTGACGGCAATACTATGGTTTTGAACCCCCGGAAAAATATCGGCCAGTTCGGTAAGCTCGTGATAATGGGTGGCAAAAAGGGTCTTGGCCCCGATTTTTCTGGGGTCGAGAATATATTCCGCCACTGCCCAGGCGATGCTCAAGCCGTCAAACGTACTCGTGCCCCGGCCAATCTCGTCTAATATGACGAGGCTTTGGGAGGTGGCATTATTTAATATATTGGCGACTTCATTCATCTCGACCATGAATGTCGACTGCCCTGTAGCCAGGTCATCCGAGGCTCCCACCCGGGTGAATATCCGGTCCACAATCCCGACCTTGGCCTGTTCGGCCGGCACGAAGGAACCTATTTGGGCCATCAGGCAGGTGAGGGCTACCTGTCTCATGTATGTGCTCTTCCCTGCCATATTGGGGCCGGTGATAATATCTAAACGGTAACCGGTCCCGTCAAGATAGGTGTCATTAGGGACGAAAGACTCACCTGCCAGCACCTTTTCGATCACCGGGTGCCGGCCATCTTTTATTTCAATTACATCACTGTCATTGACCACAGGTTTGGTGTAGTTATTGCGGAGTGCCGCCTCAGCCAGAGACTGCATCACATCAAGTGTGGAAATCAGGGCCGCGCAGGCCTGGATGCGTGGTACTTCCTCATTTATCCTGCGGCGGACTTCACAGAACAAATCGTATTCTAACTGGGTAACCCGGTCCTCTGCCCCCAGGATGAGGTTTTCATATTCCTTGAGTTCCTGGGTGACAAAACGTTCAGCATTAGCCAGGGTCTGTTTTCTGATATAATCATCAGGGGTCATCGCCCGGTTGGCGTTAGTGATTTCTATGTAGTATCCGAACACTTTGTTAAATCCAACCTTTAACGATTTGACGCCTGTGCGTTCCTTTTCCCTGGTTTCCAGGGCTGCAATCCAGCCCTTACCGTCCCGGGAAGCCGTCCTCAGCCTGTCAACTTCCTCATTATAACCGTTCTTGATGATACCCCCGTCCCTCACCGAAAGGGGCGGGGCATCGGCTACCGCCTGACCAATCAAGGCGGCGGCATCTTCCAAACAGTCCAGAGACTCCTGAATCCTGGCCAAACCGGGAGAATAGACATCTTTCATTAATTCGCGCAGGCCGGGCAGAACCTCGAGTGAACATTTTAGAGCAATCATGTCCCGGGCATTGGCGGTCCCGTAAGCGACCCGGCCCGCCAACCGTTCCAGGTCATAAACCCGGTCCAGGAGAATTCTTAAGTCACTCCTTAAGAATACATTGTTTACCAATTCCTCTACGGCATCCAACCGTTCACTTATACCGTCGATATTCAACAGCGGCTGTTCTATCCAAAGTTTTAGCAGTCTGGCCCCCATCGCTGTCACAGTATGGTCTAAAACCCAAAGCAGGGACCCTTTTTTCTGACCTTCCCTGATTGTCTGGGTTAGTTCCAGGTTGCGCCTCGTAGCAGTATCGAGGAGCATATAATTGTCAGTTGTATATGAAATTAACTTGTTAATATGGGTCAGCGCATTTTTCTGCGTATCTTTTAAAAACGCCATCAGGCCACCGGCAGCTTGTATCCCAAGCCTGATGTGTGCACAGCCGAATCCTTCCAGGGAGCAGGTGCCGAAGTGTTCCACCAGGGTCATGTAAGCATTCTTATAAGTAAATGCCTGCTGGCTGAAAAAGTTTACTGACATTTTCCCCGGTCCGGCCAGTTTAACCGGCAGTTCCCGGTTGTCTTTAAGCCCGTCAGGCAGAATGCACTCGACCGGCTTCAGCCGGGACAGTTCATCAGTTAATTTAGCCAGGGCCCTCGGTCCGGTAATTTCCGCAACCCTGAAATAACCTGTCGAGACTTCAGCCACACCTAATCCGTAGCCAAGCTCGTCTTTAACTACCGCAACAAGGAAATTATACCTGTCTTCATCCAGCATGCTGCCTTCGGTCACCGTCCCGGGAGTGATTATCCTTGTCACTTCGCGTTTGACAATACCTTTAGCAGTCCGGGGGTCTTCAACCTGTTCACAGATAGCGACCCGGAAACCCTTTTCAATCAGTTTGGCAATATACGTCTCAGCCGCGTGATAAGGGACCCCGCACATAGCCACCTTCTGCCCGTTTCCGCCGTCTCTCGCTGTAAGGGTAATCTCCATAGCGCGGGAAGCGGTCTCCGCATCCTCAAAAAACATCTCATAGAAATCCCCCAGCCTGAAAAACAGAATAGCGTCAGGATGCTGTTCCTTTATAGCCAGGTATTGCTTCATCATCGGCGTACCTGCAGTCAAGGTATATCCCCCTTATCTTGAATCAATTAACAGGTCGAATAAAGTCAAAAAAACTCCTACTTTATAATAATACCATAATCTGCCCGCTAGGACAAAAGCAAAAAAGGAGAGGATGCTGTCAAAAGAGGCGTCCCTTTCATTTTTGGCACAGGGGCTGGTGTGTTCCGGAGGGCGGACTAACAAGCTTGGAGGGGTTGGGTATTTTATAAGGGTTTCCCTTGCGCTGACGTCGTTGGCAATCTTGCTGC
>PGZN01000026.1 GCA_002840165.1 Firmicutes bacterium HGW-Firmicutes-8
TTCTGAGCCATCAAGTTCTGGGACATTGCATTGCGGCCTGCAGGTGGCAGCTTAGATTGCCAGACGGCGAGCGGGAAACCCGTTAAAATACCCAACCCCGACCTGCCTGCTGAAACATGCCGTCCGGAGGAACACGCCGGCCCCGTCCTTCCCCGAATTTTGCCCAAAAAAAAGAGGCCATCTCTTTTAGACAACCCTATTTCCTTCCTTCGGCGGCAATTCTTGTTGGTCTCATCAGGTTATTGCGGACAGCATAAACCGCCGCTTCCGCCCTATTGCTAAAATTAAGTTTGCCCAGGATACCACTGACATAATTCTTAATTGTATTATTGCTTAGCATCAGAGTCTGGGCAATCTCTTTGTTCGTCTTCCCTTCGGCAATTAAAGTCAGGATTCTTTTTTCCTGGGGATTAAGCAGGGCCTCTTCCCTTTGGGGATGGACGAAATTGTTCTTAACCCTGTCCATCACTTTGGAAGTGATTAACGGGTCCAACAGAGATTTCCCTTCACATACCATTCTGATTGCCCTAGTAAGTTCTTCACTTTTTATCTGCTTCGGCAGCAGCCCGTCAGCGCCGGCCGAAATAGCATCAAATATGCCGTCTTCGTCAGCAGGTGAAGTCAGCATAATTATCTTAACCCTGGGATGCTTTTCTTTAATAATGCGGCAGGTATCGATTGCACAACAATCGTTAAGACAGGTATCCATAATTACCACATCCGGGTCACAGTGAACGACTTTCTGAATGACTTCAGTACACGTTCCGGCTTCTCCTACAACTTCATATTCTTCAGTGCAATTAAGAATAAAGCTGATCCCCAGACGTACTACCTCATGACTGTCAGCAACCAGAATTTTAAGTTTGGCCATTTTTGTCCCTCCGCTAGCTGTATTAATCATATGTCTAATCATTCGTCGTATTAAAATAAAACCCTGCAGGGAATTTAACCATGCAGAGGTAGAATTTCGCTAGTTTCTTAAACTTTGTATCGGAGCCGGTATCCGACCGCCTCTCCTCACAAACTCCGTGGAGCTGAATTTGTTCACAGTTATTACCGGAGCGCGACCGAGGAGTCCGCCGAATTCCACATAATCCCCTTCTTTTTTTCCGGGAGCGGGAATTATCCTGACAGCAGTCGTCTTTTGGTTGACCATCCCTATAGCCGCTTCATCGGCGATAATAGCAGAAATCGTTTCGGCACTTGTTTCACCCGGTACCGCAATCATATCGAGGCCAACAGAACAAACACAGGTCATCGCTTCAAGCTTATCCAGGGACAGAGCGCCTTCACTTACGGCCCTAATCATCCCGGCGTCTTCACTGACAGGGATAAAGGCCCCGCTCAACCCGCCAACGTAAGAAGAAGCCATCGCGCCTCCTTTTTTGACAGCGTCATTAAGAAGCGCCAGGGCAGCGGTCGTGCCATGTGTACCACAGCGTTCCAGTCCCATCCCTTCCAAGATGTCGGCCACGCTGTCACCTACGGCAGGTGTAGGCGCCAGGGACAGGTCGACGATTCCGAAAGGGACCCCCAGTTTGGCGGAAGCCGCCCTGCCGACCAGTTCACCCATCCGCGTCACCTTAAAGGCCGTCCGTTTAATAATCTCGGCCAAAGTCCCAAAGTCCGCGTCTTTAGCTTTATCCACGGCATTTTTGATCACCCCCGGCCCACTGACTCCCACATTGATTACACATTCCGGTTCACCGATACCATGAAAGGCCCCGGCCATAAAAGGGTTGTCCTCCGGCACGTTGGCAAACACGACCAATTTGGCACAGGCCAGGCCGTCCTTATCGGCAGTCAGAGCTGCCGCCTCTTTAATAATCTTACCCATCTCGTAAACGGCATCCATATTGATGCCGGCTTTCGTAGTAGCAACATTGACAGAGGCGCAGACCCTCTGGGTAGCCGCCAGGGCATTGGGAATAGCCTTCAGCAGTTTACTGTCACCACTCGTAAAACCTTTATGGACTAAAGCCGAAAATCCCCCGATAAAATTAACCCCTACTTCACCTGCCGCCCTGTCCATGACATCGGCAAAAAAGCCGAAGTCATCTGTGTCGCTGCTTTCGCCAACCATTGAGATAGGGGTCACTGAGATTCTTTTATTAACGATGGGGATACCATACTCCCGTTCTATCTCTTCCCCAGTCCGGACAAGGTTTTCAGCCAGCCTTGTGATTTTGTCATACATTCTCCGGCCCACTGCTTTATGGTCACCGTGGCAGCAGTCCCTAAGGCTGATCCCCATTGTAATAGTCCTGATGTCCAGGTTTTCCTGTTGGACCATCCGGATAGTCTCCATTATTTCCTGAATGCTCAGCAAATCTGTCCCCCCCTAAATCCTGTGCATGAACTGAAATACATCCTCATGCTGGACCTGAATCTGTAACCCCAGCTCTTCACCCTTGGCTTTCAGCTTTTCTTTCAGGGTGCCAAAGTCAATCTTACAGTTCCTGATGTCACAGACCATAACCATCGTAAATATATCCTGCAGAATGGTCTGGCTGATATCCAGGATATTTACATCGTTTTCCGCCAAAACCGCCGAGACCCCGGCAATAATGCCTACCCTGTCCTTACCGAGAACGGTAATCACAACCCGTTTCCCGGCGCCTTCCTCCCGGCCCGGTCTATGTTCAAACATGTACCTCACTCCCTGCTATGAGAATATTAAAATACCCTTGTCAAAATAATACTAATATTATATCACGTGCCTGCAGTAGTTGCTAGTTGCTAGTTGTGAGTTGCTAGTGACTACTAGTGGCTAGTGACTACTAGTGGCTAGTGGCTAGGTGTCAGGTGTCAGGTAACAGTTCTTTAGGCCTGCGGCTCTGAGGGGGCCCTTTAAGTGGCCAGTGGCCAGTAAAACCATGCTCTACGCCTTCGGCTCCGAGGGGGTCGGAAGAGTTTGCTGCGCAAACTCTCGATTATATAAAAAAAGAAAACACAGAGGGCCTAGCGCAGCATAGCTGCAATCAAAAATTCCAAATTTTTTTAACACAAAGGCTAACAAGCATTTCTATGTGGTCTAAGGATAAAAAGAAAGGCCACAAAGAGTATGAAATTAGGCCAACATCAACATTCTACCCAAGAATTTCGTTATACTTTATAAAACTATATAACTATCTGTAAAATAGAAATACAAAACTGCGCTAGGAAACCTTTAGTTTGCAGTACCTCTGACTCTGGTAAAAATTGTTTTTGATTTATGAATCTCGCGCAGCTATAGGATTTATTACTTCTTAAAATTTAGTTTTTTAGACAAACTTTCACGAAGTAGTAGTACAGAGAAGCCGTGATTCACTGAAAAGAAGAGTCCACAGAGAGTAATCAGTTATATCTACTCCCCAGTTCAATTTAGTCACTCTGTACCTTGAGAAATTATTAAATATAAAAACATTCTTGCATCCCAGACGTCCCAAATCCCGCTTTCTTACTTACTTATCTTTATTTCCTCCAACTATGTTTCTTATTGATCCTGTTATCCTGTCCGATATCATTTTTTCTTCTTTAATAATAGATAAAGCAGACAGGATAACAGGATAATCCGGTCTAATTAGGGCTTGCTTCGGAAGAAGGAATTTAGTAGAGGTTACAAATTTCTCTCTGTGTCCTCTGTTTTAGTCTCTGTGAACTCTGTGGTTTCTTTTGTTTTTGTTCCCGTAATACCTGCCAACTGTCAACTGCCAACTGTCAACTAGGAACTAGCAACTAGCAACTGATTTTTCCCAATCTAAATATATATTCAGGTAATGGGCAAAATAGAACTTAATCAATAAATTATTATTGGTCTCCGGAGTAAAGGAGGAACAGAAATGATTGACGGGAATTACGGTTATTGGCATCCGCAGGAACCCCCGCCTCCTATCGAAGAAGCGCTGCCTCTGGTGGAGCCTATTACATCTGCTTATAACGAAGTGCCGGTGAGAATTTCCGGTCGGCATATTCACATTTCACAACAAGAACTTGACCAGTTATACGGGCCTGGCTACAAACTCACTAAATACAGAAATCTTGACCAGCCAGGCCAGTTTGCAGCTAATGAAACCTTAACAGTGGTCGGCCCGGAGGGAGTTATCGAAGATGTCCGGATCCTTGGCCCCCTAAGGGATAAAACCCAGGTGGAGATATCCGGGACCGATGGTTATCACCTTGGAGTTGAGCCCCCTGTCCGTGACTCTGGTGACCTTTCAGGGACACCGGGTATTGTCCTCGTTGGCCCTTACGGGGCAGTTACGCTCAGGAAAGGAGTGATCTTAGCTGCCACTCACATTCACATGAACCCTTCCGATGCCGCCAGAACCGGCCTCACTAACGGTGACCGGGTCCAGGTATTGGTTGACGGAGAGCGGGACCTTATTTTCAATGACGTCCTGGTCAGGGTTGATAAAAACTTCATCACTGAAATGCATGTGGATACCGATGAAGCAAACGCGGCAGTCATAGAAGACGGCAGCTGTGTAACAATCATTGGCAGGGTGTTATTATCTTGAAAAACCTTATCTTTAGGAGGAGTTAAGATGCCAAAAAAACAACCCGAAAGATTTTCCAAGACCCAGCACAGTAAGATTTATGATCAGGGTCGGAAAACAGGAAACCCGTTTGTCACCTTAGACAGCCCTGATGACAGGCTAACCCGGCAAAACGGGGATGGAACGACTTTGGTTAAGAAAGACAATCCTGATGATATGGAACAGGATATATAAAAAAGAAGGGTGATTGGCTAAGCCAATAACCCTTCTTTATTTTAATAAATCTATTTTTCCAATACCCCGTTAGTGGAATTGTTGTTGGCAATTTTATGTACTACGACTTCTGATGTGTTACAGAAGTACAAAATGTTGCGTCCGTAATCCCCGCCCAAATCACTGTGGACAATTGGGATCTTCAAAGCGCCTAAATATTTTAGAATAAAATTGGCGTTATTTGTACCTACTTCAAATATATCTTGGTCAATCACTTTACCTGCGCCAAAAACCCTTGCTTCCATGTGTTTCCGGTCCGCGCCTTTTTCAACCATCTGCTCTATTAACAAGTCTGTCGCGTAAGCGCCGTATTTGGGGTCTTTATTATATTTGTGATTTGAACCGGGGAGCATGAAATGGTTTATCCCGTAAACCCCGTTGGTCTTATCAACCATGCAGACAGAAATGCAAGAACCAACCAGGGTATTTAATACCACATCCGGTTCTTTTGTCGTATAGGTTTGCCCGATATTAATCCGGTAAACTGTCTTGTTTAATCTTAGGTCATTAAAAACCTTCATCCGTTGTGCATCCTTCTTCGTGTCTTGTAAATTTCTTAATAAGATATTTTTAGAATAACATACTATCAGTTTTTTGGCTACCTTTTTTTGCTAAAACAATAAAATGTTGTATAATTCTATCAATTTACGATAATAATTGCAAATACCCCTTTCAGTTTTGACAAGAAACCTTATCCAACCTCTAGCTCTAAATCCCCGCAAACAGAGCAGTTTGGGTCTTTCTTAACCTGCACCTCCCGGAAGGTATTTCCCAGAGCATCATAGGTTAACAGACGTCCGGACAAAAGTTCCCCGACATCGAGGAGGATTTTAATGGCCTCTGCGGCTTGAATCGTCCCTATTGTCCCGGCTACAGAGCCCAAAACACCGGGTGGTTCATTGACCGCCCCGGCTTCCGGGGGATTGCGGAAGATACATCTGTAACAAGGTCCACGGCCTGGTATAATCGTCATCACCTGACCAAAAAACCCTTTGATGCCTCCATGGATAAAAGGTTTTCCGGTCCTGACACAGGATTCATTAAGGATAAACCGGGAAGGAAAATTGTCAGTGGCATCAATGACAACATCGAAACCGGTAACAATGCCAGCGGTGTTTTGTGTTCCCAACCGCTCCCGGAAACCCTCCACAATGATTTCAGGGTTTAATCGACTGAGCTTTTCGCAGGCAGATTCGATTTTTGGTTTCCCCAGGTCATCTGTATTATGCAGTATCTGACGCTGTAGGTTGCTGAGGTCGACCGAATCACTGTCAACCACGCCCAAATGCCCCACCCCGGCCGCAGCCAGATAAAAAAGGCTGGCCGAACCAAGGCCTCCGGTTCCAACAACGAGAACCTTTCCTTCCTTCAGCTTTAGTTGACCGGCCTCTCCGATTTCATCCAGCATCAACTGGCGCATATATCTTTTTCTTTCGTTTTCATTTAATGTACTCATTTCCCCCCCTCCAAAACCTCCTGGGCCTTTACCACACAGCCGGCTAACACAGCAGCCCCGGTGGCCAGCGCCGCTTCATCGATATCAAACTTAGGGTTATGCCAGGGGTGGGATACCCCGCCCGGAGGCTGGGCCCCCAGAAAGAAATA
Organism: Firmicutes bacterium HGW-Firmicutes-8; assembly: GCA_002840165.1. Taxonomy (GTDB): domain Bacteria; phylum Bacillota; class Thermincolia; order Thermincolales; family UBA2595; genus GW-Firmicutes-8. The sequence goes on from PGZN01000026.1 coordinate 6,357, forward strand.
GGCCCCGGGAACGTGACCGGTAAAATAGGCAAAGTCCTCTGCGCCCATTGACGGCATATTTATCTGTAAAACCTTTTGTCTGCCCACTACAGCGCGGCCTGCCTGCCGGACTATGTCAAGCATCTGCTGATTATTTCTGAGAAGCGGATACCCCCACTGATAATCAAAATTAAAATCGGCTCCAAAAGCCGAAGTCACCCCTTTTACAATATTCCTGATTGCTTCCGGCATCTGTTGTTGGACTTGGGGATTTAAGGTCCGGACGGTCCCTGTTAAGGTGACTCGGTCTGCAATAATATTAAACGACTGGCCGCCCTTGATTGCACAAACTGATACGACGACCGGTTCTAACGGGTCTGTCTGCCTGCTGACGATCAGCTGTAAGGCCTGAACCACATAAGCGGAAACAACTATGGGGTCTACCGTTTGGTGCGGCGCGGCCCCGTGACCACCCCTGCCCTTAATCTCAATCGTAAACTCGTCAGCTGCTGCCATCACAATACCTTCTTTTAAACCCAGAAATCCGGCGGGAAGGTAGGGGTTAATATGCAAACCGAAGATAGCGTCAACTTTAGGTTTTTCCAGAACCCCGGCTTTAATCATTGGTGCAGCGCCACCCTTAGGCTGCTCCTCACAAGGCTGAAAGATAAATTTGACATTAACCTTGAGTCCGTCTTTTAAAAACGACAGTATTTTAGCCGCCCCGATAAGCATCGCCAAATGAGCATCATGCCCGCAGGCGTGCATAATGCCGGGGTTAACTGATTTATATGGAACATCATTTTGTTCCTCGACCGGAAGCGCATCCATATCAGCCCGAAGGGCTATTGTCCTATTGCTGCCCTCTCTTGGCAGAACAGCAAGAATACCGGTTTTAGCAACTCCTTTAGTCACCCGCAGGCCTAAACCGGATATTTTTTCGGAGACCAGTTTGGCGGTTTCCCATTCTTCAAAGCCAAGTTCGGGGTTACGATGAATGTGCCTTCTTATCTCTACCAATTCCGGCTGCAGCCGGTTGGCTTCGCTGATTATCTGTTCAAACATACTACTCCTCCGGAGATTTGTAAAACTCTGCTACTACACCTTTAATTTCTCCGTTAACCTCAATAGGATTCATCTCAATATTGAAAAACGCATCATCGACCTGCAGCTGATAGCTCACTGAATCGCCTGTTTTCAGGATATTATCCATTTTCATTACCGGGAACACATCTTTTACAGCCATCCCCTTAATCTTTTCGGCTTCGATACCCCAGAGCCTTTCGGCAGTTTTATTAAATACTGTTATTTTACCCTGAACGTTGATAGCTATTATGCCCCTAACTGTTGAATTGATAATCTGTGACAGCCCTTCAATCGAACTTTTGTAATGGGCCAAATAGGCGGACGCAAGGTCGGTACGGGTCAACCACCCGACCATTTTACCGTCACTGTTTACTACCGGCAGTCTTCCCACTGGGATGTTCATCGCCTCTTCAGCTGGCATTGTTTCTCCGATTGAAATAACATTTCTGTTCATCAGACGCTCAATAGGCATGTCCGGCGGTTTCCCCATCGCCCGCAGCAGGTGGGTCTTCGTGAATACCCCGATAACCTTGCCCTCATCATCCACCACCGGAGCCCCGTCAATAATTCTTTCCAAGAATAACCGGGCTACCTCATTTATCGTCTGTTCTTTTCTTAGTTTGAGAACCCCCCTTGACATTACATCCCGCACCAATACTCTCATAATATCCTCCAAATAAAAATAACTTATATTTTTCTCTGTTCTTCTATAAGTATAATATAACATCTTCGGTGAAAAGTCAGCCTAAAAAGTAATGAAATCCCGCTTATTTGGTCATACTTTCCAAAGGAGGTCTGATTATTTTGGAAAACATTAAAACACAACAAGATAAAAAGAACAGCACAGGCAAAAAGGGTAAAAATAAAAAAAAGAAAAAACCGCTCACCCCGGTAGATAAATTCAAAATTGAAGTGGCCAAAGAACTGGGTCTCTGGCCAAAGGTCAAACAGGTCGGCTGGGCCGGCCTCAGTGCCGCCGAAACAGGTCAGGTCGGTGGGTACATGACTCGTAAACTAAGAAAGAAAAAGCTGAAAAACCTCAACGAATATCAGGCATTGCAGATGAAAAGACAGAAACAGCAATAAAAATAGAAAGCGCTGAGCGCTTTCTATTTTTTAGCGTTTTTTGCCGGTTTGGCTGTAACCTTAGCTTTAACAGCGGGTTTAGCCGCTGCTTTCGCCTTGACAGCCGGTTTAGCAGCAGCCTTAGCTTTAGCAGCCGGTTTCGCAACGGCCTTGGCCTTAACAGCCGGTTTGGCAGCTGCCTTGGCTTTTGCAGCGGGTTTAGAAGCTGCCTTGGCCTTGACAGCCGGTTTGGCAGCAGCCTTGGCTTTCGCTGCCGGTTTAGCAGCGGCCTTGGCTTTTGCTGCCGGTTTAGCTTTAGCTTTGGCAGCTGTTTTAGCCTTTGGTTTAGCTTTTGGTTTAGCTCTTTTGGCCGGTTTGTCCGCGATGACTGCCTTATAGTACTCTTTAATGTTCTTGTTGAAGTTTTCCATACAGGCATTACATACGCACCAGCAGGCCTTTTCTTTCTTTTTGGCGTCATTCAGAATGATGGAACAGGTTAGCTTTGCCTCTACATCCCGACCACATAACTCACAACTACTACATTTGAAGTCCGACATGCAATTCCTCCTTAAAGTATATTGGTTTGAACAACCCACAACTATTCCGAATATAGTTGGTTGTTCGACAATATAAATCAAATTCATTAATCATTTCGACATAGATATCCGAAACTCCTGCCAGAACTTGGATTTTGGGTTATAATTTTTTTATTACCTGCAAACATCTGTCGCAAATAGTTATATGTTCTTTATCTTTGCCCACTGCTTCACTGTAAGTCCAACAGCGTTCACACTTCATTCCTGCGGCTTGGGATACCCCTACCCTAAGTCCCGGCACTTCCTCGGAAACAAAAACATCCTTGGGGGCTTCAGCACTCTCGGTCACTTTAGCCGCAGAAACAATTAGAATTGTAGCCAGGTCATCTTTTAGAGGAGTGATAAAGCTTAATAATTCCTCATCGGCGTAAACAGTAACACAGGCATCCAGAGAATGGCCGATAACCTTATCCCTGCGGGCAGCTTCCAAGGCTTTGGAAATCTCGTTACGAATATTGATGATGCGTTCCCATTTAGCTTCAAATTCTTCATCCAGGTATTGTTCTTTAACTTCCGGCATATCGCATAGTTGTATGCTCAGCGGGTCACCAGCCTCTTTCGGAACATACCGCCAGATTTCCTCTGAAGTAAAGGCCAATACCGGAGTCATTATTTTTACCAGGGAACATGTGATTTCATATATCACAGTCTGGGCCGACTTACGGGCCGGCGAATCCGGAAGTGATGTATACAGCCTATCTTTAATTATATCCAGATAAAAAGCGCTCATGTCCACTGTACAAAAGTTATGAACCGCATGGTACACAACATGGAACTCATAATTCCGGTAAGCCTCCAACACCCTTTGCAGGAGCTTGTGCAGCTTCATTAAAGCCCACCTGTCCAGTTCGGGCATGTCGCTAAATACAACTTTGTGTTTAGCAGGGTCAAAATCAAAGAGGTTGCCAAGTAGAAATCTGACTGTATTCCTGATTTTTCGATAGGCCTCAGACATCTGTTTAAAAATCCCGGGCGAAGCTGCCACGTCAGCCTTATAATCTGCCGAGGAAACCCAAAGTCTGAGGATATCAGCCCCGAGTTGTTTAATAATATTCAAAGGGTCTGTTACGTTTCCAAGAGACTTAGACATTTTGCGGCCTTGTTCGTCAATAAGGAAACCATGGGTTAAAACGGTTTTGTACGGCGCTTTACCGGTTGTAGCCACCGAAGTGCAGAGTGATGAATTAAACCATCCCCTGTGCTGATCACTACCCTCCAGGTAAAGGTCGGCCGGCCATGTCAAATCAGGCCAGAACTGGGGCTGGGTCAGCACTGCCCGATGGCTGGAACCAGAGTCAAACCAAACATCCATAATGTCGGTTTCCTTGCGGAACTCCAAGCTGCCGCAAGCCGGGCAGGTCGTCCCCGTAGGAAGCAGGTCTTTGGCTTCCCTGGCAAACCACACGTCAGAGCCATGCTCTTTGAAAAATTCCTTAACATAATCAATCGTTTGGTCGTTGATGAGTTCCTTTCCGCAGTTATCACAATAGAATATCGGAATAGGCACTCCCCAGGTCCGCTGCCTGGAGACACACCAGTCCCCGCGGTCAGCAATCATATTGTAAATCCGGTCCCGGCCCCAGGTGGGAATCCATTGGACACGGTCAATTTCAGCCAGGGCCTGCTCCCGGAACCCGTCTATAGAGGCAAACCACTGCTCAGTTGCCCGGAACAAAATCGGATTTTTACACCGCCAACAATGCGGGTATTGGTGCCGGATCCACGACATTTTCATCAAGGCGCCGAGTTCATCAAGCTTTACAACCACGCTTTTGTTAGCCTGGTCAGTTGTCTGGCCTTCTACAAATCCGCCTTCCGGAGTAAAAACACCTTTGTTGTCAAGCGGCGAAACCACAGGGAGACTGTATTTTTTCCCAATCTCAAAGTCTTCCACCCCATGCCCAGGGGCAGTATGCACACAACCGGTGCCCTGTTCCAGGGTAACATGTTCACCCAAAATCAGCACTGAGTTGCGGTCCATAAATGGGTGCTGGCAGAGGATTCCCTCCATGTCAGCTCCTCTAAAGGTCTTTTTGATTGTGTACTCTCCCAAGGCCACATCCCTTGTGAAGAATTCCAAAAGGCCGGTGGCAACTACCAGGTTTTCCCCTTTAGCCTCAATCAAAGCATATTCAAAATCAGGGTGCAGGCATATAGCAACATTTGCCGGCAGTGTCCAGGGTGTGGTCGTCCAAATTACCACATAAGTGTTGTCCTCCGGCAGGACCCCTTTTCCGTCCGTTACGTTAAATTTTACATAAATAGAAGCAGACTTCTTATCTCTATATTCGATCTCCGCTTCAGCAAGGGCAGTTTCACATGAAGCACACCAGTAAACCGGCTTCAGTCCTTTGTAGATGTAGCCCCTTTTGGCCATCTCACCGAAGACTTCGATCTGCTTAGCCTCAAAATGAGGCTGCAGGGTAAGATAGGGGTTGTTCCAGTCTCCTCTGACCCCAAGCCTTTTGAACTGTTCTCTTTGAATGTCCACATACTTGAGGGCATAGTCTTTACAGCGGTTCCGAAAATCTACGTGCCCTACTTCGTGGCGGTTGATACCCAGGGCCTTAATCGCCTGCTGTTCGATAGGCAAGCCGTGTGTATCCCAACCGGGAACATAGGGAGCATCAAACCCATCCATCGATTTAAATTTCACAATTATATCTTTTAATACCTTATTCAGGGTATGGCCCAAATGGATATCCCCGTTTGCATAAGGCGGACCGTCGTGGAGAATAAACTTCGGCTTCCCGTTGTTTTTTGTCTGAACCTTTTCGTAAATTTTCTTTTCCTCCCAAAAACCGAGCAGTTCCGGTTCCCGTTCCGGAAGGTTGCCCCTCATCGGAAAATCGGTCTGCGGTAAGTTCAAGGTTTTACTGTAATCCATCAAATAATCCATCAATACTTCCTCCTCAAATTGAGCAAATTAAAAACTCCCGCCCCATAGGGACGAGAGTTATTTCCCGCGGTACCACCCTAAATTCCGGTACAAAAAAACAGGTAATATAACCCTGTAGTTCCGGCTCTTACTTGGCCGCAGATAACGGTTGCCACCGGTACATCCTACGCTCTCATACTTCGGCTGTACAACTCCAGGGTGATCTTCCGCATTAATTCAGCACCCGGTTTCCACCATCCCGGACTCTCTGGAACCTTCCTAATGCTTACTGTCCCCTTCATTGTTATTATTGCGACAATTTCCAAATTACTATTCTATTATTATATCCAAAAGGTTAAATTAAGTCAACCTTCCCTACCGTTTCCTTAGTCCGTATTTTCTTTAACCCTTCTAAGATACCTTTGACAAACCAAAAGTTCCTTTTCGCCATATCCCACTTAAGCTGTGTAACATCGACCGGCCGGTTTTTGGCCGGCACCGGGACAATCGTTCTAACCATAACAAATGGGGTTTTATTATTTACCAACCACCGTGTAAAAGGAAAACCATTGTGGTCTATACAATAAATATCCTTCTGCGGCAGGAAATTAAGTTTACGCCCGGTTTTGGCAGTTCCCGGGTTAAGAAAAACTGTCCCCACAACGACTTTACATAACCGGTCATCATTGTTAAACCTTTCAACTGCTTTCAAACCCAGGTCTATGAGTTTCTGATCGGCTCTGGCATCACCAAGTTCGTTTGGTTTAGAGGTTTCCAGGAATGCTCCACCGGACGAAATTACCATATCCCCTATACCTAAACTCTTCTTACAGCTGTATGCCTCGCCCAAAGAAACAATATACTCCGGGTCTATACCGTCGACAAGGCTGCCCCCGAAATCGGGGACATCTTCCTCTTCATTCATTTCCACTAATGCCACCCACTGCCCCCCCAGCTTTCCGCTGTGTACTGCCAGACCGGGCAGCTTTTTTGTCTCTATGCCGGGGATGTTCTCTTTAATAAAAACCGATCCCCACGGCGTAGCGCTCAATATCATTAACTTCATCATTTCCCTTTGCAGGTACCCCCCAAATTACGAAAAACAGCGAGAAATATCCCTTTTTCTGAATTTTCTTAATACTTCCGACAAAAAAATTTATTTTTGTGTGCAATCCCCTATTTTTTCCTTTAACGCCGTGCTTTTTATGCCATATATCTTTAGTAATTTGGTCCGTCCCGTCATACCGCTTAGTATTTCTATTTGACTCCGGGGTATTTTCAACAGGGAAGCAAAAAAACCGATACAGGCGGCATTGGCTTCTCCGTCTACAGGCGGGGCGGTAAGCGTAATCTTCAGGGCATCACCCAAAATACCGGCAATTTTGTCCTTCGATGCCCGTGGCTGCACCTTTACTTTAACAACCACCCCATCCGGGTGTTCCTGAATATTCAAATGGCCGCCTCCTCATTAAACCGAATTCTCAATATCCAGCCTAACATCGTCGTTCTGCCCAATCAGGTCAAGCTGACTCTGCAGAAAGGAACGGAATTTTACTTTAAAGACGTGAACCTGTCTTTGGATATCCTCATAGTTTTGCAGAACAGATTTGGCCTTTTCTTCAGCCGCCGCAATAAGCTGCTCCGCTTTTAATTGGGCTTCCTTAATTATTACATCAGACTCCCTCGCCGCACTGTGCTTCATTTCATCGGCTGTCTGTTGAGCTATGACCAGAGTCCTCTGCAGGGTTTCCTCCAGGTCTTTGTATTGGACGATATTGGAATCCTTAGCAGCTAACGATTCTCTTAATTCCAGGTTTTCTTTGAATATTTTTTCGTATTCCTTGACGACCTTGTCAAGAAATTCATCTACATCCTCCTCATCATACCCTCGAAAAGTTTTGCGAAACTCTTTGTTGTGGATATCGAGAGGGGTTAATGTCAAAACAAGCACCTCCTATTATATCCAGAAATATCCTGGTTAAGAATTAATTCGACGGTCAGGAATAAAATCCTTCGCAGGCAGAAAAAAAAATAGCAGTTACAGGTAGCGCTTTAGGACCAGTAAAATCCTACCCTTTTTCGTCTCTCCCCTGACACTCTTTACAGCCACACGGCCCCGACCGCGGATAGAAATTTTGTCACCCTCCTTAATGGGATAAGAACAATCAGTTACAGCCAGCCAGTTAACCCTAACCCGTTCGGCTGCAATTTGACCTGCCATTTTGCTTCTCGAAACACCGAATCCGGCCGCGGCAACGGCGTCCAGCCTGAGGGAAGGCACTGTAGCGACTATCTCTTTTACCGTTTCGTCCGGAAACTGAATATCCTGTGCCGGTATCTTTTCTGCTTTGACCCCACATCGGCTTACTTTGGCAAGGTTCCTGGTGATAAAATCAGCCACTGAACGGTCAACAACTAACTGGCAGCCCTGGGGGGTCACTATGACATCCCCGACCTTTTCTCTCTTAATCCCCAGACCGAGTACGGCCCCTAAAAAATCACGGTGGGACAAGGTTTGAAACTTTTGGCTGCCGGTTATAGATAAAACAGCCACCTCACTGTCATTTTCCGTGACTTCCATATAATCAGGACAGATGACGGCCCTTTGTCTTTCCGCCAGCTCGTGCCCGCCAATCCAGATAAAAGAAATCCCCGGCGATTTGGAGAGTACAGGGAAAACCAGGTGTTGTTGGGAAGGGTCAAAAAATTCCGTGACAACAGGGTCATGGAATTTTTTAACTACTTCTATTTTGTCGAGAATTTTAGCCAACAGTATCCTGTCCTCAGGGCTGCCAGCCCGGTCCAGTATCGCTTTCCTGTCCAACAGATTCACTCCGGTCGCTGTCTTAGATCAGCTTCATAATCCAATTCTGGAACAGCTGTAATACAAAAAGCATAATCATCGGTGAAAAATCGATCCCGCCCACAGGTGGTACCAGTCGGCGGAACGGAGCCATAAGAGGTTCGGTCGTCTCGTTTATAAACCGCACTACGGGATTGTATGGGTCGATCCTCATAAAAAGTGGTAAAAACGATAAGATAAGTCGCGCGATAACCAACCACCAGATGGCCGTAAAAATCCCGTCTACTATTAATCTAATCATATCTGTATTCAAAATTAGGAACCTCCCATCTGGGTTACCGGTATCTATTTACCTTTGCCAAGTTCATCCGCCCGTCGGGTCGCAGCCAAAACGGCATCCATCAATGTCGCCCGGATTTTACCTTGTTCCAGGACATGGAGCCCGGCCATCGTTGTCCCCCCGGGTGTAGTGACCATATCTTTTAAACGGGCCGGGTGGTCACCCGTTTCCTGAACAAGCTTAGCGGCTCCAAGCAGGGTTTGGGTCGCCAGGATAGAAGCCGTATCGCGCGGCAGGCCGGCCTTTACCCCTCCGTCAATGAGGGATTCAAGGATTAAAAAAACATAAGCCGGACCACTCCCGCTCAGACCTGTAACCGCATTCATCAGGTGTTCGGGGACTTTCACGGAAACCCCTGCACAGTCTAAAATCTCTTTAACTATTTTTTCTTCCTTGGACCCGGCATTCTTTCCGAGCGTATAAGCCGACGCCCCCGCCCCAATCAGGCTGGGTGTATTTGGCATCACCCTGACTACCGGGATACCTTCAGGAAAATGCCGTTCAATAAAGCCCAGAGAAATCCCGGCAGCTATAGATATATGCAGCTGCTTCGGGGTAACATAGGGAGACACCTCTGACAGTACACTGTCCATTATGACAGGTTTTACAGCAGAGATGACGATATCGGCTTTCTTTACCAAATCTTTATTATCTTCTAAAAAATTTATTCCATACTTATTTGTCAAAAACCGGCCCCGGTCCTGACTGACATCACTGGCCCAAACCTTGGCAGCCTGTACCAACCCACGCTGCAGGATACTTTTGATTAAGGCCTCGGCCATTGCACCGGCGCCGATAAACCCTACAGTCTTTTTCGCAAAAGGCATTTTGCGGCCTCCTATTAACGGATCCAGGTGAACAGGCCTTTATCTTTATCCTTGTCTCTTTCCGAACCCCTGATTTCACCTGCAATATCAATATTACTGGGTACAAACAGAAAAATTCCGTTGCCCACTTTTTGCATACTTCCGTTTAAGGCGTATGTAGCTCCACTGATAAAGTCGACAACCCGCTTGGCCAGTTCTTTATCAGCTTCTTCAAGATTAATCACAACAGGCCGCCTGTTTTTAAGATTGTCCGCAATCAGCTGGCAATCTTCAAAAATCCTTGGTTCACATACAACTACCCGGATGTTTTTCTGGGAATGAAGACTAAATAAGTTGCCGCTTTTCTTTTTCTTGCCGGCATCGTCATCATTAACCATAATCTCTTCGTTGTCCAGGATTTCTACTTCTTCTTCCTCAAAGCCCATGAATCCGAGAACCTTGTCCATGATCCTGCTCACTCTAACATCCTCCTTCACGATTAGTAATCCGCCTTCTTATTGTCTTAGACCAAAAACAATGCTGCCCAGCCTGATTAAAGTGGCCCCTTCTTCAACAGCAATTATATAATCATTAGACATTCCCATGGACAGGTGTTTCATGTCAATCCCAGGAAAGTCTATTGTTTTCACTTCTTCCGCCAGTAGACGCAGTTTCCGGAAAACAGGGCGGATATCCTCCGGGTTCTCACAATAAGGGCCAATAGTCATCAACCCTTTAACTTTGAGACCTGGCAGCCCTTTTAGAAAGTCGATAAAACCTACTGTATCTTCCGGCCTGACACCGGATTTGGTCTGCTCATCAGCAACATTGACCTGGACCAATACATCTATGGCGCGCCCCAGAGAAAGCGTTCTTCTATTAATCTCTTCCGCTAGAGACAGGCTGTCCAGGGAATGAATCAAAGATACCTTATCCAATATGTATTTCACTTTATTTGATTGGAGATGGCCGATTAGATGCCATTCCACCCCAGGCAGAAAAGGGTATTTCCCGGTTAGTTCCTGGACCCTATTTTCACCCAAAACATTCAGCCCGGCGGCAACCGCTTGTTCTATCCTATCTACCGGCACTGTTTTCGTAACAGCCACTATCCCAATATCCGCCGGATCGCGGTTCACCCTGGCCGCCGCTTTTCCAATCTGGTCGCGAATCTCCCCAATATTTTCAGCAATACTGCTCAATTTTCCACTCTCCAAAACTCCCGATAGCAATCACCTGACACCTGACACCTAACACCTGACACTTGGAAATTGTCAATTGTCAATTATCAATTGTCAATTGTCGAAAGGGTACCCCTCTTTAACATATTCGGGATTAAGTATTATTTTTATGTCCGGGGTAATACCGGAAATACTAACTTTTCCTTCAGCCCGTCCGCATATCTCAACCTTTTTCCAGCTGACCCGTTCTTTAAACACCGTAAATATTCCATCCTTGCCATCCTTACGGACAATGGCTGCAACCGGAATAATATAACCTTCAAACCGGTCTGTGATAATGTTAAAATCCAGTTGGCGCGGGACTATCAGGTTTTCATTGTAGTTTGTAAGGCTTAACAGTATTTGGTTAACCTTTCCCCGGAAGTTTCTTTCAACTACTTCGACCTGGCCTACGTTTTTACCGTCCGGGCCGAAGGTAATCATTAATGATTTCTTATCATTATTGGGAAGGGCGCGGCCGTCTGTCAGGGATGTGATGATATAAAGGGGTCCCAGGTTATTTACGATTTTAAAGACCGGTTTGCCTTCTTCTACCTGATTCCCTGCAGAAAACTGTTCCGGTTTGCTCTCTATTTTTTCAGCTTTACCCAAATCCAATTCCCTTATTTTTAAGGGGGAATATATTTCTTCAAGCTCATCCAGGTGGTAGCTTATTATGCCGGCCTGGGAGGCTTGGATGTTAAAGGTTTTTTCCCCGGTTGTACTGTCAATAGATCCTACTATGACCTGGGCTACGACCTCGCCCACCCGTACCCGCTCACCCTCGGAAGCCAGAACCTTGAGTACGCCTGTACGGGGCGCCTGGACAACCTTTTCACTTCTAACGAGCACACCATTTGCCGGGACAGTATTCTGAATGACCCCCAGCTGAACCTGTTCCGCTTTGGCCAGACGGGTTACAACCAGAGTGCGGACAAAACCGTAAGTAAGAAACAGAACATAAAACCCGATAACAAATATGATTATCTTTCGAAAAGCCCGCCGCGGATTTCTCTTAACCCTCACTTTGATTTCTGCCTCGCTTTTTGATCTGGGCATTCACTGCTCGTCCTCTCCCGGAAAAGGCTATAACGGGAATATTATTCTACATTTAACTGCTCATATCCTGCAAAACCGAAAAAACTCACATTACTGTCCTTAAACCGTCCCTGTCTTTAATGCAAAAAGCTGAATTTATCAAAAAAATGTATACTTTTAGCTAAATTTACGCTATACTGTTACCAAGCTCACTATGAATAAGGTTCTTTCGTCCCTTCTCAACTGCCATGGTTATAGGGAACGGGTTAGAAGGTATGTTCCTTATGCTGTATGGGCAAAATTCACTGAGGAGGGTTTATTGTGTACGAAGACAAAACACTGACCTGTCGTGACTGTGGCGAAGAGTTTACCTTTTCCGCTTCGGAGCAGGAATTCTACGCCGAGAAAGGGTTCACTAACGAACCTGGTCGCTGTCCTGACTGCCGGGCAAAAAGGAAGCAGAGCAGACGCAGCACTGGCGGAGGGTTCGGTCGCCGTGAGCGCGAAATGCACCCGGCTACCTGTGCCGCTTGCGGGGAACAAACTACAGTTCCGTTCAAGCCAACCAGCGACAGGCCTGTATACTGCCGCGATTGCTTTACTTCCAATCGTGGCTAGTTAAATGGTTTTTCAAAACCCGTGATTACACGGGTTTTTTCTTTTGTCTTAAAATGCCGGATCATTTCCTGCCGGGAGGTATACGGTAAAGGTACTGCCCTGGCCTACAATACTATCTACTTCAATTCTGCCACTATGGACCTCAAGGATATGTTTGACTATCGCCAGACCGAGACCCGTCCCCCCCATCTCCCGGGACCTGGCCTTATCTACCCGGTAAAAACGCTCAAATAAGCGGGGAATGCTGTCCCTGGGGATGCCTATTCCGGTGTCAGAAACAGCTATTTTAACACTGTCATTCCACCTCTCGGCTCTAATATCAACCCGGCCGCCATTGGCCGTGTATTTAATAGCATTATCGACAAGGTTGATCAGCAGCTGCCCGATCATGTCTTCATCAGCGTTGATTACCGGCAGTGGTATTTTGATGTCGACATTGAGGATCTGGTTCTTCTCGCTGGCCTGAGGTGACAGGATCGACACAGTGTTAATAATAAGTTTATCCAGGTTTAAGGCTGCCTTGCGTATTTTACCCTGCTTGGCCTCTACTTTGGAAAGGCTCAGGAGGTCGCTGATCAACCTGTTTAACCTGTCTGTTTCGTCATTAATTATTTCCAGGAAGTACGCGGCGGTTTTGGGGTCTTCCATCGCACCATCCATTAGTGTTTCGACAAAGCCTTTGATAGAAGTGAGAGGTGTCCTCAGTTCGTGGGAAACGTTGGCTACAAAGTCTGTTTTCATCCTCTCGACTTCCCTGAAGGCTGTAATGTCCCTTAGAACAGCCACCACTCCTACAACACCCGTTTCACTCATCAAAGGGGCGGTACTTATCCTAAAAGACTTGGGGTCAGGTATAAAAATCTGCACCTCCCGGGTAATACTTTCCTCACTCATCAATGCTGTCTGCAGAAGTTTCTCCAGGTCATAATTCCGGATTACCTCAATAACACCTTTACCCATACTGTTCTCATATTTGATGTTAAACATCCGTTCAGCAGCTGGATTGATTAACAGGATGTTTCCATTACAGTCTACAGCGATAACGCCGTCATTCATGCTCGCCAGGATGGCTTCGACCTTGTTCCGTTCCTCTGTAATCTGGCGGATGTTGTCCCGCAAACGTTCCGCCATATAGTTTAAACCCCTGCTCAGAGCCCCGATTTCGTCATTTGAGTCTACATCGAGGGTTCGGTCAAGTTTACCTTCCGCTATCTCGCCGGCCACCTGGGTCATCTCCTGTAAAGGAACGACGAGAGATGATGTAAAACTGGAAACAACTATTATCATAAGAATCAAAGCCACAACCACAGCAGTGCCTATAGTAAACCTGATGTGATTCTGGCCGGCTTGAATTTCCGACCACGGGATGGCAACCCGGACAATACCCAATACCCGGTTGTCCGATTTCACGGGGACTGCAAAATAAAACATGCGCTCCCGGAGACTGGTGCTGTAACGCAGTGACTGTCCTGTTCCCCCGCGCATCGCTGCTTTGATTTCCGGGTGGTTGGCATGGTTGGCCATCGTGTCTTTGTCAAGGGTGGAATCACCAAGCACCTTCCCACTCGTATCGATTACAGTCACCCTGGCATTGATATCATTTTTCGCCCTGTGGGCATAGTCCTGGTAATAATTCTTGGATGGCTTTCCGGTGAAAGAATCCCTCAGGTCATCTGCCACCAACCTGGCATAGGAAAGCACCCTGCTCTGCGTATTCTGAAAGGAATACTGTTCCATCGAGTTTATCAAATAGAACCCCATCAGAAACAGAAACACTGCCGTCACAGAAAAGAAAATCGCTGTCAGCCGCCACTTAATGCTGTTAAACATTAATCCTTCTCCTTAAACCTATATCCCACTCCCCTGACTGTTTCGATATATTTGGGGTTGGCAGGGTCGGTTTCGATTTTCTGCCTGAGATGCCTGATATGGACATCAACTGTCCGGGAGTCCCCTATAAATTCGTATCCCCAGATGTTTTCCAGTAAATAATCGCGGGTTAATACCCGCCCCTGACTGCGGGCTAATAACCTCAGTAATTCGAACTCTTTGGGAGTAAGGTCAAGCCTCACTCCGTTAACTAATACCTCAAACCGCTGGGAGTCAATAACCATTTCGTCAACCCAAATCACCCCAGGACTTTCTTTAGCCTCAGGTTGTTTGGGGGGTAAGCGGCGGAGCCTTGCTTTAACCCGGGCTAGCAGTTCCCTGGGGCTGAAAGGCTTGGTGATATAATCGTCAGCCCCGATTTCGAGGCCTAGAATCTTGTCAATTTCTTCGCTCCGGGCAGTGAGCATGATAATTGGAATTTCTCTGATCTCGCTGTCCTTCTGAATTGTCCGGCAGACTTCAAACCCGTCCATTTCAGGCAGCATAACATCTAAAATAATCAGGTCAGGCTTGTTCTCCCTGGCCGCCTGGCAGGCCTGCAGACCGTCCCGGGCGGAAATCACGTGATAGCCTTCTTTTTCGAGATTAAACTTGATAAGTTCGACAATGTGATGCTCATCATCTACTACCAGAATTTTTGATTTAGCCATTAATTATTCTCCCCTTTTACGGCAAGGCGGTTTTCAACATCAGGAAAGCTCCCATCCTTCCCGTAACTTCCCGGCTGCCCCGGTATGAAAATAACAGTTGTTGATTACAGCAGGTGCATATGCGTGCTATTTCGACATTATCCGGCTTTACACCTGCTCCGGACATGATTTTCGAGTTCGCGGTCCACAAGTCTAACTTAGCCCGGTCATTTTTAGTATGCTCCAAAATATCGGGCCACCAATCGAATTCATCCCGGACAAGCCTGATCAGAGGTTCGTCCACCTCGTAACAGCACGGCCCAACAGAGGGCCCAATCCCCGCCAGACAGTCAGCTGGTTCGGTGCCAAAGGCTGCCGCCATTTTATTTACCGTTTCAGCCCCGATCCGGGCTAGCGTACCCTTCCACCCTGCGTGGGCCAACGCGATTACCTTTTTTACCGGATCCAGAATAAAAATCGGGACACAGTCTGCATAGAATGTGGACAAAAGAAGTCCCGGCCGGTCAGTAATCAGCCCATCAGTATCCGGAAGGGCAGTGTCGTAAGAAAAAGCGCCCCTGCCGGCATGCCGGGGCCCCACTAAGGCAATATTACCACTATGGACCTGCCGGGCGGCAACAATACTGTCTGTGTCCGCACCCAGGGCCCGGCATACGATTTGTCTGTTGGCAATTACAGTCTCCGGGCTGTCACCCACATGGAAAGCCAGGTTCAGCGTATCGTACGGAGCTGTTCCGATACCGCCAAGCCTGGTGCTAAACCCATGGCTGACCAAGCCGGAGCGTTTAAAGGACGGTATTTCATATAACTTGATGCCGCCATAATCAGTTAAGATAAAATCACTGCGCAAAGAACTGCCTCCTTAAAAATAACAGGAAATATATTATCAATGGCGAAGTTTTTCCAAAAACACCTCTGGGAATAATAATCCCACAATCGATACTCATAGGAGCACATCATGCCAGAAAAGAATTTTATTTATACAAAAAAAGATTATGTCCTCATAAGTCTACTGCTTATTGTTTATTCAATCATCGCTTTATATAACCTGGGAAGTTTAAAAGCGCCGGAAACTTACTGGCAGAATACGAACTCCGGCGAGACCTTTACTACCGACCTGGGCGAAATCAAGGCCCTGGGCAGGGTCTACTACTATGGAGGTTTAGGGGAAGGGAAGTATAGGCTGGATTTTTCAAGAGATGCGGCAACATGGAAAACCGGGCCGACAATTCAAAAAAAGAACATCTTCGTTTGGGAGTATATAACGGTCGATACCCCTGCCAGGTATATCAAATTTACGGCCGAAAGCCAGGGAGCGGCGCTCAATGAATTAGGGGTTTTCACCTCCCAGGGCGCCAAACCCCTGGTCGTTAAATCAGTTATTCCGGGGAAGATCAGTCCGTTGACAAAAGGCCGGCCGGAATATCTTTTTGATGAACAGGATACGATTCCCTCCAGGCCTTCGTTTTACAACGGCATGTTTTTTGATGAGATTTATCATGCCCGGACAGCTTATGAGTATCTGCGCCTGATTGAGCCATATGAAACCAGCCACCCGCCTTTGGGTAAACTCTTGATCGCCCTCGGCATCAGTTTATTTGGGATGAATCCTTTCGGTTGGAGGATTGTCGGGACGTTATTCGGCGCCGCTATGATTTTCGTCATGTATCTGTTCGGCCGGAGGCTTTTTCAAAAACCCGAATATGCCTTTATCTGTGCATTACTAATGGCTTTGGATTTTATGCACTTTGTCCAGACAAGGATTGCCACGATTGAAGTATTTGCAGTCTTCTTTATCATTTTAATGTATTACTTTATGTATAAATACTACGTTATGAACCTGCAGCCTACTGAATTTAAGAAGTCCCTCGTCCCCCTGGGACTGTCAGGACTGACTTTTGGGCTGGGGGCAGCCTGCAAATGGAGCAGTATTTTGGCGGGCATGGGGCTGGCCGTTATCTTTCTAGCGGCATCAGTTAACCGCTATCGACATGAGGCTAACGCAAACCGCCGAAAGAAAACCGGGGAAACAAAAAGAAACAGGATTCTTTTTATGAGCATATCCTGGGGAATCGTGTTTTTTATTATAGTACCATTGTTTATCTACTTCCTGTCATATATCCCCCTTATGATGGTCCCTGGAGAGCAGGGTTTAAAGACAATACTGGTCTACCAGCAGCACATGTTAAATTACCATAAGAATCTTGTGGCAACCCACCCCTTCGCATCAACCTGGTGGGAATGGCCGATTATAAAAAAGCCGATGTGGTACTACAGCGGGCAGGATTATCTTCCCCCCGGCAAAATCTCCAGCATAGCAGCAATGGGAAACCCGGCTGTCTGGTGGGTGGGGATTGCGGCCGTAATTGCTTCTTTAGTCATCAGTTTGAGTGAGAAAAACAAAAAGATGTTTGTAGTCTTAGCAGGCCTTGCCTCAGTATACCTGCCGTGGGTGTTTGTCTCCCGTCTGGCCTTTATTTACTACTTCTTCGCCAGTGTGCCGTTTGTCATCCTTTGTATAACATTTATCATATCGCGTCTAGTCGAAAGAAATCCTCGCCTGAAGCCCTGGATATACGGCTACCTGTCCTTGGCCGGGATAATGTTCATCATGTTCTACCCGATCCTGTCCGGGCTCGTGGTCAGCAAAACCTATGCCGCCACCTTCCTCAGATGGTTCCAGGGCTGGTACTTCTTCAGTTAGCCCCGGTAGGGGTAACCCCTCTATATTATTCTAGGCGCCTCTGTGTATTCCTTTATGCCGCACTACTAGGTGCCAGGTGTCAGGTGTCAGGTGACAGGTGACAGTGGGGCAAAAACAAAACCTGCGGTTCAGCGCAGGGCATTTTTAAAACATTTTATTTCTTATAAACATCACCGCGAGGGCCAATTTTGACAACTATTATGAGTTGATATCCTCCCAGTCGACAACCTCCCCATTTTCAATCTGCCGCTGGGCTATCTCCAATTCAACCATTTCCTCTACGGAAAGCGGTTCCACATCTGCCTCGATAACAAAATGCTTGCCTTTTCGCTCAACTAAATTTGTTAAAAAATCATAGGCTGTTTTTTGGACTCTGATAGGCAATTTTTCGATAAGTTTATGAAGTTCTTCTTTTTTGGTACTCATCCCTAACTCCTCCTAATAATCAGACTACAGGCAAATCTTTGATATTATTATATCATCCGTGAGACGATTGATTCAATACAATAAGTATGAGCAAACCTGCGGAATATTGCCCGCAGGCTTTTCCATAGTTACGACCTAGATTCAGTCTCCCGCTTTTATACCCAGGAGAGGTAGGTGTATTCTGGAGGGCGGACCTGACAGGCTTGTTGGCAAATGCCCCAAAATCAGAGGGGATGGCTGTCCGCATACGGGGTTTCCTTTGTTTCCCTTGATCCGCCACTTGCCGAAGATACTGGCAGAGCCGCAGGGCCAGGGGTTTCCCCATTTTGTCGGAACGGCGGGCGCCAGTTTTACCCGTTATCAATCAGAGCCCGGGGTTCCGGTAATAAAATGGGGACGCTAGAACTGGCTGAGCCGCCCAGGGACACGGACGTCCCTTTGGGCGGGTGAAACCCAAGGCTCCGCCAGTTTCTTCGGTTAGTGGCGCACAATGAGAACAAGAGAAACGCCGTTGCGGACAGCCATCCCCTCGACCCACGATTATTTGTCAACAAGCCCCGCTAAGATACTACGCCCGCAGGAATACACCTACCCCTCCGGTCACAAACAAAAGAGGCTGCCTCTTTTGAGACAGCCACTCCTGTTATTTTGCGAACACATGATTTCCTACGCGATATGTAATCGTTCTGGACCATACCCATTTGCTTTGGGCAGTAGCCGGATTCCAGTAAAACAGGGCGCCGTTTGTCGGGTCCCATCCGTTCACAGCATCTTGGGCAGCTTTGGATGCTGTTTCGTCAGGAGTCAGGTTTATCTGGCCATCATCCACACAGGTAAATGCCCCCGGTTCATAAATGACTCCTGAAATACTGTTGGGAAAGTCAGGGTTCTTTACCCGGTTTAGGACAACCGCAGCCACTGCTACCTGCCCTTCATACGGCTCACCCCTGGCTTCGGCAAAGACAACCCGGGTCAGAAGGTTGAGGTCACTTCTGGAAGCTCCCCTGGAAACTATCTTGGCTTTGTCGGAAGACACCGGAATGTTTAATACCTGTCCGGGGTACAGCATGTCCTTCCACAGGTTATTGGCCTTCCTGATGGAATCCATAGAGACGCCAAAACGCTGGGAAATCAGGAAAACCGTATCACCCCCGACAACTGTATATCTGGCGCCAGAACCCGCCTTATCCGGAATTACCAGATGCTGTCCGGGATAAATCTCGTCACCGGCCAGTCCACTGGCTGACTTAATTCCGGAAATCGAAACCCCGAACCTTTGGGCAATGAAGAACAGGGAGTCACCGTTCTTGACCGTATAATTCGTGGAAGCTTCCGCAGACCCGGCCAAAATGAGGATAACCAAAACACCGACCAGGAAAACTGTCCCCAGCTTTAAAGATAACCTATTCATTTTATCCTCCTCTCGATTTGCCTCCGGAGTTAGCTGACGGGTTCGGTTGAAAGGACAACCCTACTCCACCGGTAATCCAGTGAAGATTCACCCCTCGGCCGTTAAGCCTGAATTGGTTCCTCCGTACCTTGCGGATTCGGCATTATTTGGACAACTATAGTATACAATAAGTGCTAATACTGGATAAAGGCCGTAAAAATAACCAGCTCACCCAAAAATAACCACACCATAGCAGAATAGTGTTATTTGCTGTTCTTGGGAGGATTTTCTATCCGCTCTTTCCCTGCCAATTTGTGCCATCTGTCAAATACATTTTTTAACTGAACCTGTCTTTATTGAACTGACGGCGGAAAGCTAAAATCCCCCTCTGTAGTGCAGAGGAGGCCAACTCTTAGAACACACTTATCAGAAAATATACCGAAGCCGCTACGATGGCGGACAGTGGGGCTGTAAGAACCCAGGCATTGATAATGTTCTTCGCCACCACCCATCTCACTGCAGACATCCGTTTAGTGGCCCCTACCCCCATGATTGATGCTGAAATAACGTGGGTCGTACTGACCGGCTTACCAAAGAGGGAAGCCGCTATAATAACCATGGCTGCCGAAGTCTCGGCGGCAAACCCGTGTACCGGTTCAAGTTTAATTATCCGTGAGCCCATTGTTTTAATAATCCGCCAGCCTCCAATAGAGGTGCCCAGGGCCATGGCCGTAGCACAGGCAATGATTACCCACATTGGGACCTTAAATGCGGGAATCAGTCCGGCAGATAATAAGGCGGCAGTGATAATACCCATGGATTTTTGGGCGTCATTTGAACCGTGGCTGAAGGCCATAAAGGCAGCAGAGACAATCTGCAGCTTGGAAAAGTGTTTATTGACTTTCTGGGGCGCCACCCTGCCGACCAGCGTAAAAATAAGCCCCATCATCAGATAGGCTATTATAAATCCGATAATTGGCGACATAATCAGGGGGAAAAATATTCCTTCAACCAGCCCTCTGGCATTAAGGGAAGCAAATCCCTGGCTGGCTACAACTGCCCCGGCCACCCCGCCGATAAGGGCATGGGATGAACTGCTGGGCAGCCCGTAATACCACGTAAACAGGTTCCATATTATTGCTCCGCCCAAACCGGCTATCACGCAAACCTGGCCAGGATAACCTCTCTTTTTTGCAGTGACTCTCTGACATCAATAACCCGTTGATTTTGAGAACCCCTGAAGGCCATATTGAGGTCTTTTTTTGATTCGATAAAAGGCCCGTCCACAAGATAGTCGGAAAGCTGCAGCAGTTCCATAACCTCCGGGTTTTCCTGGGCCATATGAAGCAGTTCCTCCCAGGTATATCCTGTATAAGTCATTATATCAAGGCCGTTTTCTTTAATCACCTTACCCAGTTTGCAAAATGCTTCGGCCTGCATAAACGGTTCGCCCCCCGAGAACGTAACTCCCCTGATAAGTTTTGTCTTGGCTATCACATCAAGGATTTCCCTATCCTCCAAAACCTTGCCGCCCTCGGGGTTAATGGCCTCGGGGTTGTGGCAGCCGGGGCAGAACCGGGGACAGCCCTGGGCAAACACCACACTTCTGAGACCCGGACCGTCAACTACAGATTCACGTATAATACCTGCTACCCTCAGTTCCATCCTTTCCACTCCCCCGCTTTTTTTAATCCTTATATTTTACCAAATCCAAAAAGGCCTCGTTGGCAATTTTCTGGGCCAGTTCATCCGGGTACTCACCTTTATAGATAACCTTGTCCACACCGGCGCTGATAAGAAGCTTCACACAGGAAACGCAGGGCTGTATCGTCACATATACTGTTGCTCCTTCGAGGATGTCCCCATGCAGGGCAGCCTGGGCAACCACGTTCGCTTCGGCATGGACGGCCCAGCATAGTTCCTGCCGTTCGCCTGAGGGAATAGCCATCTCATCCCTCATGCACCCTCTCTTTTCACAGTGGGTCACTCCTGAAGGGGCGCCGTTATAGCCCGTACAGACTATCTTTTTGTTCTTAACGGCAACGGCGCCTACCCTCCGCCTCAGGCAGGTGGATCTGGTAGCAACCAGATCGGCGATATCCATAAAGTATTTGTGCCACGAGGGCCTGGACATGAAATCTCCTCCTTGTTTAACTAAATTAATTTCCACTGATTGTTGGATTCTATTCCCGCTCAAGCAAAGAGTGGGGCAAGCGGTCATGCAGCTCAGCCTGTTTGGCATCATTGAACCTGTCAACTGTGCTCAGGTATCCGGTAATCCGGCGGACCCGTTTGATCTCTATAGAGCCGCACATCGGGCACTCATCTTTGTTGATTACTCCTGTATAGTTGCAGTTGATGCAGTAGTCCACCGGGAAATTAATCCCGGCATACCCAATATCGGATGCTTTCATGTGCCTGAGGACGGTCTCGATTGCCTCCAGATTATGAATCGGGGGTGACGGAAATTCG
The DNA here is from genome assembly GCA_002840165.1 of Firmicutes bacterium HGW-Firmicutes-8. Lineage (GTDB taxonomy): Bacteria > Bacillota > Thermincolia > Thermincolales > UBA2595 > GW-Firmicutes-8. The sequence continues at coordinate 28,321 of PGZN01000026.1, forward strand.
ACATAACTGATATGACCCGCGTTGCAGAATTTATGATATGGCCCTTCAATAGCAATTTTATCAAAAATGCCGATTTCGTGGCTGACCGGAATATGGAATGAATTGGTGTAATAGTCCTTGTCATTAACCCCCTTAATTACGCCAAATTCTTTTTTGTCCAGGCGGACAAACCTGCCTGACAGCCCTTCCGCAGGGGTAGCAAGAAGGGTATAGTTAAGGTTCGATTCCCTCGTTGCCTCTTCCATCTTCTTTCGCATAAACTCTACAATCTGTAAACCCAGTTCGTTGGCATCCTCGGATTCGCCATGATGTTTACCGATGAGCGCCTGCAGGGTCTCAGCCAAGCCGATAAACCCCACGGACAGAGTCCCGTGTTTGATAGCTTGGGCGATAGATTCGTTGGGTTTGAGTTCCTCGGAGTCAATATACAGGGCCTGTCCCATCAGGAAAGGCATATCCCTGACCTTCAGGTCAGCCTGAACCTTATACCGGTGGTACAGCTGGCCTATTGCTAAATCGAGGACCCTTTCCAGCTCACGGTAGAACTTGTCTATATTAGTCCCTGACTTAATAGCCACTCTGGGCAGATTAATAGTAGTAAAAGAGAGGTTGCCGCGGCCTTCTGACACTTCCGGGCCGTTAACATTGCCGATAGTCCTCGTCCGGCAGCCCATATAGCTGACCTCGCATCCATAGGGGCTGTTAAAAGAAGAATCCATAAAACTAAAGGTCGGGTTCATCCTTCTTGACGCAACCCTTACGGCCAGTTTGAGAAGGTCGTAGTTGGGCTCGCCCTCATTAAGATTAATGCCTTCCTTAACCCTGAAAATGATATTGGGGAAAATGGGGTTTTCCCCTTTCCCTAATCCTTTTTCATATGCCAGCAGCAGGTTTTTCACTACCTGGCGGGCTTCCGGTGATGTGTCAGTGCCAATATTCAGGCTCGAAAACGGCACCTGCGCCCCGGCCCGGGAATGCATACTGTTCAGGTTGTATATAAAAGCCTCCATGGCCTGATAGATTTCGTTATCATCAGCATCCTTGACAAATTGAGCAATATCGGTATCAAAGAAGGGGAACGATTGGCCCCCATGCATATCATTCTGGGAACTCTGCAGGATAATGGCGGCCTGGGCGGTTGCCGAAGCCGGCCTCTTCGGAGGTCTGATATAGCCATGCCCGTTGTTAAAACCTTCCCGCAGAAGCTTGCCCAGGGGAATCTGGACACAAGTCAAAGTTTTCCCGTAAAAATCGAGGTCATGGATGTGGATTTCACCGGTAGTGTGGGCCTGAGCCTGCTCTGGGGGGATCATCCGTGATAAATAGTACCTCTTGCTGGCCGCGCTGGCTATCTGAAGCATTTTGGCGGAAGGGGAATTACTGATATTAGCATTTTCCCTGTTCGTCTCGACCAGGATTTCCTCAACCGCATCCATAAGTTCGGATTTAGCCTCTCTGATTCTCGTCCGGTGCGCCCTATATAAAATATAAGCCTTGGCTGTCCTGGCATGGCCTCGTTCAATCAGGACCTTTTCTACAGCATCCTGGACATCTTCCACCGAAAATATCCGGTCGGTAAATTCATCACGCAGAAACCTCATCACTTCAAGGGTTAATTCCATAGCAAGGGTACGGTCTTCCCCACCAACGGCCTGAGCGGCTTTGAAAATCGCATCGGTAATTTTGCTCTCGGTAAATTCAGCTAGTCGTCCGTCCCGTTTTCTGATAGCCTTAAAATTTCCCCGTTCAGTTCTGGGCGCGCGCAGTTGGGTTAAATTGGTTGTCTCAAGTACCTCTTTTTCTTGAATCATCCGGCTAATCCTCTCCTATGCTATTCTTCGACATTTTTTTCTTTAGTAATTTCTCGAGTTCATCAATAAAACTGTTGACATCCTGGAATTGGCGGTAAACTGAGGCAAATCTCACATAAGCCACTTCATCCAAACTTCGCAGTTTTTCCATGACCATCTCACCGATCTGTTCCGAACTGACCTCATTTTCCATTTTATTCCTCAGATTTTTTTCTATCTCATCAACGACATCTTCCATCTGGTTCATGGAAATTGACCTTTTTTCACACGCCTTTATTACTCCCCCAAGAACTTTTCCCCTGTCGAACACTTCCCTCCCGCCGTCTTTTTTAACAACTACCAAAGGTATCTCGTCCACTTTTTCATATGTAGTAAACCTCCGGCCGCACTCAATACACTCCCTTCTTCTTCTGATTGCATTTCCCTCATCTGCCGGCCGGGAGTCCAAAACCTTGCTGTCAAAGTGTCCGCAAAAAGGACATCTCATTTTTTTCTCCACCTTAAAATATTCAGAATTTTTCCCGGAAGGAATTCGAAAATCTACGTAGAATTAATATAATTAAATTTTCCCCATTTTGCCTTAAGGCCACAATATATTGGGCACATTTTCATTATAGAATACTACATGTTGTGTCGTCAAGGTAAATGTTGCCAATAATTAAAGTTTAAATTTTGTGACAATTATCAGCATTGACGCGTAAAAAAAAGCTGCCTTAAGCCAGGCAGCTTTTCTGTGTTCTAATAAATCATGCTCTGATTTGTATCAGCATAATCCGCGATTTCGACAAGAATTACATCCATCCCGAGTTTTTTAATTTTTTGCCAGGGGACGACAACATCATCACTCCGACCGATAAACCCCAGTATTTTTCCATTTCCCGGCAGTACCACTGACTTTATCCGGCCGGCATCGAGGTCAATCTCGATGTCTTTGATCAACCCGAGTTTCTTGCCGTTCATGACATTGATAACTTCCCTCATGCGCAAGTCCGAGATTTTGACCATTTAGTCTCCCACCTCCTCCTTCTCATATTATATGTGGAAGGTTGTCACGATGTGATTACTATTTTTATTTATTTTCGATTCCATACTAGTGAACGCTCCCCCAGCTAAGAGCAGGGGGCTTCCTGGTTAATCGACCGTTGCTTCTCTGACACAAGAAGTCTTACACAATCTCCCCAGGCGTAACTTC